>CAURCE010000017.1:0-30971 GCA_963523365.1 uncultured Streptococcus sp.
CTTTGTTCGCTTTTCGCATTTAATTATAGATTTGAAGGGCTTAATAATTAAGATTTTTAAAAATTGAAATATTTTTGTCCCAAACTCTTTTTTGTAGTAAAGAGACTATTGTCCCAGACTCTTTTACTCTATTATTTAGATTTACCAAAAGAAAAATTAACTTAACAGGTATTCTGCTGCAACTTTTAATACATTCATTAACTACATTAGAAATAAGAGAAAGGCAATTCGAAACAGAGACAGGGAGAGCAAATGAAGGGGATAAAACCAGTAAAATACTTTTCCAATATTGGCCCCTTTTTGACCGTTGTAGAAAGAGGTCACGAGGAGAAACAGAAGACAGGTGGCAGCCAGATCAGCCAGACCATCATAGGAGAAATTGAAGGCCAAAATTAGGATTTGCACACTGTTCAATGCCAAGATACCGCCAATTTTTCGGAAGATTGGGTTTTTAATCTTTGCAAAGGAATAGATACCAAAAACTCCTCCCGTCAGTCCGCCGTCAGCGATAATGGACAGAGTAAAACAGAGTAGAATAATTAGAACTTTTCTCCAGGTTGCTGTTTGCTGATCACTGTAATAAAGAGCACAGAGCCCCAAAAATAGAGTAACAACCGTATTTTGCATGATAAAGCCAAGACCAGTAACCCAGCCCATCAGAGAGAAAGGGATGATACTGATAAGAGCCAGCAGCCCCAATCGTCTCATATACTTGCTCACATCATGACTGTGCCGATAGCCTTCCGCAATACAAAAGGCAAAGACTGGAAAAGCCAGGCGGCCTATTATGTGCATACTATTGGCCAGCCAGTTAGGAGAGAGAATATTCATATTGGTAGCCAGTGGAAAAGCTACCCAGGCGATATGGTCAATCAGCATTGCAAGCATAGCAAGCAGTTTCAAACTGCTATTGTCAATCATTTTTTTCATAGGATACTCCTTTTTCCTTTCCTATGATACAAGAAAGAGTTTCTTCTTTCCATTTCTTTAGCTTACATTTCTCTCATTTTTCTTACAATTTTGTAAGTTGGAATTTCACCTTTTTACCTCATCGATGAATACTTCTGATTTTTCTTGACAAATAAGACTGAACGAGGCTGGGACAAAAAGATTTTGATTTTAGGGATTCTTTATTATAAATTTTTAAAATTGATAGATTAGACAAAAAAGTGAACAAGACAGAATTCTGAGTGTCAGATAACTCCGTTTTGTTCGCTTTTTATATTTAAGGTTAGACTTTTGTCCCAGATTCTTTTACATAGTCTGATAATTGCTTTTGATTCCGCAATTCGATGAATTTCTTAGGATAGGTCTGGCGAACTTCCTGATAGCGACTTTTAGTCTCTCTTGTCCTGCCATCCCAAAGGATCCAGCGGATGAATTCCCAATCCAGTCTTTCAGTACAGCCAGATGCCATGCTTTCTCTTGTTTGATTTCGATATTTTAGATAGCGTTTAAAGGCGCGATAGAGGCAGTTCCAGCGAGAAAAGTTCATAAAGATAATCTGATCAGCCTGCGCCATGCGCTCCTCAAAGTGGGCAAAGGAGTAGTTGCCATCGATGACCCAGGATTGTTCTCGCTTGAGGAAATCCGCTAAATCAGCCTCGACTTGGTCTTGACTACGAGTCTGCCAGTTTTCTTCAAACCGAATCGTATCCAGATGAAGCACGGGAATATGGTGGAAGTGGCCTAACTGCTGGGCTAAGGTTGACTTGCCAGAGCCTGAGTAGCCGATGATAGCAATCTTCATATACATTCTCCTAATTACAGTGAGCAACAAAAAAAGCTCCGTGGAGCTCCTTTGTATGCGCGATGCATTATTTAGCAAGTTTAGCTGAAAGACGTGCTTTATCGCGGCTTGCTTTGTTTTTGTGGATCAAACCTTTTGTTTCTGCTTTATCGATAGCTGAGCTAGCAGCACGGAAAAGTTCTTCAGATGGGTTTGCTTCAAATGCTTTGATTGCAGTACGCATAGCTGATTTTTGAGCTGAGTTTTTTTCGTTTTGTTTAACGTTCAATTCAGCGCGTTTGATAGCTGACTTAATGTTTGCCAAGTTATTCACCTCCATTGAAAATACTAACTATCTAATTATATATGAAAAGTTGTGATTTGACAAGTCTAAATTATTTTTTTAGATAGATTTCGTCAATTTCATGATTTTTAGCCTTGTGCAAAATCACTTCGGCCCTATTACGAGTTGGCTCAATATAGTCTAATAGGTTCACCAGATTGATTGTTTCCCAGATATTATGGGCCAGCGCCATGACTTCTTCTTCAGGCTGGATCGTAAAGCGATGGTAGTAGTTATTCGTGTCGTGCTTGGCTAGTGCCAGTAATTTTTTAAAACGATCTAGATACCAAGACTCAATATTTTCGATTTCGGCATCTACGTAGATAGAGAAGTCGAAAAAGTCAGTCATATAAAGGCGTTCATTTTGCGGATTTTGGAAAACGTTGATACCTTCTACGATGACAAAGTCAGCTGCCTTGATTTCCTGCTTATCATTTGGGACAATATCATAAATTTCGTGCGAGTAGACGGGAATTTCATAGTTTTGACCATTTTTGATGCGGTCTAAGAAATCCAGCAAAAGTTCCATATTGTAGCTTTCAGGGAAGCCCTTGCGATTTAAAATATCTGATTCAATCAAGGTTTGATTAGGATAGAGGAAGCCATCGGTCGTCACTAATTCAACGGTGGCATTTGTAAAAGTCCGTGATAGGAGAATTTGCAATAGGCGGCTAATCGTTGATTTTCCAACGGCAACACTGCCAGATACTCCGATGATAAAGGGCTGTCTTTTACTCTCCTTTTGTAGAAAAATACCTTTTGAAAAGGCGAGGTCTTCTTTGGAACGTTTATAAATCTGAATGAGATTCGTCAGAGGCAGATAAACATCTGTCACATCCTGTAGACTGATTTTGTCATTAAAACTCTTGATAGAATTGAGCTCGGACTCAGTGAGCGGTGGATTTTTTTTTCGATGCAGATTCTGCCAAGTTTGGCGGCTGATTTTTTCAAAATGAAGAAATTCGTTTGTCATAAGTTACTCCTATATGATGGATTTTAGTATAACATACTTTTGGAGAAATGAAAACGATTTACAAATCTAGAAAATTTATGATAAAATGGTTTTATGACTAAAATGTATTTTGCAGAAAATCCGGATGCCAAACATGACATTCATGAATTAAAAGTGGAATTATTAGGACAACAGATGACCTTTTTAACGGATGCTGGTGTCTTTAGCAAAAAAATGATCGATTACGGCAGTCGAGTGTTGTTGTCTGCCTTAGAATTTAACAAAAAAGAAACGCTGCTGGATGTCGGCTGTGGTTATGGAACGCTGGGCTTGACTCTGGCTAAAGCGCAAGAGCTGGAAGTCACTCTCGTGGATATCAATCAGCGAGCGCTAGACTTGGCTAGAAAGAATGCGGATGCGAACCAAGTATCTGCAGATATTTTCCAGTCCAATGTTTACGAAAATGTGACCGGACAATTTCATCATATTATCAGCAATCCACCGATTCGCGCCGGTAAGCAGGTGGTGCACGAGGTTATTTCAGGTAGCTATGATCACTTGCTAGCGGATGGGGATTTGACGATTGTTATCCAAAAGAAACAAGGAGCTCCCAGCGCTAAAACCAAGATGGAAGAAGTATTTGGCAACTGTGAGACTCTCAAGAAGGACAAAGGCTATTATATCCTAAGGAGTGTGAAATAACGATGCGGGCAGTTGATATTATTCAAAAGAAACGAGATGGACTAGAATTGTCCAGTCAAGAGATTGAATGGCTGATTGAGGGCTATGTAGCCGGAACAGTGCCAGATTACCAGATGTCAGCCTTTGCTATGGCTGTTTACTTTAAAGGGATGACCACTCGGGAAATTTCTGATTTGACCATGGCCATGGTGGGAACAGGCCAGCAGTTTGATTTGTCAGCCATTTCAGGGATTAAGGTAGATAAGCATTCGACTGGTGGAGTGGGAGATAAGGTTACCTTAATCTTGGCTCCTCTAGTAGCTAGCTTTGGCGTGCCCGTTGCTAAGATGAGCGGTCGAGGCTTGGGGCATACGGGTGGTACCATAGACAAGCTCGAGTCTGTCAAGGGCTACCAAGTAGAGCGCAGTCAGGAAGATTTCATCAAGCAGGTTCAGGATATTGGTGTATCCGTCATCGGTCAGTCAGACCAGCTGGTCAAGGCAGACAAGCTTCTCTATGCTCTACGTGATGTGACCGCTACAGTTGATACGATTCCTTTGATTGCCAGTTCGGTTATGAGCAAGAAAATCGCCGCTGGTGCAGACAGCATCTTGCTGGATGTGACCGTCGGTGAAGGTGCCTTTATGAAAAATCTAGAGGATGCCCGTGTCCTAGCCCGTACCATGGTAGATTTAGGTAAGGCTGTCGGACGCAGAACAGTTGCAGTTATTACGGATATGAGTCAGCCTTTAGGTACCAGCATTGGCAATCGTTTGGAAATCTTGGAAGCACTGGAAATCCTTCAAGGAAAAGGACGCGAGGATATTACGGAGTTTATCTGCGAGCTCGCTCGGATTATGCTTGATTTGGCAAATGTTGAGAAGTCAGTTTCTGAAATCAGAGAACATCTGACAAATGGATCAGCTTTGAAAAAATTTGAAGAGATGATTGCAGCTCAGGGCGGTGATCTAGAGGACTTGTATCGACCATCCCAAGCGGCTTACGTGGCTGAAGTGAGAGCAGAGCAATCTGGTTATATCACAGAGCTTCCAGCTATGGAATTTGGCTTGTTTGCGATGAGATTAGGAGCAGGACGAGCAGTCAAATCTGATAAACTAGATTATGAAACTGGAATCGTATTTGAAAAGAAGGTTGGCGAAACAGTCGAAATTGGAGAAATTGTCGCAAAAATTTACGCAAATGAAAAAATTTCTCAAGAACTAGTTACAGAATTCCAAAAAAATGTTAGAATAGGTAGTGAAAGCGTTGCAGTAAGCGAGATTGTCGAAGTGATCGCTTAATTCTAGGAGAATCCAACATGAAATTAAACAAATACATTGACCATACGCTTTTGAAACCTGATGCAAGTCAGGAGCAGATTGAAACCTTAATTGAGGAAGCAAAGAAATACGATTTTGCGAGCGTCTGTGTCAATCCGACTTGGGTGAGTTTTGCTGCGCAAGCACTAAAAGCTACGGATGTTAAGGTCTGTACGGTCATTGGTTTTCCTCTGGGAGCAAATACTCCGGAGCTCAAGGCTTTTGAAACGAGTGATGCAATCCAAAATGGAGCAAATGAAGTCGATATGGTCATCAATATCGGTGCTCTAAAGTCTCGAAACTTTGACTTAGTTGAAAGAGACATTCGAGCTGTTGTGGAAGCTGCCAAAGGAACCTTAGTTAAGGTTATTATTGAAACCTGCCTCTTGACAGATGATGAGAAAGTGAGAGCTTGCCAGCTTGCTCAGAAAGCTGGTGCGGATTTTGTCAAGACATCTACTGGTTTCTCAACTGGTGGTGCAACCGTTGCGGATGTAGCTTTGATGCGTAAGACAGTTGGGCCAGATATGGGAGTCAAGGCTTCTGGCGGTGCCCGTTCTTACGAAGATGCACTTGCCTTTATCAAAGCTGGTGCGACTCGCATTGGAGCATCCTCTGGTGTAGCGATTATGGAGGGAGACGTGGCTAATGGCGACTACTAATTTGATTGATTTAGTTGTAGAAACCACGAAGAATGCCTATGTTCCATACTCTCATTTCCCTGTCGGAGCTGTTTTAGTAGCTAAAAATGGACAAGTTTTCACAGGTGTCAATGTCGAAAATGCTAGTTTCGGCTTGACCAATTGTGCAGAGCGAACAGCCATTTTTAAAGCTGTTTCTGAAGGCTTTTTAGACTTTGAGGAATTAATTGTTTACGGAGAAACGGAAAAACCGATCTCTCCGTGTGGTGCCTGCCGCCAAGTAATGGCAGAGTTTTTTAATCAGGATTTACCAGTGACCTTGGTCGCTAAAGATAAATCGACGGTCGTGATGACGGTCAAGGAGTTACTTCCATACTCTTTTACATACTTAACTTGAGTCTGTTGCTGGTCAACTGACCAAAATTAAACTTGCAACTAAGTTGCACATCTTATATAGGAGGTTCAGAAATGAACAAGAAACAATGGCTAGGTCTTGGTCTAGTGTCTGTCGCAGCAATCGGACTTGCTGCATGTGGGAATCGTGCGTCTAAATCAGATAGCTCTAACGCTAAAACTGATTTAAAAGCTGCTATCGTAACCGATACAGGTGGTGTTGATGATAAGTCATTTAACCAATCTGCATGGGAAGGTTTGCAAGCTTGGGGGAAAGAAAATGGCCTTTCAAAAGATAACGGCTATACTTACTTCCAGTCAACTGACGAGTCACAATACGCGAACAACCTAAACCAAGCTGCTACGGATGGTTACAACTTAGTATTTGGTATCGGTTTTGCCCTTCGTGATGCCGTTGAATCTGCTGCTAAAGATAATTCAAGTATTAACTACGTTATTATTGACGATGTGATTGAAGGTCAAAAGAATGTTGCTTCAGCAGTCTTTGCAGATAATGAAGCAGCTTACCTTGCTGGTGTTGCAGCTGCAAAAACTACTAAGACAAAACAAGTTGGTTTCATAGGTGGTATAGAAGGTGCAGTTATCACACGTTTTGAAAAAGGTTTCGAAGCTGGTGTGAAATCAGTTGACCCATCTATCAAGATTAAAGTGGACTATGCTGGTTCATTCGGCGATGCAGCTAAAGGTAAAACAATTGCAGCTGCTCACTATGCTGGTGGTGCGGATGTTGTTTACCAAGTAGCTGGTGGTACTGGTGCTGGAGTATTTAACGAAGCTAAGTCAATCAACGAAACAAGAAATGAAAATGAAAAAGTTTGGGTACTTGGTGTTGACCGTGACCAAACTGAAGAAGGTAAATACAAATCTAAAGATGGTAAAGAATCTAACTTTGTTTTGGCATCAAGCTTGAAGCAAGTTGGTAAGACTGTCCAAGACATTGCTAACCAAACTGCTAAAGGTAAATTCCCAGGTGGTAAAACTACAACCTTTGGTTTGAAAGACGGTGGTGTTGATTTGACAACAACCAACCTTTCTGAAGATGCTAAAAAAGCTGTTGAAGAAGCGAAAGCTAAAATCCTTGACGGTAGCATCACAGTTCCTGATAAATAATTGAATGTTGAGCGATCCGACCTACTAGGGTCGCTCATTTTTAAATTCTGACGCCTTTGCATCGATTAAGCCTACTAGGATAGGAGTCCGAGAAGGTTATATCGATATAAAATGAAATTCTGGAAAGGAAAGAGCCATGACACATGAAAATGTCATTGAAATGCGAGAAATTACCAAGATTTTTGGTGAATTTGTGGCCAATGATAAAATCAATTTGGAACTCCGAAAAGGTGAAATTCACGCTCTTTTAGGAGAAAATGGTGCCGGGAAGTCAACCTTGATGAATATGTTGGCCGGCCTACTTGAGCCGACTAGTGGTGAGATTGTAGTAAACGGAAAGCCAGTTAAGCTGGACTCTCCATCAAAGGCGGCCTCACTTGGTATCGGGATGGTGCATCAGCACTTTATGCTTGTGGAAGCCTTCACTGTTGCTGAAAATATTATTCTTGGAAGTGAGATTACAAAAAATGGAATCTTAGACTTGAAACGCGCTACTCAAGAAATTAAGCGTTTGTCTAAGAAATATGGTTTGTCGGTCGATCCATCTGCCAAGATTGAAGACATTTCCGTCGGAGCACAACAACGGGTTGAAATTCTGAAGACCCTTTACCGTGGTGCAGATATCCTCATCTTTGACGAACCAACAGCTGTTTTGACACCATCTGAGATTGATGAATTGATGAAAATCATGAAAAACTTAGTCAAGGAAGGTAAGTCTATCATTCTTATTACCCATAAGTTGGATGAGATTCGTGCAGTTTCTGACCGAGTGACCGTTATTCGTCGAGGAAAATCAATCGAAACTGTTGAAATTGCTGGTGCAACCAACCAAGACTTGGCAGAAATGATGGTGGGACGTGCCGTTTCCTTCAAGACTGAGAAGAAACCTTCTAATCCGCAAGAAACAGTTCTTTCAATCAAGAATCTTGTCGTTGAAGAAAATCGCGGCGTTCCAGCTGTTAAAGGACTTTCACTGGATGTTCGTGCTGGTGAGATTGTTGGGATTGCAGGGATTGACGGAAATGGTCAAACCGAGTTGATTCAAGCTATTACAGGACTTAGAAAAGCAAGCTCGGGTGAAATTTTGATCAAGAACCAGTCAGTGATTGGTAAGAAACCACGTCAGATTACTGAGATGAAGGTCAGCCACGTTCCTGAAGATCGCCATCGCGATGGTTTGGTGCTGCAGATGTCCATTTCTGAAAATATTGCTTTGCAGACTTACTACAAGGAGCCGCTCAGCAAAAACGGCATCTTGAATTACAATAATATTTACTCTTACGCGTGCAATCTGATGAAAGAGTTTGACGTGCGGGCAGCTAGCGAGTATGTACCTGCTTCAGCCCTCTCAGGAGGAAACCAGCAGAAGGCTATCATTGCTCGGGAGGTGGATCGTGATCCAGATTTGTTGATTGTCAGTCAGCCAACCCGCGGTCTTGATGTCGGAGCGATTGAATATATCCATAAACGCTTGATTGAGGAGCGTACTCAGGGCAAGGCAGTTCTTGTTGTCAGCTTTGAGCTAGATGAAATACTCAATCTTTCTGACAGAATCGCCGTTATCCATGATGGCAAGATTCAAGGAATTGTGACTCCAGAGAAAACCAATAAGCAAGAACTTGGTATTCTCATGGCTGGTGGTAAGATTTAGAAGGGAGATTCAAATGTCTAAAAAAACACAGCAGATCGCAGTTCCCTTAATCTCAGTTCTTTTAGGGATTTTATTGGGAGCGATTGTCATGGCTATCTTTGGCTATGATGCCATCTGGGGATATGAATCCCTCTTTAAAACGGCATTCGGTTCTTTGAGAAGTTTGGGTGAAATTTCTCGGGCGATGGGACCTCTAGTTCTCATTGGTTTGGGTTTTGCCGTTGCTAGTCGGGCTGGATTTTTCAATGTCGGACTTCCGGGCCAGGCCTTGGCTGGTTGGATTCTAGCTGGTTGGTTTGCCCTTTCCTTCCCTGACCTACCTCGCCCTCTGATGTTGCTAGCAACTGTAGTGATTGCAGCAGTAGCTGGTGGGATCATTGGTGCTATTCCAGGAGTTCTGCGTGCCTATTTAGGAACGAGTGAGGTCATCGTTACGATTATGATGAACTATATCGTCCTCTTCGTTGGAAATGCTTTTATCCGCAGCTTTCCAAAATCTGTGATGCAGAGTGTTGACTCTAGTAAGCGTGTTGGTGCCAATGCTATTTATCAAACAGAATGGCTGAGAAGTTTGACAGCTAACTCTCGTATGAATATTGGTATTTTCTTTGCCTTGATTGCAGTCGTGCTAATCTGGTATATGCTGAAGAAAACAACACTTGGCTTTGAAATCCGCGCTGTAGGGCTGAACCCGAATGCAGCTGAATACGCGGGGATGTCTTCTAAACGGACCATTATTTTGTCTATGATTATTTCTGGAGCCCTTGCAGGACTTGGAGGAGTCGTAGAAGGACTGGGTACTTATCAGAACGTCTTTGTACAAGGAAGTTCATTGAGCGTTGGTTTCAATGGTATGGCAGTAAGTCTTTTGGCAGCAAACTCTCCAGTTGGTATCCTCTTTGCAGCCTTCCTCTTTGCAGTTCTAAGTGTCGGTGCGCCAGGTATGAACGTGGCTCAGATTCCGACAGAATTAGTCAATATCGTGACAGCTTCGATTATCTTCTTTGTCAGCGTCCATTACCTGATTGAGCGTCTGACTGGTAAGACAGTTTTTGAATTATTTAAAAACCGTAAGCAAGAAGCTGGTAAAGTGAAAGGGGGAAACTAGGATGAGTATCGTAACGATATTAGGTTTATTAGTATCATCTATGCTGATTTATGCGGCTCCCCTGATTTTCACAAGTATCGGTGGAGCTTATTCGGAGCATGCCGGAGTCGTCAATGTCGGTTTGGAAGGGATCATGGTAATGGGAGCATTTACAGGCGTTCTCTTTAACCTGACTTTCGAAAGTAGTTTTGGCAGCTTGACTCCATGGCTTTCCTTGATTGCTGCTGGTTTAGTCGGAGTGCTCTTCTCCCTTATCCATGCTGTAGCAACTATTAACTTCCGTGCAGACCACGTCGTTAGTGGTACAGTTCTAAACTTATTAGCACCAGCCTTGGCAGTCTTCCTTGTTAAAGCTATCTACAACAAGGGGCAAACAGACAACATTCAGCGTTCATTTGGTAAATTTAATTTTCCTATTTTGTCTGATATTCCAGTCGTAGGAGATATATTCTTCAAACATACAAGTCTGATGGGATATTTGGCCATCGCCTTCTCTTTCCTTGCTTGGTTTATCATGTTTAAGACAAAATTTGGATTGCGCCTTCGTTCAGTTGGAGAACATCCGCAAGCAGCAGATACACTGGGAATCAATGTTTACCTCATGCGCTATTGCGGTGTTATGATTTCTGGTTTGCTCGGCGGTATTGGTGGAGCTATTTATGCTCAGTCAATCTCCGTTAACTTTGCTGTGACAACTATCATAGGTCCAGGATTTATCGCCTTGGCAGCTATGATTTTTGGTAAATGGAGTCCTATCGGTGCTATGTTGGCAAGTCTCTTCTTTGGAGCTTCTCAAAGTTTAGCCGTTATTGGAAATCAGTTGCCTCTTCTTTCAAAAGTGCCAACGGTTTATCTACAGATTGCGCCATACGTTTTGACGATTGTGGTTCTTGCGGCCTTCTTTGGTAAAGCTGTTGCTCCGAAAGCAGACGGTATCAACTATATCAAGTCTAAATAACCTTTTACACCAGTTCTTTGGAACTGGTTTTTTTGTGATTGGAAAAAGTTGCTATCGGAAATAGAAAAAGCCGGCTTCGTCTGAAGCAAGCTTTCTAAGATTAATTTGTAGCGATTTCGTTTAATAAATCTTCTGCAGTAGTAGTTGGGTTCACTCGAACACGATTGAGCGAGAGTAATCCGTTAGACAGTGAAGCCAGGCCGTTATTGGTCGTCAATCCCATCTTATAACCCAGATTTTCAGCGATCTGCAAGGTCGCATCGCTATAGCGGCCAGATGGATAGGCAACAGTCGTCGTCTTCTGTGATAGATTGTCATCTAAAAAGGCTTTAGAATCACGTAGTTCAAGGGTTTGTTGATCAGCAGTAGCAGTTGATAGATCAGGGTGGTTGACCGTATGGTCTTCAAAGGACATTCCCTTTTCCTTCATTTCTTTGATCTCATCTAGCGTCAGCATATCTTCACGGCCAGCTTGGACAAATCCAGTAATGACATTGTTGGTTGCCTTCATCTGGTACTTTTGAAGTAGCGGGAAGGCATTGGTATAAAAGTCTTTCAAACTATCGTCAAAGGTCAGCCAGACTACTTTTTTATTTTCAGGCAGGACATTCTCTGTCAAAGCTTTGTAAGCTTCGTCTGGGGTTAAAGTATAATAACCAGCCTCTTTCAGGGCCTGCAAATGACTTTCAAAAGTAGTTGGATCTACAATCAAACCAGCATTGGCTGCCTCAGAGGGATCCATTACATGGATCGCATGGTACATCAAGATTGGGATCTTAACAGGCTCGTCTTGTTTTACCCACTTGATTTTTGAAGCTTCTTCATTTGTTGAGGTAGAGTCTGGCTTCGAGGTGGATTGCACAGTTTGGTTGCCTGCAGAGGATTGTTTGCTAGGAGAGAACTGAGTCTTCCAAAGATAAATTCCGCCTACGATTAGGGCAAGGAGCAAGAAAAGATTGATAATAGAAAAAAGGAATGCTTTTTTCTTAGCTTTATGTCTTTGCATGCGTCTTCCAATGTGTTTATCTGTCATGGTATCTCCTTCTAATCTCATGAGTTTAAAATTTTTACTTACATTATAACAAATATACAAATAGATTTGTAGGCATTTCTATATATTTTTGTTATAATGTTTTTTATATAAGAAATATTCAAGGAGTTCCTCATGTCTATTAAAATTGCTTTACTTGGTTTTGGAACAGTTGCTAGTGGTGTTCCTTTCTTGTTGAAAGAAAATGGAGAAAAGATTGTTCAGGCTGCTCATTCTGAGATTGAAGTTGCTAAAGTTTTGGTCAAGGATGATGCTGAAAAAGAACGTCTTTTGGCAGCTGGAAATGATTACAACTTTGTGACCAATGTGGATGAAATCTTAAATGACAGTGAAATTGCGATCGTAGTGGAGCTAATGGGACGGATTGAACCGGCAAAAACTTTTATTACGCGCGCACTTGAAGCAGGTAAGCATGTGGTAACCGCTAACAAAGACTTGCTGGCAGTTCATGGTTCTGAATTGTTAGACATTGCTCAGAAAAATGGCGTTGCTCTCTACTATGAAGCTGCTGTTGCAGGCGGTATCCCTATTTTGCGCACCTTGGTTAATTCATTGGCATCTGATAAGATTACCCGCGTTTTGGGCGTGGTCAATGGAACGTCTAACTTCATGATGACCAAGATGGTAGAAGAGGGCTGGTCTTATGAAGATGCTCTTGCAGAAGCACAACGATTAGGATTTGCTGAGAGTGACCCGACGAACGACGTTGATGGAATTGACGCAGCCTATAAAATGGTCATCCTCAGCCAATTTGCTTTCGGTATGAACATCAAGTTTGAAGATGTCGATCACCAAGGCATTCGCAATATCACTCCAGAAGACGTCGCAGTTGCTCAAGATTTGGGCTATGTGGTGAAATTGGTCGGCTCAATTGAGGAAACACCATCAGGAATCGCTGCGGAAGTGACACCGACTTTCTTGCCAAAAGCGCATCCGCTAGCTAGCGTAAACGGCGTAATGAATGCGGTCTTTGTCGAGTCAATCGGTATTGGAGAATCTATGTACTACGGTCCAGGAGCAGGCCAAAAACCAACTGCGACCAGTGTCGTTGCGGATATCGTCCGTATTGTCCGTCGCTTAAATGAAGGCACGATTGGCAAAGCCTTCAATGAATTTAGTCGCGAGCTTGTCTTGGCTAAACCTGAGGATGTTAAGAGCAACTATTATTTCTCTATCTTGGCTCCAGATGCCAAAGGTCAAGTATTGCATTTGGCTGAAATCTTCAACGCTGAGGAAGTTTCCTTCAAGCAAATTCTGCAAGAAGGTACGGATGGTGAAACAGCACGTGTGGTCATCATCACGCATGCTGTCAGCAAGACTCAGCTAGAAAATGTAGTGGCCAAGCTCCGTGAGGTACCAGAGTTCGAATTGCTCAATACCTTTAAAGTATTAGGAGAATAAGATGAAAATTATTGTACCAGCAACTAGTGCCAATATCGGGCCTGGTTTTGACTCAGTTGGTGTCGCAGTCTCCAAATATCTAGAAATCGAAGTCTTGGAAGAAAGTCAGGAGTGGGTTATTGAGCATGACCTCAATCCTCGAATTCCAACGGATAAACGGAATTTACTAATCAAGATTGCCCTGCAATTAGCCCCAGACCTTCAGCCACATCGCTTAAAAATGACCAGCGATGTTCCTTTGGCGCGCGGTCTTGGCTCTTCCAGCTCCGTTATTGTTGCTGGGATTGAACTGGCTAATCAGTTAGCAAATCTGAACTTATCGGATCATGAAAAGCTAAAAATTGCGACAAAAATCGAAGGGCATCCTGACAATGTGGCACCAGCAATTTATGGAAATCTAGTGATTGCAAGCTCTTTCCAAAATCAAGTTTCAGCTGTCGTGTCAGATTTTCCAGAGGTCAGCTTTATCGCTTTTATTCCCGATTATGAGTTGAGAACAGTTGAAAGCCGTCGTGTCTTGCCTAATCGCCTTTCATACAAGGAAGCTGTTGCGGCAAGCTCTGTAGCCAATGTCGCTGTTGCAGCGCTCTTAAAGGGCGATATGAAAACAGCTGGTCGTGCTATCGAATCGGATCGTTTCCATGAGAGATATCGCCAGCCGCTTATCAAAGAATTTTCTGACATTAAATTCTTAGCCAGAAAACAGGGCGCTTTTGCGACTTACATCTCTGGAGCCGGTCCGACTGTTATGGTTTTATCTCCAAAAGACAAGGCTGAGCAGATTTATCAGCAAATCAAGGAACAAGGCTTTGATGGACAAGTCTTCCAGTTGCAAGTTGATACTCAGGGTGTACGTGTAGAAAAATAGAAGAGAGTTTGAGGATGACGAACTTGTGGACGCAGTGTTGGTCTACAATCTTCGTTCTCCTCTTTCTTTTTGCTTTGAAAAAGAATCTTTATTTCCCTTAGTCTATCGTAAATATCATTTAATTTTGATATAATAGAGTGTAATTTGTAAAAAAGAGAGTAAGTCATGCAAAACCTAGAAAAATATTCTGCGGAATTAGAAGGAATCGACATCCGTTTCAATGAACCTTTGAGTCAATACACTTACACAAAGGTGGGCGGAGCTGCCGATTTCTTAGTTTTTCCACGCAACTGTTATGAATTGGCTCGGATTGTCAAGTTGGCTAATCGTGAAAATATTCCTTGGTTGGTGCTTGGGAATTCAAGCAATATTATCGTTCGAGATGGCGGTATTCGAGGCTTTGTCATCATGTTTGACAAGCTAAATAACGTAGCAGTAGATGCCTATACGATTGAGGCAGAGGCTGGTGCCAATCTAACTCAGACTACTCGTATTGCCCTGCATCATAGTTTGACTGGCTTTGAATTTGCCTGTGGCATCCCGGGTAGTGTTGGCGGAGCTGTCTTTATGAATGCTGGCGCTTATGGCGGAGAAATTGCTCATGTGCTTGTTTCTTGCAAGGTCTTGACACCTGAAGGAGAAATTAAGACCTTGGATGCACGTGATATGCGGTTTGGTTATCGCCATTCACTTATTCAAGAAACTGGCGACATTGTGATTTCAGCTAAGTTTGGTCTGGCACCAGGTGTCCACCAAAACATTCGTCAGGAAATGGAACGTTTGACCTATCTGCGTGAACTCAAGCAGCCTTTGGAATACCCATCATGTGGATCGGTCTTTAAGCGTCCTCTGGGACATTTTGCTGGTCAGCTCATCAGTGAGGCCGGTTTAAAAGGCTATCGAATCGGTGGTGTAGAGGTTTCAGAAAAACATGCTGGTTTCATGATTAATGTCGATCATGGCACAGCTAGCGATTATGAAGAGTTGATTGCTCATGTCGTTAAAACCGTCGAGGAGCATTCAGGTGTCACTCTGGAACGAGAAGTTCGAATTATTGGAGAAGCATAAGAGTCCAATATGTAATTATCTGATTGCTTTTCTAAGATTTGTCTAAGTCTTTGGGATAGCCCATATCCATGTGTCATTAGTAAAGGGGGTGAAAGCCTATCGATATCGCAAGTATGCAGGGCCATAGTAGCCCTCGAGAGGTTTTTTTGGTCTGACAGAGCCAAAAATCTGTTAATACATGGAAAAGAAGGAATTTATGCCAATTGAAAAAACCAATTATTGAGTTCAAAAACGTTTCGAAGGTTTTTGAAGACAGTAACACCGTCGTTCTCAAAGATATTAACTTTGAATTAGAAGAAGGAAAATTTTATACGCTTCTAGGAGCTTCTGGCTCTGGGAAGTCAACCATCCTCAATATTATTGCAGGACTGCTAGATGCGACAACGGGAGACATCTTTTTGGATGGTGTCCGCATCAATGACATTCCTACCAATAAGCGGGATGTTCACACCGTATTTCAGTCCTACGCCCTATTCCCGCATATGAATGTTTTTGAGAATGTAGCCTTTCCGTTGCGTTTGCGGAAGGTAGACAAAAAAGAAATTGAAGAACGGGTTACTGAAGTTCTGAAAATGGTTCAACTGGAAGGATATGAGCGCCGTTCAATTCGGAGACTTTCAGGCGGTCAACGCCAGCGGGTAGCCATTGCTCGTGCCATCATCAATCGGCCGCGGGTTGTCCTACTAGACGAGCCTCTTTCTGCGCTGGATTTGAAGTTGCGGACGGATATGCAATATGAGCTCCGTGAACTCCAACAGCGCCTCGGGATCACTTTTGTCTTTGTCACCCACGACCAGGAAGAAGCCCTAGCTATGAGTGACTGGATTTTTGTCATGAATGAGGGGGAGATTGTCCAGTCAGGAACACCAGTGGATATCTATGATGAGCCGATTAACCACTTTGTTGCGACCTTTATCGGAGAATCTAATATCTTGCCAGGAAAGATGATTGAAGACTACTTGGTCGAGTTCAATGGCAAGCGCTTTGAAGCAGTTGACGGAGGCATGCGACCAAACGAATCTGTTGAAGTGGTGATTCGTCCAGAAGATTTGCGCATTACCCTGCCTGAAGAAGGAAAACTGCAGGTTAAAGTAGATACCCAACTTTTCCGCGGGGTTCATTATGAAATTATCGCCTATGATGAACTCGGAAATGAATGGATGATCCACTCAACGCGTAAGGCCATCGTCGGAGAAGAAATCGGTCTGGACTTTGAACCAGAGGATATCCATATCATGCGCCTCAATGAAACCGAAGAAGAATTCGATGCTCGGATTGAAGAATACGTAGAAATCGAAGAACAAGAAGCAGGGCTGATCAATGCCATTGAGGAGGAAAGAGATGAAGAAAACAACCTCTAACCTTTTTATGCTTCCATATTTTCTTTGGATTCTGCTTTTTGTCCTAGCTCCAGTGATAATGATTGTCTGGAAATCATTCTTTAATATCGAAGGGCAGTTCACGCTGGAAAACTATCGGATTTATTTCACGTCGCAGAATTTGACCTATCTGAAAATGAGCTTTAACTCGGTATTTTACGCAGGCATCATCACCTTGGTGACCTTGCTCATTTCCTATCCGACTGCTTATTTTTTGACTCAGCTCAAGCATCGCCAGCTCTGGCTCATGCTAATTGTCCTGCCGACTTGGATCAATCTTTTGCTTAAGGCCTATGCCTTTATCGGTATTTTTGGGCAAAACGGCTCGGTAAATGAATTTTTGACTTTTATCGGTATCGGCCCCAAGCAGATTCTTTTCACTGACTTTTCTTTTATTTTTGTTGCTAGCTACATTGAGCTGCCCTTTATGATTCTGCCGATTTTCAACGTCTTGGATGATTTGGATCCCAACCTCATCAATGCCAGCTATGACTTGGGTGCCAATCGTTGGCAGACTTTCCGCAATGTCGTCTTTCCGCTTTCAATGAATGGCGTGAGAAGTGGCGTGCAGTCCGTCTTCATTCCCAGTCTCAGTCTCTTCATGCTGACGCGTTTGATTGGTGGAAATCGTGTCATTACGCTGGGAACAGCCATTGAACAGCATTTCTTGACAACGCAAAACTGGGGAATGGGCTCAACCATCGGAGTGGTTCTGATTATTGCCATGCTCTTCACTATGTGGGCAACCAAGGAAAGGAGAGAACGATGAAAAAATTTGCTAATCTCTATTTAGCGATTGTGTTTCTAATCCTTTATCTTCCGATCTTTTATTTGATTGCCTACGCTTTCAATGCTGGCGATGACATGAATAAATTTACGGGCTTTGATCTGGTTCATTTTCAAAAGCTGTTTGAAGATTCGCGCTTGATTTTGATTTTAGCGCAGACCTTCTTCTTAGCCTTTCTTTCTTCCCTCATTGCTACCATTATCGGAACTTTCGGTGCGATTTATATTTACCAAGCCCGCAAAAAATATCAGGATGCTTTCTTATCCATCAATAATATTTTGATGGTGGCGCCTGACGTTATGATTGGGGCTAGCTTCCTGATTCTCTTTACCACGGCTAAATTCCAGCTGGGCTTTGTGTCCGTTTTAGCCAGCCACGTTGCCTTTTCAATTCCTATTGTTGTGCTAATGATTTTGCCACGGCTAAAAGAAATGAATGACGACATGATTAAGGCTGCTTATGATTTGGGAGCTAGTCAAGTTCAGATGCTCAAGGAAATCATGCTGCCTTATCTGACACCAGCGATCATTGCCGGCTACTTTATGGCTTTCACCTACTCACTAGATGACTTTGCTGTGACCTTCTTTGTGACAGGAAATGGCTTCTCGACTCTTTCCGTAGAAATTTATTCCCGTGCACGGCAAGGAATTTCTTTGGAAATTAATGCCCTGTCTGCTCTTGTCTTTCTCTTTAGTATCGTTTTAGTCATTGGCTATTACTTTATCACGCGTGAGAAGGAGGAAGCAGCATGAAAAAACTCTATTCGTTTTTAGTAGGGATTCTTGCGATTATCCTGATCTTGTGGGGAATTAGCTATCGGATTGAGAGTAAAGCCAATAGCAAGGGCAGTGATAAATTGGTTGTTTATAACTGGGGAGATTACATTGATCCGGAATTACTGACTGAGTTTACCAAGGAAACAGGTGTGCAGGTGCAGTACGAAACCTTCGACTCCAACGAAGCCATGTACACGAAAATCAAACAAGGTGGAACGACCTACGATATCGCTATCCCAAGCGAGTACATGATTGCCAAAATGATGAAGGAAAACTTGGTGGAGAAATTGGACCATAGCCAGATCAAAGGCTTGGAAAATATTGGTTCAGACTTTTTGGATCAGCCATTTGATCCAGGAAACCAGTATTCCATTCCTTATTTCTGGGGAACGTTGGGCATTGTTTACAATACTAAAATGGTCGAGCACGCGCCTGAGCACTGGAACGATCTCTGGAAGCCAGAATACAGAAACTCCATCATGATGATTGACGGAGCCCGTGAAGTCATGGGGATTGGTCTAAACTCGAATGGTCGTAGTCTTAACTCTAAAGATGCAGACCAGCTGCAGGAGGCTGTCGATAAGCTTTACACTCTGACGCCCAATATCAAAGCCATCGTTGCTGATGAGATGAAGGGCTACATGATTCAGAATAACGCGGCTATCGGCGTGACCTTCTCAGGCGAAGCTCGCCAAATGCTGGAAGCCAACGAAGATTTGCGCTATGTCGTTCCGACAGAAGCCAGCAATCTTTGGTTTGACAATATCGTTATTCCAAAGACGGTCAAAAATAAAAGAGCTGCCTATCAGTTTATCAATTTCATGTTGAGACCAGAAAATGCTTATAAAAATGCCCTTTATGTTGGCTACTCAACGCCAAACCTTCCTGCCAAGGCCATGCTGCCAGAAGAAGTGCAGGAAGACGAGGCTTTCTATCCAACCGAAGAAACCATGAAGCATCTGGAAGTCTATCAGCAATTAGGACCAAAATGGCTCGGAACATACAATGACCTCTATCTTCAAGTCAAAATGTATCGCAAATAGCCAAAGAAGAGGCTGGGACAAAAGTCCTAGCCTCTCAATTGTCTTTGGATTATCGAGCAAGGCGCAGGGGTTGAGTGGGCTCTACTACGCTGATTTCATCAGCTTTTACAGCCCTACTCAACTGTGCGGAGGTGGGACGACGAAATCGAATTCTAACGAATTACTGATTTCTGTCCCACTCTCTTTTTTATATTTTGACTTGTATAATTATTTGAAAAGCAGTAGAGAAAGTAGTAAAATTATATTAACATATGCAATAGAGCTTTGTGCTCAATTAAGGAGGAAATCATTATGTCAGTTTTCTACGTTCCATCAGTCAATTTGATTGGTAAGGGTGTCATTAATGAATTTGGCGGTCATGTCAAAGAGCTGGGCTTCAAGAAAGCTCTCATCGTTACAGACCACTACATTGCATCCAGTGACATTTTACCAAAAGTCATCAAGCCGCTAGAAGCAGAAGGAATTGAATACGTAGTTTTTGAAGGTGTAGACCCAAATCCTTCTTGTAAGAATGTCTACGATGGCTTAGCTACTCTTCAAGAAAATGACTGTGATTTTATCATCAGTGTCGGCGGTGGCTCACCTCAGGATGCTGCTAGCTGTATTTCCATCATGGCGACAAATGGTGGCAAGCCGCAGGATTATGAAGGGCTCCACAAGTCTAAAGAAAAGGGTCTGTCAGTTGTAGCCATCAACACCACGGCTGGGACTTCTGCCGAAATCACTATCAACTATGTTATCACGGACGAAGAGCGTAAGGTTAAGATGGTGATGGTTGATAAAAACAGTCTGGCTCTCATCTCTGTCAATGATCCAGAGCTCATGGTTTCCAAACCAGCTAATTTAACGGCAGCGACTGGGATGGATGCTTTGACCCATGCTGTGGAAGCCTTGGTAACTCCTGGCGCTTATGGCGTGACCAAGAAGTTGTCTATTGGCGCCATTGAGTTGATTAAGGAATATTTGCCGCGAGCAGTCGCTAATGGTCATGATATAGAAGCCCGTGAAGCTATGGTTAATGCTATTTTCCTTGGCGGCATGTCCTTTAACAACGCAGGTCTGGGCTACGTGCATTCGATGGCTCACCAGCTTGGTGCGGTCTATCATTTGCCTCATGGCGTTTGCTGTGCTATGCTCCTGCCAGTAGTTGAGCGTGAAAATGCCAAACGTGTGCCAGCAGCCTTTAGAAATGTAGCTAAAGCTTTAGGCTTGCATACCGAAGGCAAGACTGATGAAGAGTGTGCAGCATATGCCATTTCGGAAATCGAAACCTTGTCCGAAACGGTCGGTATTCCTAAGAAACTGACCGAACTTGGTATTGAAGAAAAGGACTTTGATTTTGAATACCTTTCTAAGAATGCCTTGATTGATGCTTGCGCACCGGGCAATCCTTTCATGCCGACTTTGGAAGAAACCATTGCTTTATACAAGGAATTATTTTAAGCCAAAGGAAAAAGGCTCTCCCTCTAAACTTAGTTGATTTATATCAAAAAAAGACAGTTGCTCTCTCCTACAACTGTCTTTTTAATTTATGGAAATGGGATGATCTACAGGATTAGTGCTCTAAAATAAACTTAGCAATAGCTGTGGCGACGCCATTTTCTTCATTGCTATCTGTCACATAGTCGGCCAAGCTTTTGACATGGTTGCTAGCATTCCCCATAGCAACGCCCAAGCCAGCAAACTGCAGCATTTCAATATCATTATTCGCATCGCCCAGTGCCATGATTTCCTCAGGATTGATCTCTAGGCGTTGCGCTAGACGCTCTAGGGCAAAGGCTTTGGTAACACCTTTTGGCATCGCCTCGTAGATGACAGGCTGGGAACGGACGCCACTGAATCGTTGGCAGAGTTCTTGAGCGAACTTGGTCTCAAAATCGTCTACCTGTTCTGGATTTCCTAGAAACATAGCTTGAAACATTCGATGCTGACCGCTGCAAGCTTCTTCAAGGCTGATTTCAGTAGGAGTCGTAAAGACGAGGGTCGCATCATCTGTCACAATTTTGCTGGCTTTTTCTCCCACGACGAAGTAATGCTCTTCATCAAACAAGGTCAACTGCACTTGGCTCTGCTCTGCCAAACTGTAGAGGTAGCGAATATCATCGGGATTTAATTCTTGCCAGTCAACGACCTGCCAATCGCTAGTCTGATGGATAGCGCAGCCATTGTCTACGATGACATATTCATTTTCATTCTCCAAGCCTAGCTCCTGAAAGTAAGGCTTGACTCCCACGAGCGGTCTGCCTGTACAGAGAACCAGCTTGACTCCAGCTTGGATAGCTTGGTGGATGGCATCAATATGAGCTTGAGGAATCTTTTTTTCCTCAGTCAGCAAAGTTCCGTCCATATCAAGGGCGATTAGTTTAATCATAGTTTTTCTCCAATAGTATTTGTGAATATTATAGCATATTTTCTATTGCTAGGAGAGTAGAAATGGAGAAAGATTGTTTTTTTAATTTTCCTGTCCTTATGGTATAATAAGAAAATCTAGTAAGGAAAAGAGAAGCTATGAAAGCAAAGCGTATTGTATTTAAAGTTGGAACGAGCTCATTGACAAATCCTGACGGGAGTCTGTCGCGGGCGAAGGTGCGGGAAATCACGCATCAATTATCGGTCTTGCATGAAGCCGGACATGAGTTGATTTTGGTATCGTCTGGAGCCATTGCGGCAGGTTTTTCTTCTCTAGGCTTTAAAAAACGCCCCACCAAGGTAGCCGATAAACAGGCTTCGGCAGCTGTTGGACAGGGTCTTCTCCTAGAGGAGTACACCACCAATCTGCTTCTGAAGAAGATTGTGTCCGCCCAGATCTTGCTGACGCAGGATGATTTTGCGGATAAACGACGTTACAAAAATGCCCACCAAGCTTTGTCAGTCCTCCTTAATCGGGGTGCCATTCCCATTATCAATGAGAATGACACAGTTTCTATCGAGGAGCTAAAGGTGGGGGACAATGATACGCTCAGTGCTCAGGTGGCAGCTATGGTTCAGGCAGATCTTTTGGTACTTTTGACAGATGTTGATGGGCTTTACACAGCCAACCCAGCTACAGATCCAACTGCCCAACGTCTTGAAAGAATTGAGACAATCTCTAGTGATTTGATTGACATGGCAGGCGGTGCGGGCTCCAGCAATGGCACTGGTGGCATGCTGACCAAGATCAAAGCAGCAACTTTAGCGACTATGTCTGGTGTACCAGTTTATATTTGTTCGTCGCTTAAAAGCAATGCTTTATTGGAGGCGGCAAGCCAGACTCGAGACGGGAGTCTTTTCTCAGCGCAGGATAAGGGCTTGAAGACGCAAAAACAGTGGCTGGCCTTCTATTCTAAGAGCCAAGGCGTTATATATGTAGATCAGGGAGCGGCACAGGCACTCCGCTACGATGGCAAAAGCCTTCTGGCATCAGGAATTGTTAGGTTAGAGGGGCATTTTTCTTACCAGGATACGGTGACAGTGTACGAAGAAGAGACTGGTGCGATTTTAGGAAAGGGGCGCGTGCGATTTGGTAAACCTGCCCTCAAAGACATGTTGCGATCTAGCAAGCCAAAGGGAGTCGTGATTCATCGTGACGATTGGATTTCTATTACTCCAGAGCTCCAACTGCTCTTTTCTGAATTTTAAGAGTAAATAGGGGCTTACTTATTTCCTTTACCCGAACTCTCCAACATCTTCGCCAATAGAAAAAAGAAATTATTGTATCTTACGAAAGGAGGCGCTATGACCTCAACACAAGAATTATTTGAGATTGTAAAAAAATCCAAAAAATCAATCAACACAGCTACGACTGCTGAGAAAAACAAAGCGTTGGAAGAAATGGCAAAGCAGCTCTGGCTTTCTCGTGCTGATATTTTAGCAGCCAATGAACTGGATATGTCAGCGGCTAAAGGTAAAATCTCTGATGTGATGCTGGACCGCCTTTATCTAGATGAGGATCGGATTGCTGGCATGGCAGAGGGCATCCGCCAGCTGATCGCCTTGGAGGATCCTGTAGGGCAAGTCTTGGAAAAGACTGAGCTTGATAACGGCCTTGTCATCAGTAAAAAGCGGGTGGCTATGGGCGTAATTGGTATTATCTACGAAAGCCGGCCTAACGTCACCTCTGACGCAGCAGCTCTGGCTCTAAAGAGTGGTAGTGCAGTCGTCCTCAGAAGCGGCAAGGATGCCTATCAGACAGCGCTAGCCATTGTCACAGCTTTGAAAGAAGGTTTGGCTCAGACGAAGATTTCGCCGAATTGTATCCAGTTGGTTTCTGATACCAGTCGGGCTTCCGCACAGGCTATGATGAAGGCCAAGGGCTATCTGGATTTGCTTATTCCTCGCGGTGGCGCGGGCTTGATTCAGGCGGTCGTGGAAAATGCAACTGTGCCAGTTATTGAGACAGGTACCGGAATTGTCCATATCTATGTAGATAAGGATGCTGATCAAGATAAGGCTTTGGCGATTATTGAGAATGCCAAGACCAGTCGCCCCTCTGTCTGCAATGCCATGGAAGTTCTACTAGTTCATCAAGAGATTGCAGCTGCATTTTTACCGCGTTTACAAAAGATTTTGGTAACAGATCGTGATGCTGCGCAAGAAAACCCTGTTGAATTGCGTTTGGATGAGAAAGCAGCTCAGTATATATCAGGCTCGCAAGCTAGATCGGAAGATTTTGACACCGAATTTTTGGACTATATCTTAGCTGTCAAGCTGGTTTCTTCGCTAGAAGAAGCGGTGGAGCATATTGAGGCTCACAGCACCCATCATTCGGATGCCATTGTGACGGAGAACCATGCAGCGGCAGCTTACTTCTCAGAGCAGGTGGATAGCGCAGCGGTTTATGTCAATGCTTCAACCCGCTTTACAGATGGCGGTCAATTTGGCCTTGGCTGCGAAATGGGGATTTCCACTCAGAAACTGCATGCCAGAGGTCCTATGGGACTGAAAGAGTTGACCAGCTATAAATACGTCATCCAAGGGACTGGTCAAGTGAGGAAATAAAGATGAAAATTGGATTTATCGGTCTGGGAAATATGGGGGGCAGTCTTGCTCGCCTAGTTACCCAAGATGAAAGAATTAGAAGCGAATTACTCTTGGCCAATCGCAGTCGTGACAAGGCTGAAAAGATTGCTGCGGAAGTTGGTGGGCAGCCGGTCAGTAATGAAGAGGTTTTTGCTCAGGCAGAGGTGATTTTTCTGGGCATCAAACCAGCTCAATTTGCTGACTTACTAGCTGAGTATCAGGAGATTCTAGAAAAGCGGGATTCTCTTCTGTTGGTTTCGATGGCCGCTGGTTTGCCTTTGGAGTTATTAGAAAAATTAACACCTAGCCACCATCGTTGGATTCGGATCATGCCTAATACACCAGTAGCTGTAGGTGAGGGTGTTATTACCTATGCCTTATCTCAGCAGGCGAATCAAGCGGATGAAGACTTGTTGCGTGAGCTTCTGTCTTCAGCTGGCCTTTTAGTTAAACTAGAGGAAAAACAGTTGGATGCGGCGACAGCTCTTGCTGGCTGCGGACCAGCTTTCGTCTATCTCTTTATAGAGGCTTTAGCAGATGCAGGTGTCCGAGCAGGACTCAGTCGCGACATAGCCCTTCAACTGGCCAATCAGACCCTTTTAGGCGCTGCCAAGCTAGGTCAGGTTAGCGGCCAACATCCGGCCCAGCTCAAAGATCAAGTCTGCAGTCCAGCTGGTTCGACCATCGCTGGGGTAGCTAGTCTGGAAGAAAATGCCTTTCGAGGAACGGTCATGGCAGCCGTTCAAGCTGCCTATCAAAGGACACAAGAACTTGGTAAGTAGAATAATTGTCATTTTGCTTCTTTTTAAGAAAAAATAGAATCGTCAAGTGATATGACACATCATCATATAAAGTGGTGCAGAGAGACACTCGTAGATGGCTTGTTTAAAGTCAGCACGAGTGTCTTTTTGTTTTTCAAAAAACTTATCCTTACTAAGTCAAGTGAAAGTAAACCTGTGGATGACATAGATGGAGACTTTGCCTAAGAAGAAGTAGATTTAAAAATCAACAGCTTAGCCAATTTTTCTTTTGTTTTTCCTTGACAGTGAAATTGTCAGAATTTATAATAAAAGAAGAAAGGCGATAACGGTGTTATCAAATTGAAACCATGAAAAAAGAAACAGATGAGTTAAACGAAAAAATCTTGGAAAGCGCGAGGAGTGAGTTCTTGGCTTATGGCTATCAGGATGCTTCACTGCGGAGAATTTGTCGCGAGGCTGGCTTGACGACTGGGGCACTTTATAAGCGCTATGAGGGTAAGGACAGTCTCTTTATTGCCTTGCTTGAGCCTACTCTGACAGCTTTAGAACAGTATGGACAAGAGCAGAAGCGACGTGACTATGCTTTCCTAGAAGAGGGACACCTGTCTGACATGTGGGCCCATCGCTTAGAGGATCTCCAGTCCCTGATGCGGATTCTCTATGAGCATAAGGATATTATGCAGCTCTTGCTCTTTAAATCTCAGGGTTCTTCGCAAGCGGACTTCAGGATGCGTCTGCCTCATTTGGCAACAGACGAAACTTATCGCTATTTGGAGCTGGCTTACAAAGAGGGGAAGATCAATCATTTGGTCAAACACGAGTTTCTGCGATCGTGCATGACAGCTTATTACACGGCTGTATTTGAGCCCTTGGCTCAAGACTGGCCCCAAGAGCAGGCGCTGGAATTTTGCCATTCCATCATGGACTTGTTTGACTGGGGAGGTTTGCTAGGTTTTTGATAGAAAGAAGGAAATTCTATGAAGAAAAAATCTGTCCTTGCTTGGATCTGGGACTTTGTTTCCCTTCATAAGATATATTTTGTGCTCAGTCTGATCTTTGCCTTTGCTTCTGTGATTTCAGGATTTCTGCCTTATTTCTTTATTGGTGGAATGATTAATCAGCTCTTGGCTGGCAATAAAAACTGGGATTTCTACCTGCTGCAGTCGGCATGGGTGGGTCTAGCTTGGATTGGCTACTGGGGCTTCCACGGTATTTCCACCATGCTGTCGCATACGGCTACTTTTAAGATTTTAGCGGAAATGCGGCGCCGCCTGACAGACAAGCTAGCTAGGCTGCCTCTAGGTACAGTGCTCAGTCAGTCATCAGGCAGTTATAAAAACATTATCGTCGAGCGAGTAGATGCGACCGAAACGACCTTGGCTCACCTGATTCCAGAGTTTACCGCTGGGATTTTTGGTCCGATTATTGTTCTCATTGCCATGCTGATCATTGATTGGCGGCTGACCTTGCTGTCTCTCCTGACTATTCCTATTGTGGTGCTGGCCTATGTTCGGATGGCTGCCAATAGCGAAGCGGACTATCAAAATACTCTGGTCAAGACCAAAAAGCTCAATGATACAGCGGTGGAATACATCAATGGGATTGAGGTCATCAAGGTCTTTGGCAAGGAAAAGTTCTCTTACAATAAGTTTGTGACGGCTGCTAGAGAAGGAGCAGACTGCTTTATTGAGTGGATGCGCAAGTTCAATCTGGAGATGGGCATTGTGACTGCTTTTCTGCCATCAGGCTTGCTCTTTCTGCTGCCGGCTGGCTGTTATTTCTATCTGCAAGGCAGTTTGACTGCCAGCAATTTTATTCTGATGATTATTCTTTCGCTCAGTCTTCTGACTCCTCTGATTTTAGTGGCTAGTTACATGGACGATTTACGGAAAATCGGGACTATTTTTGGCCAAGTCATTGATATTTTGGAAAAGCCTGATTTGAAAAGGCCTCAGGAGCTGCGAGAACTTCCAAAAGGAAGGGATCTGGTCATGACGGATGTCAGCTTTGGCTATACAGATGAAGAGGAAGTACTGCATGGTATTTCGCTAGATATTAAGGCTGGCAGCATCAATGCTTTAGTCGGCCCATCAGGCTCAGGTAAGTCTACAATTGCCAAGCTTCTAGCTTCTTTCTGGGATGTCAGTTCTGGTCAGATTACCTATGGTGGCTTGGACATTCGTCAGCTTCCGCTAGACTATTACAGTCGGCAGATTGCTTATGTGACCCAGGATAACTATCTCTTTGATGAGACTATTATGGAAAATATCCGGATGGGAAATCCAGCAGCATCTGATGAAGAGGTCATCGAAATTGCCCGTCGCTGTGGCTGTTATGACTTTATCATGAACTTAGAAAACGGCTTTGAGACGCAGGTCGGATCTGGCGGCGGGCATCTATCTGGTGGTGAGCGTCAGCGGATTGCTATCGCCCGTGCCATGCTCAAGGATGCACCGATTCTTATCTTGGATGAAGCGACTGCTTATACAGATCCAGAAAATGAAGCACGGATCCAGTCCAGTCTAGCTCGTTTGATTGAGGGACGGACCTTGATTGTCATTGCCCACAGGCTGTCTACGATTATGAGTGCAGACCAGATAGTCTTGGTCAATGATGGTCGGATTGAAGCTAGAGGTCGGCATGAAGAATTGCTGGCAGCCAGTCCGCTTTATGCTTCCATGTGGCAGGCCCATATAGCTACTAGGGATAGTGATGAGATGGAAGGAGGGCTGACTCATGCTTAATATACTGAAGAAATTCTTTGATTTCTGTACGGCAGAGGACCGTAAGAAATTTTATCAATCTATTTATCTGGGCATCATCAAGTCTTTTATCATCGCTCTGCGTATTCCAGCAATCGGCCTAGTCGTTATGGGACTGATTGAGAAGAATCTTTCTATGCAGACCTTCTGGCTGGCTCTGGGTATCATGTTGGTATCCACTGTTCTAAACGTCTGGATTACCCTGAAAATCACCATGCTGCAGACGGAAGCGGGCTATCATACCTGTGCTCAGAAGCGGATTGAAATTGCCGAGCACATGCGCTATCTACCCATGGGTTACTTTAATCAAAATAGCTTAGGCAAGATTACTAGTGTTACGACCAATACGCTGGAAGGGTTGTCTGATGTAGCTACGCGAGTGGTTATGATGACTGTGCAGGGCTTTCTAACGACTGGTCTCATCACTATTTTGGTCTTTCTCTATGACTGGCGGGTTGGACTGGTTCTCTTGGTGGGTCTCGTCCTCTTTCTCCTGCCCAATACCCTCATGCGTTGGCAAGTTGGCAAGGTTTCTGATGACAAGTATCAGGCGGATATGGACCTGGTAGCCGTTGTTTTGGAGTACAGCCAAGGGATTGTTGAAGTTAAGAACTACAATCTGGTCAACCGTTCTGCCAAGAAGCTGTCCAAGGCTATTGAAGGCAAGAGTCAGCTAGATACCAAAATGACACTCGTGACCTCACCTTACATTGCCCTCCAGGGCATGGTGACCAAGCTGACCGGTCTCTTTATGGGGCTTTTCTCTATCTACTTTTATCTCAATGGCAGTATGGAGCTACTGGTAACCATTATGATGATTGTCAGTGGTTTTATGATTTATGAAAATCTAGACGGCGTTGGCTCTTTCTCCTCTCTCCTGCGCATTGTTGATTTGTCGGTTGATATGGTCAATCAAGTCTTGGCTATCCAGCCGATGGACATCAGTGGTCAGGATATTGAGCCTAAGAGCAGCAGGATTGAGCTGAGAGATGTTAGCTTCTCTTATGGAAATAAGAAAATTATTGATCGGGTTTCCCTCACCATTCCCGAAAAAACAACAACTGCTCTGGTCGGACCTTCTGGATCAGGCAAAACAACGCTTTGCAACCTCATCGCCCGCTTCTGGGATGTCGACCAGGGAAGTATTAGTCTAGACGGGCATGATGTTAGGGAATACAGCTATGACAGCCTGATTCGTAATTTCAGCTTTGTCTTTCAAAGCGTCTATCTCTTTGAGGATACCATTGCTAATAACATTCGTTTTGGCAAGCCGGAGGCCAGTCAGGAAGAAGTAATAGAGGCTGCCAAGAAAGCCGCTTGTCATGACTTTATTTTCTCACTGCCTGATGGCTATGATACCAAGATTGGTGAAGGAGGTGCCAGTCTTTCTGGAGGTGAGCGTCAGCGCATTTCCATTGCGCGAGCTATTATCAAGGATGCGCCTATTATCATTCTGGATGAAGCAACAGCCAATGTTGATCCAGAAAACGAAGAAGCCCTCATGCAGGCTATTCAGGCTCTGACTCGCGATAAGACCATTATCATGATTGCCCACCGACTCAAGACGGTTGAGCATGCAGACCAGATTTTGGTGCTGGATCAAGGCCGCATTGTCGAGCAAGGCAAACACCAAGACTTACTGGCCAAACAAGGTATCTACAGTAAGTTTATCCAAGAAAGAAAAACAGCTGCCAGCTGGCGGATTGAGATGGAGGAGTGATAAATTGAAACAGCAAGACAAGTGGCTTGCTGTTTTTCATTTAAAGGGAAGAATGGTATAATGAAGTAGAGAAAAATCTTGAATGAGGTAGCCATGAACGAAATCAAATGCCCCAACTGTGGGGAGATTTTTACAGTCAATGAGAGCCAGTATAGTGAGCTTTTGTCGCAGGTTCGGACAGCAGAGTTTGACAAGGAAATTCATGCTCGGATTGAGCAGGAACTGGCTTTAGCAGAGCAAAAATCCCAGAATGCCCAACAAGCTCTGCTATCGCAGAAAGATCAGGAAATTAGCAATCTTCAAAGTCAAATTGCTCAGTTTGAGACCCAGCAGGAATTGGCAAAGAAAGAGGCGGAGCAGGCAGCTAGTCTTCAATTGCAGGAGAAGGACAAGGAAGTTCAGCAATTGGAAAGTCAGCTGACAACTCTGCGCTTGGAGCATGAAAATCAACTTCAAAAGACCTTGTCTGCGCTGGAAAAAGAGCGAGACGAGGTTAAGAACCAGCTAGTCTTGCAAGAAAAGGAAGCAGCGCTGGCTCAGACCTCGCTCAAAGAGCGCTATGAGGTAGAGCTGCGGCAGAAAGATGAGACTATAGAGTTCTACAAGGATTTCAAGGCCAAGCAGTCTACTAAGATGATTGGCGAGAGTTTGGAACAGCACTGTGAGTACGAGTTTAACAAGAACCGTATGGGCATGTTCCCGCGAGCGGAGTTTGGCAAGGACAATGATGCAAGAACCGGCAGCAAGGGTGACTACATTTACCGTGAGGTGGATGAAAATGGCGTGGAAATTCTCTCCATCATGTTTGAGATGAAAAATGAAGGCGATGAGACAGCGACCAAGAAGAAAAACGAGCATTTCTTCAAAGAGCTGGATAAGGACCGGCGGGAGAAAGGCTGTGAGTATGCTATTCTGGTGACACTTCTTGAGGCTGACAGCGAGCTCTACAATTCGGGTATTGTCGATGTGTCCTATGCCTATGAGAAGATGTATGTTATCCGACCACAGTTCTTCTTGCCCATGATTACCCTTTTGCGTAATGCTGCGCTCAACTCGCTCCAGTACAAGCAAGAACTGGCCTTGGTGCGGGAGCAGAACATTGATATTACGCATTTTGAGGAAGATTTGGATGCCTTTAAAGTAGCTTTCGCCAAGAACTATCAGTCTGCTTCGACCAACTTTGGCAAGGCCATCGAAGAGATTGACAAAGCTATCCGCCGGATGGAAGAAATCAAGAAATTCCTGACGACCTCTGAAAACCAGCTGCGCTTAGCTAATAATAAACTGGACGACGTCTCTGTCAAAAAACTGACGCGCAAAAACCCTACTATGAAAGCTAAGTTTGAAGCTTTAAAGGAGAAGTAAGAAAACAAGACAATGAACGGAATTATCAACTTAAGAAAAGAAGCGGGCATGACCTCGCACGATGCGGTATTTAAGCTGCGCAAAAT
>CAURCE010000018.1:0-27649 GCA_963523365.1 uncultured Streptococcus sp.
AATGAACTGAATCGGTTTTTACGCCGTGTTTTTCTTGTATCTTCCTCTTTCTTACCTATAACAAAATAAAATTGATGAATACGAGGTTTTTCTTTAGATGAAAGAAAGTACATAGAAGAAAGGGATAGTGTAAATGAGTAAAGTATTTTACTGCAAATTCAATTTATAAAAAACAACCAGAAAGAAAATATTAATTTTGCGGTTTTTCTTTCTGGTTGTTTTCTGATAACGGAGGTTTGCTCAAATGCTATAAGAAATAAATTAGGAGATCTATCATCTAAAAAAATGTATGTAACAAAAAATAATTTAACTAATGGTGTGAACTTTTTGGTAAAATCTAGCTCAATTCGTGTATTTTTAGGGTAAAATTCACACCATTCAACTGAAATTTATTCAAATTAGATGAAATTCTGTTTTCTGTAAATGTGGGAAAACATTGATTTTAAGCGGATATTGAAACTTATTCAAATAAAAGTGTTTCCAACCAGGTCTTAAGAAAGCTCGTAAAGCTTCACAATTTAGTAAACGTTAATTCGAGAGAGTTGCTATATTTACATGGAACATCCTTCGGGGTGTTCTTTTTGTGTTCTTGTGCTAAGAATGAATATATTTTTAGATTCAGACTTTACAGCTCTACCATAAAGTTAGTTCCACCTGTAAATCATTTGGTCGTTCCCCTGTACTCTTTGACAAGATCTGAACCAGACTTATCTGTTTCATGTAATTGAACAATAGCTTCTTTGAACTCTTTAGTATATTTTTGATTCATTTGAATTTCTCCTTTGGTTAGATACTATTCTATCGAAACGTGTCCATGAAATAATGCTAACACCAGCGATATTAAATTTGTGGCTATTATAACCCATTAATGAGATTTGCTTATTTTTTAAATATTGCTTATAATAGCTGTTGAACACTATCTTATATAGGAGATTATTATGGAAAAACTTTTTTTAAGAAATTTGAAGGAAGGTAAACTAAAAGAAATAATCACTCCTATTTATGATTATTTCGAATCCTTCTTACCTACAGAATCTGAAGAAAGTTTGGAGAAACGTGAAAAGCGATTAATTTATGATGCAGAATTTTTGAAGAAACAAGTATTGGGAATTCAAGAATCTTTTATTGTAGGGAAAATAGATAGTTTATATGAATTTTCTAGAGACAACAATTATAAAATTCTAAAATCATTGACTTTTTCATTGTTAACTAATACAAAGCAATTTATTGACAAAGATAGGAATTTAACAACTGAAGTAAAATGGAAAAAGCTTATAAAGTCATGTATAAATGTAATCTTAACTGCTGATGTCATTGAAGAATTAGAATATGTAAGAAATTATAAAAATAAAAATGTTATCCTTTCATTGGGGTTGGAAAGTGTTGAAAATTCTGCATTCAAAATAATAAAAGAAATAAACAGAGTAATAGATTTATCAAATTCGACAGAGAGTTTCATTACTTTACCGCTTTATAATTGTTCGTCTATTATCTTTTCTACTGTATTGCGAGAATTTGAGGAGATAAAAGTATTACATGTAGCGGGTCATGGGGGAATAGGAGCAAGCAACAAGGCATTTTTAGAATTTGCAGATACTCAAATGTCTTATAATTTATTCTATGAAAAATTAACCGAATTTCCTCGAAAAATTGATTTAATTTTTTTAAACTGTTGTTACTCAGATGAATTTGTTCAAAATAGAAAAATTGGTGTTTCGATTGAGACAATTTCTCACAAAGGAGTTTTGATAGATCATCTAGCTTATAGTTTTTGCGAAAGTTACTTCATGAGATTTTTATTTTATGACAATGATAAAAATATTTTTAATATATCTTGGGATGGAGCAAAGGATGAGAGTATGGAGCATCCCTTTAATTATAAAAGATTAAAGTGATTATAATCCTTTATACTTCTATAATGGAGAAAAAGGAAGAGGATATAAAAATTTCTTTTATATCTTCTATCCTACCCATATCTATCTGCTCTACATACTGGTAAATCTGCTTCATTGATTGCTCTCGGATTTATAGCAAGCATCTCTTTAGTGGGATGCTTTTATTTTATTCTGAAAAATCGATGCCTTAGCAATATAGAAAAACACCCTCATCCCTAGTTCTGCTAAAAGCATTGGATAAGAGTGTTTTTTTATAAGAACGACAGACGATGATTATTCTTCGTCTTTGTGAAGGATGTTTTTCACACCGTTGATAGCACCTTCAACAGCACCTTTTGCGTCTTCAGCGACTTCTTTCACTTTAGAAGCTACTTTTTCAGCAGTTCCTTCTGCTTGAGTTTTTGAATCGCCAGTAAGTTTACCGAAGCCTTCTTTGAGAGAACCTTTAGCTTGGTTGAATTTTTCTTCGATTGACATGGAAATTTCCTCCGTTTATTTAGTGTATTATCTAAGTTGGATGCGGTTTGATACTCATTCAAGCGAGATAATAGATACAGTATAGACTCTTTACGAAGAAAAAGCAAATAATTGCTACGAAATGACAAATAATTTTTAATAGGTCACGACATTAATTTCGCCCTTGTCATACTCTGCAATGAAGATATCGGAGACATTTTCAAAGCCTTCTTTTTGTAATTCGGACATCAACCATTCTTCTGACTTGCCGATAGTTTCTAAGATTTCAAGTTGGACAACTCCATCTGTAATAATCGGATATTTCGGATTTTCATCACCAATTCTTACGATAATCAATTGGCCATTTTGCTCGATGACAGCTCTTTTGACTTCTTTCAGTTGGAAGACTCCTTGGGAGCGTAATTTCAAAGCGACATCTGATGCGGATAGACCTTTTGAACGGCATGCTTCAGGATCTAGTTTTCCGTTTTTGATGATAATAGTTGGTTTCCCATCAATCAGATGCTTGATGTAGGAAACATTGGTGTTGAGCCATTTTAAGAGCAAAATCAGAATAGTCCAGATGATTAGGATGATTGCATATTGAAGGATAGTAATGGAGCTATTGTAGATGACCCCGCCGATAATGCCACCGAGAACAAAGTTTTGTACTTGGTCTGTTGCAGAGCTTGGTGCTAAATTTCCCTTACCTGTCATATTGATGACAAAAACGAGAGAAACGAGTCCCAAAGCTAACTTAATTGCAATTGTAATAAAAAAGCTCATTATTTTTCAACCTCCACGAGTTCAACGTCTGATTTGTACAGTTCCATTTTTTCCAATAAATAGCTATCCTGATCGGTTCCGCTAATAGCACGGTAGAATTGTTTGCCAACCTTAATGATAGCTCCATCTGTTGTAGCTGAAGTGTTGACGTAGACTTCTTCTTTCTCAACGCCTAATTCTTTTGAGACAACCTCAATAAAATGCAAGGAGCTACGGAATTGATTATCATTTGATTGATTACTTTGGAAATTCGTAATACTAATCAAAACAGTGGCTACTAGGGACAAGATAGAAATAATGGATAACTCACGGAACTTACTTCCTCGTTTATCTTTATAGGCCTTAAAGGCGAAAAATCCCGTCACTAAAACCAAGCAGGCTGATATAATCACCATCACCCAATTCTGCTGGCTAATCTGACTCAGTACATAGTCATATGAATAGAATTTCATAAGATCCCTCACTTTTTTTGAATTCAAGCTATTATAAAACAATTTAGCGGCTACATCAATAGCTTTATATCGGAAAAATAAGGTTTTCTAGAACTTGTTTGAAATATGAGTTTGACTGCTGGTGATCTTTCAAAAAGATACTGTATATTCTCAGGTAAAATATTTGCTTCATTCGAGTTTCCAAACTGCCAATAGAACTTGACAAAATCATTCAGAGTGCTAGAATAGGAGACAGGTAGAGGCCGATTTAGCTCAGTTGGTAGAGCAACGCACTCGTAACGCGTAGGTCACAGGTTCGATCCCTGCAATCGGCAGAAAGAAAACCAGCACCTTTTTTATGGGGTTGCTGGTTTTGTTTATATAATTCTTATAAAGAAGTAAGAAAAGTTAGGCCACCTAATATCACCCCCGCAGCATTGGGAATAATGAGGATCCAGTCTTTTTTAGGTTCTTTTGTCCAACCGTAGATAACCCAAATCAGGCAAGAAACTGCTGCGAATAGTGGTTGGAAAGGTTGAGCTTTGGATCCTTGTAAGTTTGCGATAATTTGTGGAATATAAGCGACGAATACAAGAATTCCAATAAAAGCTCCAATAGATCCGACAAAACGATTAATTTTTTGTTTTGACATACGATACCTCCTTAGCGTCCATTATATCAAAACGGAAAAAATTGTCAAATGAGACATAAGCCAGTATGGGAAATTCAAGATTTTTTATTTCATTTTAATCTTTTAAAACAACCACTTACTGCTCCAAATTGACCACTTACTGAAAGTCCCTTGTTTCTTTTCAAGAAATTGTTATAATGAAGATAGAAAGAGGGGAGGAGTGCTTATGAAGGTTCGGATTGAGCTAGACGATCGTTTGGCTGATACAGAATTGGTGATTCGAGTATCGCGGATTGATGAGAGGATTCAGAAGATTCAAGAGGCTTTGAATGAAGCGACTGCTCCAGCTATTCTCTTTTATAAGGAAAATAGTGAGTATTTTGTGGACTTGGCGGAGATTCTCTTTTTCGAGACCGATGGAGCCAAAATCTTTGCCCACGCGCGCAATGATGCCTATGAAGTCAAGTTGAAACTCTACGAGCTGGAGGAATTGCTGCCTCGCTATTTTTGCAGAATTTCCAAGTCAACTATTGCTAATGCTAGGGCGATTTATTCTCTAGAAAAGTCTTTCTCGGGTACCAGCTCCGTCCAGTTTTCTGAAACACATAAGAAAGTGCATGTTTCAAGGCATTATTATCAACTACTAAAAGAAAAGTTAAGTGAAGTGAGGTAATCATCATGAAAAAAACAATTCTAGGCGTCGGTTTTTTGGTTTTAGCCGGCTGGATTTTGCTTCAGGGAAACTTTGGTATTCCTATGTTCAATTTTAATATCTGGCCTCTGCTTTTGGTCGGCATGTTTGCGTATTTTGCCTTGGAAAATTTCTTGGAGCGAGATTTTGGTGCTGCTCTGATCATGACGATTATTGCTCTGATAATTGCTAATTCTGTCTATCACTTCTTGGCAATCTCTACAGGCACCTTAGTAATGGGTGGTGTTTTGGCCTGCATTGGGCTTAACATGATTTTCAAGCCGAGAAGGATCTGGGGTGTTCGTTATTTGTCTAGAAAGGGTTTGTCTACAACGGAAGGAGAGATTTCTTTTGGTAGCGGCACTCGCTATATCAATTCGGAGAATTTCGTCCATGATAAAGTAGAATGTGTTTTTGGTAGTGCAACTGTATATTTTGATAATGCCAGAATTTTAGGCGATTCTGCTAGTTTTGATGTGGAAGTAGCCTTCGGTAGTGCGACGCTTTACATCCCAAGTAACTGGCAAGTAGAGCTAAATGTGGACAATGCTTTCGGTACAGTGGTCAATCCGCATAATGTCAATGAGAAAGACAAGACTTTATATGTGCGCGGTAACGTCGCCTTTGGATCTTTGAAGATTGTTTACATTTAAGAAAACGGATTATTGGTTAGAAATTGCAAAGTTTGGGAAAATGTACTTGCCAAACGCCAAGTTTTTTGATAATATAGTACGGTATGTGGTGCTAGCACATCCGTAATATTAGATCTAATAGGAGGAAACACACTAATGGCTAAAGTATGTTACTTTACAGGTCGTAAGACTGTATCTGGAAACAACCGCTCTCACGCGATGAACCAAACAAAACGCGCTGTTAAACCAAATCTTCAAAAAGTTACTGTTTTGATCGACGGAAAACCTAAAAAAGTTTGGGCTTCAGCTCGCGCGCTTAAGTCAGGTAAAGTTGAACGCGTTTAATACATGAAAGGGATTGGAAAGATTTATTCCTTCCCTTTTTTGTTGTTGAATTTTCAGACTAAACAGTTTATTTCTGTCCTTCCTCTTTTACACTCTGTCTAAAATATGGTAAAATAAACTATAAAATACTTTTGAGGTACGAGTGATGACTGTAAAAATCAATACAAAAGATGGTCAAATTGAGCTGACTGATGACGTGATTGCAACCATCGTTGGCGGCGCAGCAACCGAAATTTTTGGTGTGGTTGGAATGGCCAGCAAAAATGCAATTAAAGATAACTTTCAAGCTCTTTTGGGTAAAGAAAACTATGCCAAGGGTGTGGTAGTAAAAACATCTGAGGATGGTGGTATTGCAGTTGATGTTTATACCGTTTTGAGCTACGGCATTAAAATCAGTGAAGTTTCCAAAAATATCCAAGAACGCGTTAAGTTTAGTTTGGAAAATCAACTTGGGATCACTGCCCACACAGTGAATGTCTATATCCAAAATATTAAAGTTGTAGGAGAATAATCGTGTCAAATATTACTACTAGTTTATTTCAAGAAATGGTGCAGGCGGCATCAACTCGTTTAAATAAACAGGCTGAATATGTCAATTCTTTAAATGTTTTCCCAGTTCCAGATGGTGACACAGGAACGAATATGGGCATGACCATTGAAAATGGTGCCAAAGAAGTAGCTGATAAGTCAGCTTCAACAGTTGGTGAAGTGGCTGCTATCTTTGCCAAGGGTCTCTTGATGGGTGCGCGTGGGAACTCTGGTGTTATCACGTCTCAGCTCTTCCGTGGTTTTTCACAAAGCGTAAAAGGCAAAGATGAGCTTGATGGACAAGCTTTGGCTCTTGCCTTCCAGTCTGGTGTAGAAGTAGCCTATAAGGCTGTTATGAAGCCAGTTGAGGGAACGATTTTGACCGTTTCCCGCGGTGCGGCTATCGGAGCTAAAAAGAAAGCTGAAGCAACAAATGATGCTGTCGAGGTTATGAAAGCGGCTCTTGAAGGAGCAAAGGCTGCCCTTGCTAAAACGCCAGATATGTTGCCAGTTCTCAAGGAAGTTGGCGTCGTGGACTCTGGTGGTCAAGGATTGGTCTTTATCTATGAAGGTTTCCTATCTGCCCTGACTGGCGAATACATCGCATCAGAAGATTTCCAAGCGACTCCAGCTACGATGAGCCAGATGATCAATGCTGAACACCACAAGTCTGTAGCAGGACATGTGGCGACAGAGGACATCACTTTTGGTTATTGTACAGAAATCATGGTGGCTTTGAAGCAAGGACCAACCTATGTCAAGGACTTTGACTACGATGAATTCCGTAATTATTTGAATGAGCTTGGAGATTCCTTGCTGGTAGTTAATGATGATGAAATCGTGAAAGTGCACGTCCATACAGAAGATCCAGGTCTTGTCATGCAAGAAGGTCTTAAGTATGGTAGCCTAGTTAAGGTAAAAGTGGACAACATGCGTAACCAGCACGAAGCCCAGCTTGAGAAGGAAGAAAAAGCTACCAAGCCAGCTGAAGAAAAAGAATACGCTATTATCGCCGTAGTCGCTGGTGACGGTCTTGCTGAAATCTTCAAGGCTCAGGGTGTGGACTATATCATTTCTGGTGGTCAGACTATGAACCCTTCTACAGAGGACTTTATCAAGGCTGTTGACCAGGTGAATGCGCGCAATATCATTTTCCTACCTAACAATAAAAATATCTTCATGGCGGCTCAATCTGCAGCGGAAGTGCTTGAGCAACCAACGACAGTGATTGAAACACGCACGCTTCCTCAAGGTTTGACAAGTCTTTTGGCCTTTGATAGTGGAAAAACCATCGAAGAGAACCATGAGCGAATGACAGCGGCTTTGAGCGATGTGGTTAGTGGTAGTGTTACGACAGCGGTTCGTGATACGACCATTGATGGCCTCGAAATCCATGAAAATGATAACTTGGGTATGGTTGATGGCAAAATTCTTGTGTCAAATCCAGATATGTTAACAACTCTGAAGGCAACCTTTGCGAAGATGTTGGATGAAGACAGTGAGATTGTTTCCATCTATATCGGTGAAGATGGTGACGAGGAATTAGCAAATGGCTTGGCTCAAGATCTGATGGAAGAATATGAAGATCTGGAAGTTGAGATCCACCAAGGAAATCAGCCAGTTTATCCATATATTTTTAGTGTAGAATAATTTATTTGGGATTGGGACAGAAATCGGTCATTCGTTAGAATTCGATTTCGTCGTCCCACCTCCGCACAGTTGAGTAGGGCTGTAAAAGCTGATGAAATCAGTGTAGTAGAGCCCACTCAACCACTGCGTCTTTGCTCGACAATCCAAAGACAATTGAGAGGCTAGGACTTTTGCCCCAGCCTCTTTAATTTTTTTATATGTAAGATTTAGACAAGATAATGGTATTATGGTATACTGGAAAAAATAAAAAGAAAAGGTGTACTATGAAAAAGTTATTTATTCTAGTTATTTCTGCTTCTGTATTATTGACAGGATGTGTAGTTCCGAAATTTGGCAAGCATCGTCCGAAAGTTCCAGCTGAATCAAAAGTTGCTAAAACAAGTTCTAGCTCGAGCTCAAGCTCAAGTGACTCCTCTACGAGTGCTTCTTCTGAAAGTACAGCTATTGTCTCTAAAACCTTGGTCGGAGACCTCAAAGGCATCCATCATCGTGATACAGTGACCTATCGAGGAGATAAGCTCTTGAAACTTCGAATGGAGCTGTTGAGTAATTTGCCAGAAGAAGCCAGTGGTGCTGCAGCTACTATGAGCCCAGAGGAAATGACAGCTATCATTCGAGAAGGCATGGAATCAGAACCAAACTACGTGGAAGCTAGGAATATGGAAGGAGTGACGATTGAGTACTCCGTAACAGCTGATAAGAAATTACAGGCCATAGTCGATCTGGATTTTGAGAAAATGGATGTAGCGAAAGCAGCAAGCCTATCTTTCTTTAAAGACTTGGGACTTAATGACATAAAAGACACCTCTCCTTCAATGTTTATTTTAGGTATGAAATTAGGCGGCTTGAAAGAAGAATAAGAGTGTATAAAGGCGAGTCATCTCGTCTTTTTTTGCTGTCTAGAAACCATGACATTTGTCATATGGTCTAGTGACAAAATCATCTAGTCGGAAGATGCGGGAAGTTTTATAATACAAGTAAGAAATGAAGAAATAGGGAGTAGTTACATGAAAATATGGTTGATAAAAGTAGCAGTCTTGAGTCTTGTTGGGATGATGTTTTATCAGTTGGCGAGAATGAGCGGAGCAGGTCTTTACCGCTTTCCTTGGGAGATTTTTGCTGGATTGGGAATGGCTAGCTACGTCCTAAAGGAAGTGGCTAAGTTAAGCAAGAGGAGAAAGTAGAAATGAAAAAGTACCTGTCCATCTTATTCATTGGAGTTGCAATGGGTGTATGGTGTTTTCAGATGATACCGGGTTTTCTGTTGGAATTTCTACCCCGGCAACTTTATATAGGAGTAGGGGGAGTGATTCTAGTTGTCTTTGTCATCTGGCCGCTCATCTATGATTTTATTAAGGAGGAAGATCATGAAATTGATTGAAGTGAAAAAGCTATCTAAAAGCATTCGGGGGAAGGAGATTTTACGCCACATTTCCTTTGATATTGAAGAAGGAGATTGTGTGGCTCTGATTGGTCCCAACGGAGCAGGCAAAACAACTCTGATGGATTGTCTCCTAGGCGATAAATTCCTGACTTCTGGTCAAGCATTGGTTCAAGGCTTAAAGCCAACGGATAATTGTTTGAAAGAGATGGTTGCCATTTTGCCACAGGAAAATACAGTGGTGGGGGATTTGAAAGTCAAGGAACTCCTCTCTTTCTTTCGCTCTATCTATCCTAATAGCCTGTCCGAAGAGGAAATTGATGCCTTGTTGGGCTTTTCTGACAAGCAGAAGAACCAGCTGGCTTCCAAGCTCTCTGGTGGTCAAAAACGCCTCTTCTCCTTTATTTTAGCCTTGATTGGCCGTCCAAAGATTCTCTTCTTGGATGAGCCGACATCGGCTATGGATACCTCGACCCGCCAGCACTTCTGGGAAATTGTGGATCAGCTCAAGAAGCAAGGCGTGACTATTGTCTATTCTTCTCACTATATTGAAGAAGTGGAGCATACGGCTGATAGGATTTTGGTGCTTCATAAGGGAGAACTCATCCGCGATACCACGCCTTATGCCATGCGCAAGGAAGAGCAGGAAAAACACTTCACCCTGCCTCTTTCCTATAAAGAAGTTGTGGAAAAGATAACTGGTGTGACAGAGATTGAAATCAAGCAAAAGGCCTTATCCTTTGCGACCAAGGACGCCAGTCAGGTCTGGCAAATTCTGCAGGAGCATGGCTGTACGATTGAAGAAATCGAAGTCCGCAATCGAACCCTGCTGGATAGTATTTTTGAGACGACACAAGAGTAAAGGAGCAGCATCATGAAAAATATGGCAAGTTTAATGAAAATGGAGCTGATTTTGATGAAGCGGCAGGCAGCCTACTACCTGCTCTCTATCGGGCTACCCAGCGTTTTCTATCTGATCTTTTCAGGAATGATGTCAGGTTCTTATGCCCCAGCGCTTGTGCTCCAGACCTATCTCTTTTCTATGACACTTTTTAGCATCATGTCTAGTGCATTTTTTAGCATTCCCAGCACCTTGCAGGCGGACAAGACCAATAACTGGCAAAAATTGATTCAGCATTCGCCAGTTTCTATGGTAGAATATTATATATCAAAGCTTTTTAGTACTTTACTGACCTTTCTGCTTTCCATTATCGTGGTCTTCTCTGTCGGACATTTCGTTCGTGGAGTCAATGTGCCCATGATGGACTGGCTAATGATTGCACTGATTCTTTTGATCGGTAGTCTGGTCTTTATCGCCATGGGCGTCTTGGTCAGTCTCCTGCCCAGTGCCCAGCTCATGTCAGTCGTAGGCAATATCGTCTATATGGCTTTAGCAGTCTTGGGTGGCCTTTGGTTTCCTCTGACTATGTTTCCAGACTGGCTACAATCCATCGGCAAGCTAACGCCAAGCTATCAGCTCATGCAGGTGGTCTCTTCCTATTTGGAACACCATGACTGGAATGTGTCTGCCATGCTAATCGTCCTGGCCTATACCATTTTCTTTAGCATTTTAGTCCTTCAGCTCAAAAAACGGATTGAGGTTAAATAGTTTTATGTGGGAAAAGTTCAAAAACATACATCATATGTTTCATATTTCTCTGGTCTTTATCATCTTTCCGATAGCGGGTGTCATCAGTGGTGAGTACCCGCTTTTGACTTTGCTTTGGACAGCATTGTTAATAGGGGCCTATTACACCATCCTCACGGAGACAAAACCTTTCTACCAGGCGCTGTCCTGGTGGATCATGCTTGTTTACATTTTTTATACTTCCATTTGGCTGAATGTGGGCTTCGTTTGGTATATTTTTTATTTGTCCAATCTTCTTGTTTATCATTACAATGATATTTCCCTTAAATCTTGGCGCTTTTGGAGTTTCCTAGCTGTCCAACCAGCTCTTCTGGTCGGGGTGTATCTGCAACATCAATTGAGCACTGGCTATCTGGTCTTTTTCTCAACGACCTTTCTCTTTGCGGATTTCTTGACGCTAGGTCTGCATCGTATTCAAGTTGCTGAACAGCTCAAGGAGGAAAAAAGCAAGCAGAATGCTCAGCTCAATCTTTTCTTAGCGGAAAATGAGCGCAATCGAATCGGACGGGATTTACATGATAGTTTGGGCCATACCTTTGCCATGCTCAGTGTCAAGACAGAGTTGGCCCAGCAATTCCTGCAAATGGAGGCCTACGAGCAGGCGGAGAAGGAAATGGAGGAAGTGCGACGAATCAGTAAGCAGGCCATGGCTGATGTTCGACGGATTGTAGACAATCTCAAGACGCGGACGCTGAATGAAGAATTAGCAACAATCCGAACCATGCTGGAAATGAGCGATATTGACTTGGAGCTTCATAATCAGCTCAATGTCGCCAGCATTCCTACAGAAATGCAGTTTACCATTAGTATGATTTTATTGGAATTGGCAACCAATATTATCAAGCATGCGGAGGCAAAGAAGTCCAGAATTGATTTGTATAGTCAGGATCAAGATTTGATCTTGGAAGTTGAAGATGACGGCCGAGGCTTTAAGCGAGTGACGGGCCAAGACTTGCATTCGGTACGTGAGCGCTTGGATGGACTTGACGGTAGAGTGGAGGTCATCAGCAATCACAAGCCAACTATTATTCGCGTGCGCTTGCCGTATAGGATTAAAGGAGACGAGCGATGAAGTTATTATTAGCAGAAGATCAGAGCATGCTGCGGGATGCCCTTAGCCAGCTCTTGCAATTGCAGCCGGATGTTGAAGTGGTTCATCAGGCGGCAGATGGACGCGAAGCTATGGAGCTGCTCAAGACCAATCCAGTCGATGTGGCTATCTTGGATGTAGAAATGCCCTATCAGACGGGACTGGACGTCCTAGAATGGATCAAGGAACACCAGCTAGCTGTCAAGGTCATCATTGTGACGACTTTTAAGCGACCAGGCTATTTTGAGCGGGCTGTCAAGGCGGATGTTGATGCCTATGTACTCAAGGAACGTAGCATTGCGGATCTGATGAAAACCATCCACACTGTCTTGGCTGGGCAAAAAGAATACTCGCCTGAACTTATGGAAGTGCTGATGACCCATAAAAATCCCCTCTCCCATCAAGAACTTCTAGTCCTTGAAGCGGCAGCAACTGGTCTCTCCAATAAAGAAATTGCGGAAAAGCTCTATTTATCAAATGGGACTATTCGCAATTATATGTCAGCCATCCTGACCAAACTGGCAGCTGACAATCGCACAGAAGCGGTTCGGATTGCGCAAGATCAAGGATGGATATAAGAAACATTTCTCGTTAAATTCGGATTTAGCGAGATTTTCTTATCTTTTTTTTCTGAAATGTAAAAAAAAATCCGCAATACTTGCAATTTTTTTCAAAAATGTTATCATAGTAGAAAGCTTTTTGAATTTTTAGAAAATTGTAAATAAATGAAAGGAGAATTATGGAAAGAATCCAATTAGAAACTCCCATGTCTGGCTCACAGCTGGTCTTGGAAACCTTGAAAAGTCTTGGTGTTGATACCATTTTTGGCTATCCTGGTGGCGCAGTCTTACCATTTTATGATGCAATCTATAGCTTTGAAGGTATCCGCCATATTCTTGGTCGCCATGAGCAGGGGTGTGTTCATGAAGCAGAAGGCTACGCTAAGTCTACTGGGAAAATTGGTGTGGCCGTTGTAACCAGTGGTCCGGGGGCAACCAATGCCATTACTGGGATCGCCGATGCTATGAGTGACAGTGTTCCCCTTTTGGTTTTTACTGGGCAGGTAGCGACACCAGGCATTGGTAAGGATGCCTTTCAAGAAGCAGACATTGTCGGTATTACTACTCCCATCACTAAGTACAATTATCAGGTACGGGAGACGGCAGACATACCAAGAATCATTACGGAGGCTATTCATATTGCGACCACAGGTCGTCCCGGGCCAGTCGTTATTGATTTGCCAAAAGATGTCTCAGCTCTGGATACGGACTTTATCTATGACACTCAGTTGCATCTGCCAAGCTATCAACCAACAATTGAGCCTAATGAATTACAAATTAAGAAGATTCTTAAACAGCTTTCTAAGGCTAAAAAACCCGTTCTTCTTTCTGGTGGCGGTATTAGCTATGCAGGAGCAGCAGCGGAGATGGTTGCTTTTGCGGAGCGGTATCAGATTCCAGTAGTAACCTCATTGTTGGGTCAGGGAACGATTGCGACAGATCATCCTTTGTTCTTAGGTATGGGTGGCATGCATGGTTCTTTCGCGGCTAATATTGCTATGACGGAAGCGGACTTCATGATTAGCATTGGATGTCGTTTTGATGACCGTCTGACTGGTAATCCTAAGACCTTTGCTAAAAGTGCTAAGGTAGCCCACATTGATATCGATCCAGCAGAGATCGGTAAAATCATCAGCGTGGATATTCCTATTGTAGGAGATGCCAAGAAAGCTTTGCAAATGTTGCTTGAAGAAGAGCAAGTGCACAACAATACCAGCAAGTGGATAGAAAAGGTGACACGAGACAAGGAGCGGGTGCGCTCCTATGATAAGAAGGAACGAGTTGTCCAACCTCAGGCTGTTATTGAGCGCGTGGGGGAGTTGACCAAGGGCGATGCCATTGTGGTAACGGACGTCGGCCAGCACCAAATGTGGACAGCCCAGTATTATCCTTATCGAAACGAACGTCAGTTAGTTACGTCTGGTGGTCTGGGAACCATGGGCTTTGGTGTTCCAGCAGCGATTGGAGCAAAGATTGCCAATCCAGATAAGGAAGTGGTTCTCTTCGTTGGAGATGGCGGCTACCAGATGACCAATCAAGAGATGGCTATCCTAAATATCTACAAGATTCCGATTAAGGTCATCATGCTCAATAATCATTCGTTGGGGATGGTTCGTCAGTGGCAGGAAGCCTTCTATGATGGTCGGACCTCCGAGTCAGTCTTTGACAGTTTGCCAGATTTTCAGCTCATGGCTCAGGCTTATGGTGTCAAATCCTATAAATTTGATAATCCCGAGACCATTGCTCAAGATTTGGAAGTCCTAAAGGAAGATATACCGATGTTTATCGAGGTAGATATTTCTCGCAAGGAGCATGTGCTTCCAATGGTGCCAGCTGGCAAGAGCAATCATGAGATGTTGGGGGTGAAGTTCCATGCGTAGAATGTTGACAGCTAAACTCCAAAATCGTTCAGGTGTTCTAAACCGCTTCACTGGTGTGCTTTCCAGACGTCAGGTCAATATCGAGAGTATCTCCGTCGGTGCGACTGAGGACGAAAATGTTTCTCGGATCACCATTATCATTGATGTAAATTCCCTCAATGAAGTGGAGCAGATTATCAAGCAGCTTAATCGCCAAATTGATGTGATTCGGGTGCGAGATATTACAGATCATCCTCACCTAGAGCGAGAAGTTATTTTGATCAAGGTATCAGCACCGGTTGCTAAGCGTGCAGAAATCTTGGCCATTATCCAGCCTTTCCGGGCAACGGTAGTCGATGTGGCGCCAAGCTCGATCACTATCCAGATGACGGGCGATGCAGAAAAGAGCGAGGCCCTCTTGCGGGTCATCCGTCCTTACGGCATTCGCAATATCGCACGGACTGGGGCAACTGGCTTTACCCGTGATTAATACTCTTCGAAAATCAAATTCAAACCACGTCAGCTTCGCCTTGCCGTACCCAAGTACAGCCTGTGGCTAGCTTCCTAGTTTGCTCTTTGATTTTCAGTGAGTATAAAATCCAGCTTAAATTTGTTAAAACCGCCTAAGAGGCAATAAAAATAGAAAAGAGAGTAAACATTATGGCAGTAACAATGGAATACGAAAAAGATGTAAAAGTAGCAGCACTTGACGGTAAAAAGATCGCCGTTATCGGTTATGGTTCACAAGGTCATGCTCATGCACAAAACTTGCGTGATACAGGTCATGATGTGATTATCGGTGTTCGTCCTGGTAAGTCATTTGACAAAGCTAAAGAAGATGGCTTCGACACGTACACAGTAGCAGAAGCTGCTAAATTGGCTGATGTTATCATGATCTTGGCTCCAGATGAAATCCAACAAGAACTTTACGAAACAGAAATCGCTCCTAACTTGGAAGCTGGTAACGCAGTTGGATTTGCTCATGGTTTCAATATCCACTTTGAATTTATCAAAGTTCCTGCAGATGTAGATGTTTTCATGTGTGCACCAAAAGGTCCTGGTCACTTGGTTCGTCGTACTTTTGAAGAAGGCTTCGGTGTTCCAGCTCTTTACGCGGTATATCAAGATGCGACTGGAAATGCCAAAGACATCGCGATGGACTGGTGTAAAGGTGTTGGTGCAGCTCGTGTTGGTTTGCTTGAAACAACTTACAAAGAAGAAACTGAAGAAGATTTGTTTGGTGAACAAGCTGTACTTTGTGGTGGTTTGACTGCCCTTATCGAAGCAGGTTTCGAAGTCTTGACAGAAGCAGGTTACGCTCCAGAATTGGCTTACTTTGAAGTTCTTCACGAAATGAAATTGATCGTTGACTTGATCTACGAAGGTGGATTCAAGAAAATGCGTCAATCAATTTCAAACACTGCTGAATACGGTGACTATGTATCAGGTCCACGTGTAATTACTGAGCAAGTTAAAGAAAACATGAAAGCTGTCTTGGCAGACATCCAAAATGGTAAATTTGCAAATGACTTTGTAAATGACTATAAAGCTGGACGTCCAAAATTGACTGCTTACCGTGAACAAGCAGCTAACCTTGAAATTGAAAAAGTCGGTGCAGAATTGCGTAAAGCAATGCCATTCGTTGGTAAAAATGACGACGACGCTTTCAAGATCTACAACTAAGATTGTGTGGAAAACTCAGCTGGTATCCCAGCTGAGTTTGTTTACCTCATTTGGAAAGGAAAAGGAATGTTAACAGCAAAAGATATCATCCGTGCTCATAAGGTATTAAAAGATGTTGTTGTCAATACACCGCTTGATTATGATCATTACTTGTCAGAGAAGTATGGGGCAAAGATTTATCTTAAAAAGGAAAATGCCCAACGTGTCCGTTCTTTCAAAATCCGTGGTGCCTATTATGCCATTTCTCAGTTGAGCAAGGAAGAGCGAGAACGTGGGGTTGTCTGCGCTTCTGCGGGCAATCACGCTCAGGGTGTCGCATACACTTGTAATGAAATGAAAATCCCAGCGACTATTTTTATGCCTATCACAACTCCTCAGCAAAAAATTGGGCAGGTTCGTTTCTTTGGTGGCGATTTTGTTACAATTAAGCTAGTAGGAGATACTTTTGATGCTTCTGCTCGGGCGGCTATGGAATTCACTCGGATGGAAAATCGGACTTTCATCGATCCTTTTGATGATGCTCATGTCCAAGCAGGTCAGGGAACGGTTGCTTATGAAATCCTAGAAGATACAGCTCGGGAGTCCATCGATTTAGACTTGGTCTTGGTACCAGTAGGAGGCGGTGGTCTCATCGCAGGAGTATCCACCTACATCAAGGAAAGCCAGCCACAAATTGAAGTGATTGGGGTAGAGGCTAATGGCGCCCGCAGTATGAGAGCAGCTTTTGAAGCAGGTGGTCCTGTCAAACTCAATGAAATTGATAAATTTGCGGACGGTATCGCAGTCCAAAAGGTAGGGGCCTCTACTTATGAAGTAACGAAGAAGAATGTAGAAACACTTATCGGGGTTGATGAAGGCTTGATTTCAGAAACCTTGATTGATCTTTATTCTAAACAAGGAATCATCGCAGAGCCTGCTGGTGCAGCTAGCGTGGCTGCCTTGGAAGTGTTGCGAGAATATATCAAAGGAAAAATTGTCTGCTGTATCATTTCGGGCGGAAATAATGACATTAACCGTATGCCTGAAATGGAAGAGCGTGCCCTCATCTATGATGGAATCAAGCATTATTTTGTAGTAAATTTCCCGCAGCGGCCCGGCGCCTTACGTGAATTTGTAAATGATATTTTAGGGCCAAATGATGACATCACTCGATTTGAATACATCAAGCGAGCCAGCAAAGGAACCGGACCAGTCTTGATTGGGATTGCTCTGGCTAATAAGCATGACTATGCGGGTCTGATCAATCGAATAGAGCATTTTGATCCTTCCTTCATCAATCTAAACGGAAATGAAACGCTTTATAACATGTTAGTCTGATCCTAAAAATATTTTAGCAAAACCCCACTTTTTAATTGCAAGTGAGTGAGGACTGTGCTAGAATATACTATATTAAATTAAGGAGATGCGCTTATGTTACTGAATTTCTTTTTCTTCTTTCTCATTTTTGTCCTTCTTTGTGGTCTATTGGCATTTAGCTCGCTTTATGTCGTGCGCCAGCAATCTGTTGCCATCATTGAGCGTTTTGGTCGTTACCACAAGACTAGTACAAGTGGGATGAATGTTCGTTTGCCTTTGGGAATTGACAAAATCGCTGCTCGTGTTCAGTTGCGTTTGCTACAAAGCGACATTATTGTTGAGACCAAGACTCAGGATAATGTCTTTGTGACCATGAATGTTGCGACCCAGTATCGGGTAAATGAACACAATGTCACGGATGCTTACTATAAACTCATGCGGCCAGAAGCGCAGATTAAGTCCTACATCGAAGACGCTTTGCGTTCCTCTGTTCCTAAGCTGACCTTGGACGAGCTCTTTGAAAAGAAAGATGAGATCGCCCTAGAAGTTCAAAAGCAGGTAGCTGAAGAAATGTCGACTTATGGCTACATCATTGTCAAGACCTTGATTACCAAGGTTGAGCCAGATGCAGAAGTTAAACAGTCCATGAACGAAATCAACGCGGCTCAACGCAAGCGCGTGGCAGCTCAGGAATTGGCAGAAGCAGATAAGATTAAAATTGTAACTGCTGCAGAAGCCGAGGCTGAGAAAGACCGTCTTCATGGGGTCGGTATTGCAGAGCAGCGGAAGGCAATCGTAGACGGCTTAGCAGACTCAATTAAGGAGCTCAAAGGCGCCAATGTTGAGTTGACAGAAGAACAAATTATGTCCATCCTCTTGACCAACCAATATCTAGATACCTTGAATAATTTTGCAGATAAGCAAGGAAATAACACGATCTTCCTTCCAGCAAATCCTGATGGAGTGGAGAGTATTCGCACCCAGATCCTTTCAGCCCTCAAAGCTAAATAAATATAGAATATTCAGAATTATTTAATTTGTTTGTTTTGGTTTTTCTAAGTTGACAAACTGTATAAAAACCATTATATTAGTATTCGAAATAAGTTAGAGAGGAGTAAGAAATGGCTAAATCAAATTTTGAAAAAGTAGAGTCAGTCGTTGGATGGGTTCGTGACAAAAAAATTACAGGTTACCGTATTAGTAAAGAAACAAACGCGCGTGAAATGTCAATTATTGCTCTTGCTCAAGGACGTGCAAAAGTAAAGAATATTTCTTTTGAAACAGCTCTTGGCTTGATTGATTTCTACGATAAGAATCATGAAAAGTTTGAAGACTAATCTTCAAAAAGTGGGGAAACCCGCTTTTTTATTTTGCGAATAAAAAAACAAGGCGGATGTATCTTTTTCCGTCTTGTTTGTTTGATTGGTTGTTTATTTCAAGAAGCGATGTAGGAATTCCTTGGTTCGTTCTTCTTTAGGATTGGTAAAGAATTCTTGTGGAGTGCCTTCTTCTGCGATGACGCCCTTATCCATAAAGATAACACGGCTGGAAACATCGCGGGCAAATTCCATTTCGTGGGTCACGACAATCATAGTCAGGCCTTCTTTAGCCAATTCCTTCATGATTTTCAGGACTTCGCCAACCATTTCTGGGTCAAGAGCTGAAGTTGGTTCATCGAAAAGGATGGCATCAGGGTTCATAGAAAGCGCACGCGCAATAGCAACCCGCTGTTTTTGTCCACCTGAAAGTTGTTTAGGCTTGGCTTGCCAGTAGAGCTCACCCATACCTACCTTTTCCAGATTTTCTTTGGCAATCTTTTCTGCCTCAGCACGCTCTCTTTTGAGTACGGTTGTCTGAGCTACGATGGTATTTTCTAGGACATTGAGATTTTCAAAAAGATTGAAACTTTGGAAGACCATGCCTAATTTTTCGCGGTAATGAGTCAGGTCGTAATTTTCATCCAAGACATTTTTTCCGCGGTAGAGAATTTCGCCAGCAGTAGGTGTTTCGAGGAGGTTGATGGAGCGGAGAAAGGTTGATTTTCCGCTACCTGAACTTCCGATAATGGAGATAACTTCGCCCTTGTGGACAGTCAGAGAAATGTCTTTTAAGACTTGATTCTCCCCATAAGATTTTTTGAGATTTTTAATTTCTAAAATTGTTTCGGTCATTGTTTCAATTCTCCCGTCTGCATTTGGTTGGCACCTGTTGTGTAATGATCTGTGTCAAACTTCCGCTCGATGAAACGTAGGATTCGAGTGATAGTAAAGGTCAAGACGAAGTAAATGACTGCGATAATGGTGAAGGTTTGGAAATACTGATAGGTCTGAGTTGCAATGGTATTTCCTGAGAAGTAGAGCTCCACCACGGAGATAACATTCAGGACAGATGTGTCCTTGATATTGATGACAAATTCATTCCCCGTTGCAGGTAGAATGTTGCGGACCACCTGTGGCAGGACGACCTTGCGCATGGTTTGGCCGTGGGTCATTCCGAGCGCAGTAGCTGCTTCGAATTGTCCCTTGTCAACGGCAAAGATACCACCGCGGACAATTTCACTCATGTAAGCACCAGTATTGATAGAAACGATAAAGATGGCTGCAGCTGTCCGGTCAATCGAAATGCCAAAAGCCTGGGCCGTTCCATAGTAGATAACCATGGATTGTACAATCATAGGAGTACCACGGAAAATTTCAATGTAAACATTGAGGAACCAACCGAATAGTTTTTGTAGGAAGGCTAAAGCCTTGTTTTTTGAAATGGGTGCTGTCCGATAAACCCCAATCAGCAAACCGATGAGGAGGCCAGCGATTGTCCCTGTAATGGAAATGAGCAAGGTCAAACCAGCTCCGCGTAAGAACTGCGGCCAATTTTCCTTCCAAATCTTAAAAACTTTGTTGAAGAATGTATCTTCTGCATCGTCGGTGTCAGTATCTACAGGCTGATTCTTAATCATTTGATCCATCAGCTGGACTTGGTCATCCGTTGAGAGTTTAGCGATAGCTGCATTAGCTTGCTCGATTCGGCTGTCGTCTTTACGCATGCCGACGGCGATGGAAGCATCCTCTTCGCCAACTTCAAAGCCCTCTTTGAATTGAATCATTTTGAACTTAGAGTTAGCAGCTTCAGCTGTCAGAGCTTCGGGACGTTCAGAAATGTAACCGTCAATAACACCAGATTCTAGAGCTTGACGCATTTGGGCGAAATCTCCCATGGCCGTTTCTTGCTTGGCACCTGGCAGTTGAGAAATCAGATTGTAAAGATAGACACCTTGCTGAGAGGTGATTTTAGCATCTTTAAAGTCCTTGAGGGTCTTGGCATTGGCGTAGTTGCCGTCTTTTCGAACCAACATAACAGGCTCACTGGTGTAGTAGCTGTTAGAAAAGGCGATTTCTTTTTTACGTTCGGCTGTTGGGCTCATACCAGCGATAATCATATCGATTTTACCAGAGGTCAAGGCTGGAATCAGTCCGTTCCAAGAAGTTTTCACAACTAGAGGTTCCTTGCCCATTTCCTGAGCAATCTTCTTAGCAACTTGGACATCGTAGCCATTGGCATACTGATTTGTTCCTTCGATTTTAACAGCACCATTTGAATCATCATCTTGGGTCCAGTTGAAAGGGGCATAGGCCGCTTCCATCCCAATTCTAAGATAATCATCTGCCTGAGCTACGGTAAGGGTTCCCAGACAGACGAGGAGGGCTGTCAATAAGGTTAAAATGAATTTTTTCATATTCTCTCCTAGTCCTTCTAAAATAGTTCTTTCTATTCTACCGAAAAATATTTGACTTTTCAATCCCAGTAAGCCCTTACTTGAGAAAAATGCTATAATAGGATAAAGATTTAGAAAAGGACTTTGGTTTATGAAAAGGTACTTGTCAGGGATTTTTATTCTTTTTTTGAGTTTATTTTTTGCTGGAACAGTGTCAGCTTTAGACTATCAAATTCTGTCTTATAATGGAGATTTGGAGATCCACGCCGATAATACAGCCACCTATACAGAAGAGGTGACCTACCATTTTGATGATGATTACAATGGCCAGATGGTCTCTTTAGGATCGGCAGGAAAGATGCCAGAAGGCTTTGCTATTGATTCAGATCCAAAAGTTTCCGTGAAAACGAATGGAGTCGTAAAATATGACTTTGAGCCACGAGTCACAGATTTGGGAGATGGCTACGAGGTTAAGATTTACAATGCGGGTAAAGAAGGAGATACGGTCAAAGTAACAGTCACATGGAACTTGACCAATCTTCTGTTTCTCCATAAAGATATAGCAGTGCTCAAATGGACACCGATCAGTGATTGGGAGGAGGAGCTGCAAAATGTGACGATTAAGGTCTGGGGCTTGGGAACCTGGTCCCTAACAGACATGTATGTTCATACAGGTTATTTTGGTCAATCGGCCACTATAGATAGAAATCGTGCGGATTATCGGATACAGCTATCTCATTTGCCTAGCAGGAAGAAGGTCGAACTGCATGGATATTGGCATCGACAGGCCTTGCATCAGGCAGCAGAGGATCCAAAAGCAACCGACTATCTACAGACTTTTCAAGCAGTTGAGAAAGAGATTGTAGCTAAGAGCCAGTTTTATCATCGCTTGGGAGAAGTCTATCTGCCTCTTTTGGCCTTGTCCTTGCTGATGCTTTCGGGAATATTTTATCTGATCTTTCGGATTAAGATTCGCCCTAGCCAAGCTTTTCCTAAAGACGCTCGCCTCTATGAAGCTCCGCAAGATCTGGCCCCGCTCATTGTAGCGGCCAATATCTTTGCTGTGGATATGAGAGAAGTCGATCCGACCAGTGGCGGACGGGCGCATTTGAAATTTGAAAATCTAGTGCAGGCAACCTTGCTGGATTTGATGGATCGGGGCTATATCGAGCTTTTAGGAACTGCAGACAAGCCAATCTTGAAACCAACTTCTAAAAAAGGTTTATCAGAGTTTGAAGGTCAATTCTTACAGATGGCATTTGGCGACCATAAACAGGCAGCTGTAGCAGACTTGTTTGAATCTTATCAGATTTCAGAAGACCTTTATAAAAATAAAAGATCAACAGATGAAGCGCGAATCCGCCAAATTGGAAATCGAATAAAAAATCGCTTTTCAACTGATTTAAACCTTTTGTCTGAACAAGTATTAAAGGAGATTCGGGAGCTAAACTTGCTGGATCACTATCGTCCTTTGAAACGAGGAGAAAAGCTTCTCTTGTGGTTGGCTCTAATGGCAAGTTTCCTTGCTTTCGTCTTGTCTCTCTTGACATTTTTTGTCTATTTGATCAAGCTAGACGGTTTTATTTGGCCCTATCTTCCGCTTGCAGCTGTCGCTTCGGTGTTGACCGTTCTGCTGGGCAGAGCCTTGCAGCTATATCAGCGGGATGGTGTTCTGAGCGATGAGGGAGCCCATGATTTCTATCTCTGGAATAGCTTTGCGAATATGCTACGCTACATCGCTCGCCTATACGATGCCGAGGTGGAGGGCATTGTCCTGTGGAACCGACTTTTGGTCTATGCTACCCTATTTGGCTATGCGGATCGTGTTAGTCGGGTCATGAAGCTGCGTCAGATTTCCTTGGAAAACGCATCTATGAATACTTATCTACAATACAATCTTTATCCTATTTTCTACGCAAGTTCCCATAGTTTTTCAAATTATGGACACATTGCCTCAACGGCGAGTCATTTCTCGGTTTCATCAGGAGGCGGAGCAGGAGGTGGCTTCTCTGGTGGCGGTGGAGGCGGCGGGGGCGGAGCCTTTTGATAAAAAGCTTGCTAAAGCCTTTGAGAGAGCTTTTCCTCTCCTCCAATATGTGGTATAATAAATGTTAAAGTTGTTTTAGGAGTTATCTATGTTTATTATTGAAATTTTAAAGTCTATTATTTATGGAATTGTTGAAGGAATTACAGAGTGGCTACCCATTTCGAGTACTGGCCACTTGATTCTGATTCAAGATTTTATCAAGTATAAAAATGAAAATCCAGCCTTCATGGAAATGTTCAATGTAGTCATTCAACTGGGAGCTATCTTGGCGGTTGTGGTGATTTATTTTGATAAGCTCAATCCTTTTAAACCAGGGAAAACGGCTCGTCAAATTCAGCTGACCTGGCAGCTCTGGGCCAAGGTAGTCGTTGCTGCTTTGCCAGCCGCAATCATCGGCCTCTTCCTAGACGATTGGTTTGAAGCACATTTTTATAATCTGGTATCCGTCGCAATCATGCTGATTATCTACGGGTTTGCCTTTATCTATCTGGAAAAACGAGAGCAGGTGGAACCGACTGTTACAGAATTGAGTAGACTTCCTTATCAAACAGCTCTTTATATCGGTCTTTTCCAAGTCTTGTCCCTCTTTCCGGGAACCAGCCGTTCAGGTGCAACCATTGTCGGTGGTCTCTTGAATGGTGTCAGCCGATCTGTTGTAACAGAGTTTACTTTCTACTTGGGTATTCCAATCATGTTTGGTGCAAGTGGGCTGAAAATCCTGAAATTTATTATCAAGGGTAATTCTTTAGGTTTCGACCAATTATTCCTTTTATTGGTAGCGATGGGAGTGGCTTTCGGAGTCAGTCTTTATGTGATTCGCTTCCTGACAGACTATGTCAAGAACCATGACTTTACAATCTTTGGTAAATATCGGATCGGACTCGGAGTTTTGCTCTTGGTTTACGGTCTGATCAAGGTTATTATTGGCTGATCAAGGCTCGGGAAATTTTCCCAGCCTTTTCTTATTTGACCAGTTATTTTTTTGAAATAAGTTTAGAATTTTAGTATAATAGAAAGACTATGAAAGTATGAGGTTGATGAGATGGAAGTGAAACAGATTAATGATTCAACGATTAAAATTACCATCCAGTTGGAAGATCTAGAAGAACACGGAATGGAAATTGCAGATTTCCTGGTTCCCCAAGAAAAAACAGAAGAATTTTTCTATACCATCTTGGATGAGTTGGAAATGCCGGAAAGCTTTTTAGACAGTGGCATGCTCAGTTTTCGAGTGACGCCTAAACCAGACAAGCTGGATGTCTTTGTGACGAGATCCAAGATTGATAAGAATTTGAATTTTGAAGATTTGGGCAATCTACCAGACCTAGATGAGCTCAGCCAGATGTCTCCAGATGAATTCTTAAAGACTTTGGAAAAAAATATCTTTGAAAAGAGTAAGGATGACCTAGAGGCGGTTAAATCTTTAGAGGCAGCCGAGGCTGATCAGGAGGATTCTGCGGATTCTTCAGAGGAGAAGGACGAAGAGAACCTAGACCGTTATGTCTACTATATTTTGTCATTTACTGATTTGCAGAGTGCAGTTTCTTTCGCCAAAACGGTTGACTACCCAATAGACCTATCAGAACTTTATAAATATGACTCTGCCTACTACCTGACTATTTTGGTAGATTTGGAAGAGCAACCAGAGCTCTATCCAGCTTGGTTACTGGCTAAAATGCGTGAATTTGCTGAGGATACAGATATTACTCGTGCTGTCCTACAAGAACACGGACGTCTGCTTTTGGTGACAGAAGCCATCCAACAGTTGCAGAAAGTTGAATGCTTATGATTGCTTTTCCATTGAAGTTCATTTTGGTACTACTAGCGACATTTTTTGTCGGAGTTTTGTTGACTCCCCTCGTTCGGCTCTTGGCTTTTAAAATGGATGCAGTCGACTATCCTAATGCTCGACGAATCAATAAAAAACCCATGCCGAGTGCAGGGGGTCTGGCAGTTGTGACGGCTTTTACCTTGGCGACTTTGGTCTTCATGCCACAGATTGTTGGCGTCACTTTTTTTGAACAGACTTATTTTGACTATATTTGGCCTGTGGTGTTGGGGGGCTTGATTGTTGCCCTGACGGGTCTTATCGACGATATTAAAGAATTAAGTCCTTTGATGAAGTTAGGGGGGATTGTGCTGGCTGCCTGTCTGATTTGGTGGCTGACGGATTTCCGCTTGGATGACTTTAAGATTCCTTTTGGTGGTCCCCATCTCTTTTTCCCACCTTGGCTATCTTTTATTTTGACCATTCTCTGGATTGTCTCTATTACCAATGCGGTCAATCTCATGGACGGTTTGGATGGCCTTGTCAGCGGAGTCTCCATTATTTCCTTGCTAACCATGGGCATTGTTTCCTACTTTTTCTTACCGGGTCATAATTTATTCCTGACCCTGACCATCTTGGTTTTAGTGGCCTCTATTGCTGGCTTCTTTCCTTACAATTATCATCCAGCCATTATATATGGCGGGGATACGGGGGCTCTTTTCATCGGCTTTATGATTTCAGTCCTGTCTCTACAAGGCTTGAAGAATGCAACGGCAGTAGCGATTGTCACACCTATGATTATCTTGGGTGTGCCAATTACCGATACTTTTTTAGCAATCGTTCGTCGGACTTTGTCAGGTCAGAAATTTTACCAGCCTGACCGTCACCACCTTCATCATAGGCTCTTGTCCTTAGGATTGACACATCGGGGAACAGTTCTAGTTATCTATGGGATTTCGATGATTTTCTCTATGATTTCCCTCCTGCTAAATGTATCGACTCGCATTGGCGGCCTCCTCCTCGTGATTGGCCTTCTGCTAGGTGTCGAACTCTTGGTAGAACTAATAGGGGTTCTGGGGCCGCAGAGGACGCCTCTGCTCAATATCCTACGCTTTATCGGAAACTCCTCTTATAGAGAAGAAGTTCGAGAGAAGAGATACCAGAAGAAACACAAACAAGAATAGTTCTAAACAAAATAAAAGCCTTTTGGGCTTTTTTTTGGTATACTAAAGTGTGTAAATCAGCTAAGCAAAGAAAGGAAAAAGAAATGTCTGTCTTAGAAATCAAAGATCTTCATGTTGAAATTGAAGGGAAAAAAATTCTCAAAGGGGTAAATCTTACTCTGAAAACGGGAGAAGTTGCAGCGATCATGGGTCCAAATGGAACAGGGAAATCTACCTTGTCTGCAGCCATTATGGGAAACCCTAACTACGAAGTGACTCAAGGAGAGGTGCTTTTTGATGGGGTTAATATCTTGGAGTTAGAAGTGGATGAACGGGCTCGTATGGGACTCTTCCTTGCGATGCAGTATCCTAGTGAAATTCCTGGTATTACCAATGCAGAGTTTCTCCGTGCGGCCATGAATGCTGGTAAGGAAGACGATGAAAAAATCTCTGTCCGTGACTTCATTACTAAACTAGATGAAAAGATGGAACTGCTCAACATGAAGGAAGAGATGGCTGAGCGCTACCTCAATGAAGGCTTCTCAGGTGGTGAGAAAAAACGTAATGAAATCTTGCAGTTGCTTATGTTAGAGCCAACTTTTGCGCTTTTGGATGAGATTGACTCAGGTCTGGATATCGATGCGCTTAAGGTCGTTTCTAAAGGAGTCAACGCTATGCGCGGTGAAGGTTTTGGGGCTATGATTATCACCCACTACCAACGCCTGCTCAACTATATCACTCCAGACGTAGTTCATGTCATGATGGAGGGGAAAGTTGTTCTTTCTGGCGGTCCAGAATTGGCAGTTCGCTTGGAAAAAGAAGGCTATGCCAAATTGGCTGAAGAGTTGGGCTTCAACTATACTGAAGAAGTCTAGTCAAACATTCTTTTGACTTTGATAAAAGATAGGAGAATGACATGACAAAAGAATTGATTCACGAATTTTCACAGCTTCACGCAGAACCAGTATGGTTGGCTGATCTCCGTCAGCAGGCTTTTGACAAGATGGACCAACTGGATTTGCCAGTTATTGAGCGGGTTAAATTTCACCGCTGGAATCTGGGAGACGGCCGTATTTCAGAGAGTGAGCCTTTGACCAGTGTGCCAGATTTCACGGCTCTTGGAGACAATCTCAAGTTCATCCAAATGGGAACCCAAACTGTCCTTGAGCAATTGCCAGCTGATTTGGCAGAGCAAGGTGTGGTCTTCACTGATTTCCACTCTGCTTTGGAAGAAATTCCAGAGTTGGTAGAGAAGCATTTTATGTCTGCAGTCAAGTATGACGAGGACAAATTGGCGGCTTATCATACTGCTTATTTCAACAGCGGTGCGGTTCTTTATGTGCCGGACAATGTTGAGATTGACCAGCCGATTGAAGGAATTTTTTATCAGGACAGCG
>CAURCE010000019.1:0-26914 GCA_963523365.1 uncultured Streptococcus sp.
CGGCTGGCGCTCATCGATGCCGATTGGCTATTGCGCAAGGAAGTAGACAAGCTCTGGCTAGCAGAAACTGAACGGCTGGCGCTCAATGAAGCCGACGCACTCGCTGATGTACTAGTACTTACTGAGGCACTGGTTGACTGTCTTTGACTTAGACTAGTTGAAGCACTTCTACTCTTATAATCACTGTCAGAAAGTTTTATAGTAATCGTATCCGTAGTCTTATCTTTATAGATAATGGTAACTGTTCCATTGTTACTAATAGTAAAGGAATCAATACGTTTTTCCTGCTTATTGTTTAGTTTCTCAACAGCCGCCAATATACGAGTTTTTTCTTGAAGTTTTAATTCAGAAACATTCTCTACTTGGAAGGTTTCGGTCGGTGCTACCCCTTCCATAATATCTGTCAGTCTACCTTGCACAATACGGACATTACCTGGCGAAGCATTTCCTGCACTATTTTTATTCCCAGCCTTATCCGTTGCTACTGCATTACGTTGCCAACTATTTCTACCATTTTTATCGTACTCTAGATTATCATTCAAATGAGCTCTTACTGTAATGCGAGCTGGACTAGCAGTAGTCGCTGTGATATTCCCCGTTAAATGATCTACTGTTCCCGTCCCATATTTATTATCTTCAAAGAAATTATTTTTAAGGGCTGAACCATTTGCATCTTCATTTGAAACGATCTTAAATTCTGATAATTGCCCGCTATTATCTGTAGCAGTGAAATTAATTTGAATATCATCTCCTGCGTACACAACATAGTTGCCGTTTACAGGTGTTAGAGTTTGACCGTTACGAGTCACCGTCGCACTTGGAACTGGAACAGCATCCACATTAGCTGGGATAACAGCTGTAGTATTATCACGGTAGGTAATGGTAATATTCCCATTTTCAGCTACTGAAATCGTTCCGGTTACGCCATCTTTCGTAAAATCACTACCAGATAAAAGCGACTGGTTTTTTTCTTTAAATTTTTCAAGTACTTGATTGCGTTCACTTACAGTCAAAGAAGAGGGATTCTTAACAATAACAGTATCCCCACTAACTGGGTTGTTTCGCTCATTAAATCCCTTGATATGGAAATTCGTACGTGCTGTAGCAGTCAAGCCATGAATATCTGTTACTGTGTACTCCAGAACATAGGTACCAGGCTTATAGGGTTTCCAAGTTCCGTTTTCACGACCCACCGTCCCTATTATGTCAATGGTGTATGTCTTTTGGGCACCTGTTCGTTTCCCCAATTTATCATAGATATATAGATCTCCAAATTCCCCTTTCTTGTTAGTTGGATAGTTCGGTGCATTTAAACCTGTAATAATAGCATTGGATGGGGAGCCCGTGATTTTAGCCATCCCTTTATCATCATTCAGTCTTATCTGAAAATTATTGATTGCTTCATCATTATAAATTGTGATAGTGGATGGCATAGAAATCGTAGGCGGATTAGAGGCTGCACGTGAGTGTGCCCCTCTAGCAATTTCTGTCCCATTTCGTGGATCACGCACACCAGAATTAGCCGCCAACACAGCATTGACAATCGAATTACGCGCTGAAGTAGCTTTTTGCAATACTGTTGTTAAATCACTAGTTGGATCAGTCAGGGCTTTTTCAATTTCTGTTACTGCAGCATTGGCCTTAGCAAGAGCTGAATCCGTATTTGGTAAATCAACCGCTTTTGCTAGATAGTCACCTATTTCAGCTGAAAGATTGGTCAACTTCCTACGGTTTTCTTCTTGTTGTTTAGCAGTGACTTCTGAAGATGCTAATGCAACCGCAGCAGCTTCAATTAAGCTAGTTGTGACAGAAGTTGATTGAACTCCACTAACACTATTCTTACCAGTAATTTCAGTTATTTTTAATTCAGCTGAGTCAATTTCAAGGTTCTTTGCTTCTTTTGAAGTAGAAGGTTGCTGGTCAATTGCTGTCGTCGATCCACTCTGTTCAATAGACAAACTTGACACTACAGAAACATTCGATCCACTTGTTGATTGACTGACATTAACCCTAATATTTTTATTGACAGCTCTGAATCCTGAGTAGCCCGCACTACGGAAGCCTGACCGACCAGACTCTTTTGGTGAAGTTGCTACGGTCTTATCTACCGTTTGACTCTTCTCAGCTTGCTTAAGCTCGTCCTTGCCTTGGGCCTGGTTCTTATCAACTACCACACCAGCGGCTAAGTTGTTGCTGGTTGCTAGAGCTTGGCTATTGCTTAAAGTAGCACTAGCTACACTTTGTCCGGCAACAGATGAGACAAAGCTATCAGCAACATTGACTCTGATATCCAGGGAGACAGAAGTAGAAGCTGAGACAGAAGCATCAGCTACTGATGCGCTAGTTAGCACTTTATCCTGTTCTAGAGAAGTTGTAGTGTTAGCACTTTCTAGCTTAGCGGGCGCTTTGCTCTCTGATACTTTTGCAGCAGGCTCAGTACTCGCTGATTTGCTAGTCAAGACCGAACTGCTAGCAGATACAGACTGGCTGACAGAAGCTGAACTACTAGCCGAAACTGATTGGCTGAGCGATTGACTAACAGACTGGCTAGTCGAGATACTAAGAGATACTGACTCACTTGTAGAGACAGAAGTGCTGACTGACTGACTAACTGAAACAGAGGTCAACTCAGAAGCTTGTTCTGCTTTTGCTTTTCGCATTTCCGCTTGCGCTTGAGCAATGATCGAATTTGTACTTGCTTCTGCTGCTTCCTCATTGTCCTTGGCTTCAGCTGAGATAACTGCTTTATCAGTATATTCAGATGTTTCATCTGCATAGACAAACTGCTCCTGAGTCACCATTAGCCCCGCTGCCCCAGCGGCTAATATCCCTCCCAGGCCTGCAAGAGTGTTGAGGCTCAGATGGTCGTGATCAAGCTCTTCTGTATCTGACAAGCTGCTTGAGACAACTTCTCCCATTCCACCAATACGAAAGAGGTCGAGTTGAGAATTTGAAGCTTTTACCCAATTTTTCCCAGACTTATAGAGCTTGTATCGCTTCTTTTCATCAATAATCTCGAAATCTTTGTTATATTTCTTACTTCGAAACATCCTTTTCCTTTCCTTTTTCAACATGCCAGACTTTGTTAATCTCATGACCATTAGCAAAGAAACTGACTCATTGTATGCTATAGTTTATAAGCAAAAATACACACTTTTTTACATTTTTATTCTAGGTGTCCTAATGCTCCAAGTAGTATTTTAACAGAAATAAAACAAGAATTCAATCTATTGAAAACTTTATTTATTGAAAATAAGCTTGATAAATCAAGCTATTTCAAACTATCTATATTAACCTAGAGATTTAAACTATAGATTATTATAGGAATTAACACTAAGTAACTATTTATACAAAAAAAGCTAGACGGCTGACCCGAGATACTTGGCTCAGATCCGTCTAACTTTTTCTTTATCATATTTTGAATGGATTAGTGAGAAAGATGATTAATAATCCAAATCTTCTGCATACCCAGCTCCATTCCCTACAAAGTAGCCTGTCTTACAGTTCATACTAAATAGATAGGTACCATCTGGTTTATAGAGATTGTAGTAGCCATTTCCCTTGACAATGTTAACTTTTTCAAGGATAAACTGATCTCCTGTGATGTAGCCGCGCTCGCGAGACACCTTGAGGATCGTTTCTAAAACACCTGGATTGAATGTCCAAGCAGGATTATTCACATCATCAATCGCTGCTTGATTGTAAGGCACGCGGCTAAGGTGACGCTGGAGGTTGACTCCTGCACTTGGTAGTCCGATACCAGTTTCTGCATTTCTAATGCCACTAGGATCACTAGGCGCTGGAGTCGCAGCTGGCGGCGTTGATGGTGCGGCTGGCACTGTTGGTGTTGTTGATGGCGCTGACGGTTCCACTGTTGGACTAGGCGCCGGTGCTGGTAGCTGCTGACTGCGTCCTTGAGCAATAGCCGCCTTCAAGACCTCATCCAACTTGCTATTACCTGTCGATACATCTGGAAGATTAGCGTTTTCTTTCACTTGGGCATCCGTCTTCAAGAGACCATCAACAACGGCACCCGTATTGAATTGCGAATTCACACTTTGGATAGCAGAAATTTGCTTGACAAGGTCATCATATTTCTCCTTGGCAGCCGTATATTCTGAGCTGCCAGTTAAGACATCTAACTTAGCTTTCAGCTTATCCAAATCGCCAAACTTGTCATTTTTGATAGCTGTCTGACTACTATCCGTAAAGAAGCTAGCATAAAGCTCTTCAAATTCTTTAGCAGCCTCTTTCTTAGTTTCACTAGAGCTTGTCGATTTCTTTTTGCTAGAAGAAACTGTCGAACTGGAACCAGTTGTCGACTTGTGACTCCCCCAGCCTTGATGAAAATACCAAGTCGTTCCAGCGGCAAGCGCTACAAGACCTAAGGCCGAGTATAGGAATCCTTTCTTCTTATAGAAAGGTTTTGTCTCAGGCTCGTCCTCATCTTCAAACACTGTCGGAACTGGCTTTGATACTGGCTTTGTTGCTGGGATGATTGGTGCTTCAGCTGCAACTGTTAGCGCTGGTTGTGCAGCCTTTGTAGTCTCTACGTTTGCTGAATTTGCAGTTTCTGCTTTCACTGGCTGCGCCGAAGGTGAGGTCACATTGGCAGTATTTTCCTTCGCCTGAGACTGACTCTTAAGCTGTTTGATGGTCTCTTGTATCAAAGCTTCTTTTTGTTGTGCCAGCTCTTCCATGATTCTCAGCTTTTGGGTTTCAAATTTCCCTGCTTCGATTTCATCTCGGTGTTGCTTGATGTATTTATCAAGGATATTGTCTCCTTCAGTCACACCAGCTTCGACTTCCTCGTTTTTCCGAGCAGCCTGACCGACCGTCATTTCTTTCGCATCTTCTAAGTCAAGAACGGTTTCTTTTGATTCTTGCTCTGTTGGCATCTTTTCTTCTTTGCTCACAGCATTTCCTTTCTAATCTAGTTGTCTTTTGACCCTTTGGCCAAAGTATTGATATAAATCAACTTTTAAAGTACCATTGTAAAGTTTTCGCTTTTTATCCGCCTGACTGCCATATTTGGCTTCAAAGGCCTCATCACTGGTCAAGATAAATTTACTCCATGTCTTCAAAGGAGCAAAGGTTTCTCCCATTTCTTGATAAAGCTTGGTTACAGCATCATCGTCTAACAAACGCTCGCCATAAGGCGGATTGGAAATAATGACACCATTGATCTTGTCCGTATGAAGGTCTTGCAGCCGCATTTGCTTAAATTGAATCTGGTCAGCAACACCCGCTTCTTCAGCATTTTTCTTGGCAATCTCTACCAAACGAACATCCAAGTCAGAACCTGAAATATCCAGCTGGATGTCTTGGTCAATCTGAGCTAGGGCTTCTGCCCGAAGCCGACGTACCAAGTCCTTGTCTACCCAATTCCAGTCTTCAAAAGCAAAGGAACGGTGTAAACCTGGCGCCATCTTCATCCCAATCATGGCCGCTTCGATACAGAAGGTTCCTGAGCCGCAAGTCGGGTCAATCAAGGGTTTATCTGGATACCAGTTCGACAAAAGTAAAATCGCGGCTGCCATATTTTCCTTTATTGGCGCTCCGCCTTTTTCTGTCCGATAGCCACGTTTGAACAAGCTAGAGCCACTGGTATCAATCATGACTGTCACCAAATCTTTCAAAATGGAAACTTCAATCTTAAATTCTGCTCCATTTTCCTGTAGAGGAACCCCTTCTGGACGAGCATAATGCTTTTGCAATTTTTTTACAACTGCTTTTTTTGAAATGGCTTGAACACTGGGCTCATTATGCAGTTTTGACTTGACGCATTTGGCTTTAGAAATGGGAAATTTGGCACCTAAGGGTAGATAATTTTCCCAATCCAAGGCAAAGACACCTTGAAAAAGCTCTTCAAATGTTTTAGCTGGAAATGTTCCCACAACAATCTTAATCCGATCTGCCGAGCGCAACCAGAGATTGGTTTGAATGATGGTAGCCATGTCTCCACTAAAGCGAACACGGCCATTTTCAACCTGACAATCTATGCCCAAATCTCGGATTTCACGGCCGACAACGGCTTCCAAACCTGCCGCCGCTGTAGCAATTAAATTAAATTTTTCTTTCATTCTTTCTTACTCTATCACTATCCGCTTGGCCACGCCGTTAAAAACTGGCCTCAGCTAGAAAGCAGAATGTTCTTGCTTGGCTCCTCATTTTGAGAAAAAACTTGCTTTCCTATTTTTTTGTCCCTTGCAGCAATCTTCTGTCCAAGGGGCTCTATATCTTAATCAAAAAGCTAGCATACGCTAGCTAACCTATGTGCAATTTTCTATAAGCCATGTTTTGTTCCAGAAATGACTAGGTACCATCTCCTTCGATAATCATCTGTCTACTGTTTCCAGTCAGAATGCTATGTTCGTTTCCACGCATTCCGTGCCCCGACCAAAGTTTGGGTTGCTAGCTTGAGGGGTTTACCGCGTTCCACTCCTTCTGTTTCCAGAAGAACTACGTCACTGTGGCACTTTCAGACCTATTCAGACCTATCTAAAGACTTAGCCTTTTCAGTCGCCGTAACGGATTACTCCGTCCCTAGGCTTATTGTTTCGCCTAGCACAAACACTACCAGCATCACAGCCGGTGCTAGCATGGACTTTCCTCATGAAAATATCAAATCTTCACGCGATTATCCAAAAATTGCACTCTGCAAAATTATTGCTCTTCGTTGTCCAGAATTTGCTTGCCAAAAACTTCCTTTTCCAAACGGCTTAAGCGTTTCAAAATATCGAAGTTAGTCGCTGTTCCCATCTGTGGCATCTCAATTGTTGGTTGAGCTGGCTGACTAGGCGTTGAAGGAGTAGCAGTTGCTTGATTAGATACTTGTTCCTTCAGAAGGGTAATCTCCTCACGCAACTCCTTTACCAAAGCTGCATAAGTTTCATAATCCTTGATTACATCATCCAAAAATTCATCCACTTCGGCTTTACTATATCCTCGCACTTCGCGCTTAAAGTCTTGATTAAAAATATCTTTTGCTGTATAAATAATACTCGCCATGCTCTCGCTCCAATCTAGTTTATCATATCCAATTATATACGAAAGCACCTATAAAAAGCAAGATTTATACCCTACTTTTCCGAAAAAATTTCTGCAACCTCATTCAGGTCATCAAATGTTAATTTTTTGATAAAATACTGTTCTTGATTCTTCATCTCTCTGTAAAGATACTTAAGATTGGTTTCATTTTCTTCATCGTAAAATAGATAAGCCCCATCCGTATTTTGAAGCAGAAATTGGTTGTACTCGCGAAATTGACTCGGACTTTGATAGCTAGGATAAGCATATTTGACAAAATCTACTTGTTTAAAATCTGCTAGTTTAGCCTGATTTCCTTCGTTCCAATTTTTTCCCTGATCCTCAAAAAGAAAAATCGTAGCAAGCTTGAAATCATAATCTTCTCTCAATTCCCGAGCGACTTCCAAAACCCAAGTTTCAAAACCTAGATTTCCCGTAAAAATAAGCCACTCCAATCCTTCATCCAGTAGGTGCTGCAAATCCCGTCTGACCGCCTCTTTGATGATCTTGATCCGCATGTCTTTTTCATTCATAATGCCAAGTTCAAAAGCCTTGTAACCTACAATTAATAGACTTGTCATTTATTCTCCCTCAAAAAATATTTTTATGATATAATAGAGTGATGTTATTGTACCAATAAGGAGTTTTATGGTCAACTACCCTCACAAGCTAAAAATAAAAAGTAAATTAGCCCATCCAAGTTCAAAGGCGGCTGTTAACTTTGCCAATCGTGGGATGTCTTTTGAGAAGATGATCAACGAATCCAACAACTACTATTTGAGTAGGGGGCTCGCTGTCATTCATAAGAAACCGACACCCATTCAGATTGTCAAAGTGGACTATCCCCAACGCAGTCGTGCAAAGATTGTGGAAGCCTACTTTCGACAGGCATCCACGACTGATTATTCTGGCGTCTTTAAGGGGCATTATATTGATTTTGAAGCCAAGGAAACACGGCAAAAAACGGCTATGCCTCTAAAAAATTTCCATCTACACCAGATTGAGCATATGGAGGCTGTCCTTCAGCAAAAGGGAATCTGCTTTGTCTTACTGCACTTCTCTAGCTTACGGGAGACTTATCTACTTCCGGCATCTTATCTCATTACATTTTATAAGATGGATAAAGGTGGAAAATCCCTCCCTTTATCTTACATTCAAGAACATGGATTTTTAATCGAAACAAAGCAATTTCCAAGCATCCCTTACCTTGAAATTATCGAACAAAAACTACTAGGTGGTATCACAAATGAATAAACAAACCCTTTTGCAGGCCTTAAAATATCTTGCAAGTGTCCTCTTATCTCTCTTTATCATTGGAGTTGTGGCTGGCGTTCTTGTCTTCACATACTATGCCTCCAAGTCTCCTACCCTCTCTGAGAAGGACCTTGTCGCAACAACTTCAAGTAAGATTTACGATAGCGATAACAATCTGATTGCGGACCTCGGTTCTGAAAAGCGGGTCAATGCATCAACAGACCAGATCCCTACACAGCTAGTAGATGCTATCGTTGCGATTGAGGATCACCGCTTCTTTAATCACCGTGGGGTTGATTTCATTCGGATAGGAGGAGCCTTCCTAAGCAACCTGAAAGGAGGCGGACGCCAAGGGGGATCTACCTTAACCCAGCAGTTGATCAAGTTGACTTATTTCTCCACTTCCTCAGCGGATGCTACCCTTTCTCGGAAAATCCAAGAAGCATGGCTGGCAACTCAACTTGAGCGAAAGGCTACCAAACAAGAAATCCTGACATACTATGTCAATAAAGTCTATATGTCTAATGGAAATTACGGGATGCAAACAGCTTCTCAAAGTTACTATGGCAAAGATTTGAAAGATTTGACCCTTCCTCAGATTGCCCTGCTTGCAGGAATGCCTCAAGCTCCTAACCAATATGACCCTTACACAAATCCAGAAGCTGCCACTCAACGTCGGAATCTCGTATTATCTGAAATGTATGAACTCAAGTACATCTCACCAGAACAATACGAACAAGCGATCAATACACCAGTGACCGATGGCTTACAGAGCTTGAAAAATTCAGCTAGCTATCCTGCCTATATGGATAACTACTTAAAAGAAGTTATTGAGCAAGTCGAAGAAGAAACTGGCTACAATGTCCTTACGACTGGTATGGAAGTTTACACCAACGTTAATACCGAAGCACAGAAAAAATTGTGGGATATTTACAACACGGAAGAATATGTTGCTTATCCAGATGATGAACTGCAAGTGGCATCAACCGTTATGGATGTTACCAACGGGAAAGTTATTGCCCAACTGGGTGCTCGCCATCAGTCTTCCAACGTTTCTTTCGGTACCAACCAAGCAGTCGAAACAAATCGCGACTGGGGTTCTACCATGAAACCAATCACTGATTATGCCCCAGCCTTGGAATACAATGTTTTCACTTCCACCGCTGCCTCAATCCAAGATGCTCCTTACTATTTCCCTGGAACATCTACTCCTGTCTATAACTGGGATAAACGCTATTATGGCTGGATCACTATCCAATACGCTATCCAAGAATCCCGTAACGTACCAGCCGTTAAATCGCTGGAAGCAGTCGGATTAGATAATTCATTGAAGTTCCTCAATGGCCTTGGTATTAATTATCCTGAAATGCATTATTCTAATGCGATTTCAAGTAATACAAGCGAATCTGGTAACCAATACGGAGCAAGCAGTGAAAAAATGGCTGCTGCCTACGCTGCCTTTGCTAATGGCGGTACATATTACAAACCGCAATACGTCAACCGAGTTGTCTTTAGCGACGGTACAGAAAAAGTCTTTTCAAATGGCGGATCAAAAGCTATGAAAGAAACGACAGCCTACATGATGACAGACATGATGAAGACCGTTCTTCAGTCTGGAACTGGTACCAATGCTGCAATTCCAGGAGTCTATCAAGCAGGTAAAACTGGTACTTCCAACTATGCAGATGACGAGCTAGAGAAGTTGACAAAACCTTATTATAGTTCTAGCATTGTGACACCAGACGAACTGTTTGTTGGCTACACTCCACAGTACTCTATGGCTGTTTGGACCGGTTACTCAAACCGCCTCACTCCTGTTTTAGATGATGGAGTTAAGGTGGCAACCGATGTTTACCGCTCTATGATGCTCTATCTGACAGGCAATAGCAATGAAGACTGGACACCACCAAGCGGACTTTTCCGTAGCGGATCCTATCTCTATCTCAATGGTACTTCTACTTACAGCCGCGCTTATAGCCAATCATCTTCAAGCTCTACTTCTGAGTCAAGCTCAGAATCTTCAAGTCAAAGTACGAGCGAATCTAGCGAAGAACATAGTAGTACCAACTCTAGTTCCCAAACAAGTTCAACAAGTTCTGGAACAACCAGCAGCTCAACTAGTTCTAACCAAGGAGCTGAACATCGTTAAACTAAAAAAGATTGGATTTCTAAAATCCAATCTTTTTTATGTTTAGATAAATCAATAGCTTTCTGCAATTGCTCATCCTATCAAATCATTTCGCCATTAGCAAGAGCTCCCATTGGATCCCACGGTGCTAGGACAATTGGCTCAGCATTGTAGGCTGCCAACTCTTCTGGAGTCAAGAATTCTTTTCTGACTACGATTTGGTAAGTGTACTCATCCATCCAAGCGTCGCTGGCGACAAAGTATCCCTTATCTCCAACCTTTTCACCCCAAGAATTTTCTACCTTCCATTTTTTAGCTTGGCCATTTTCATCCAAGTCTACTCCAGCCAATACCATAGCATGGGTCATAAGGCTTTCGCTGTAATCAAGACGGCCTGCTTTATCTTGGGTCAACTGGATATCCATGCTAGAGGTTAAATCATGCATACCTGCTTCCATGATCCCTGCCTTGCGATTGCTGGACTGACCCACATCAGAACCAAACCAAACAGTCTCGCCAGCCTGCATCTGAGCGATTGCCAATTCCTTGAGACGTTTCATTTCTACATTCAAATAGCGAACAGGTTTACTGCCGACGACATTGCCCAACATCTCGACCGTGTAAGACTTGCCATAAGGTTTATCGACTGTTGGCGCATTGATAATTGACACATAGTCATCCAGCTTGAGGTCGACATATTTTTGGTAAAAGGCCTGCGGAGTCAAATCAGCTTCCCTATGGTAATTACCGTCCTTGTCTCGATATGCAAAGTCAAACTTCCGAGGCGGTAAGCCCAACGACATCGCTAAAAAGTTGAAAATTTCCTGCAGCAAAGCTTCTTTCTTAGCTTGTAGCGTAGCCTCATCTGCACCATTCAGGGCCAATTCACGCAAGATTTGCGCATCCTGACGCAAGAGTTTATTGAGCAACTGGTTGAGCTCACGGCTATTGCTAGAAGAAATTGACTCTGGATAAACTGACTTAGGCACGACGCCGTATTTCTCAAAAAGTGCCACGACCATGTCCCACTGACCGCCATCCTGCTGAGGCGTATCTAAAAGGAACTTGACCTTACGGCTAGTCAAGTCTTGGTCAGCTGTTGCCAAAACCTGCTCCAAGAACCAGTTGGACTTTTCATACTTATCCCAAAAGAAGGTATGAGCCTGAGAGAGCTCAAAATCCTCCAATTGGAAACCAGCAATCATCTTGTGGCGGAAGGTATTAAGAGCTGCAAACATCCAACAGCGCCCTGAAGCTTTCTGGTCACTAACCTTGTCCTTAGTGAGATCCAGCGAAAAGACTGGCGTGTTTTCCACAGCGGCGCTTCGCTTCTCTAAGGAAGCCAAAAGACCATTGTGACTGATGGCATTTTCCATTGCTGCAAACTTGGGATTTGCCTCATAAGCAGCGTATAGCTTATCTGTAAAATCTTGTTCTAACGAATTCATAGAACCCTCCTTGTCATTATACATCTATTATAGAACTTTAAAAAAGGAGCGCAAGTAAAAAGGCTGGACAAAAGAGTCCTAGCCTTTTTCTAAATCGGATCTTAGGATTCCATAGACGGAAAAATCTTTGACTTGTCCTTTATGAAATATAGCCTGACGGAAAGTGCCTTCGTAGCTCATGCCAGCTTTGGCCATGACACGCCCAGAAGCTGGATTGGCTGTTACAAATCTTGCTGTGACACGATTGAATCCTGCATCTTGCAAGAGATAGATTAAAACAGCTTTCAAAGCTTCTGTCATCAGCCCCTGCCCCCAATAGTCTTTACTTAAAATATAACCGACCTCGCAAGCATTGACTGCCTCATCCATGTCCACCACACTAATATCACCAAGCACATGTTCAGGATTTTCTTTCAGGCAGATGGCCCACTTGTAAAAATCCATGTTTTGATAATTCTCAACCCAGCGAGCAATAGACTGTTGGGTGACTTCAGGACTCTCGTGAGCATCCCAGGTCACATGCAGCAAATTATCCGGACGAGAAGCCCAGTTGTCATACATAGCTTGTACATCCGATTCTAGAAAAGGTCTTAGTAAAAGACGTTTGGTTTCAATGGACTGTGTACCTATCTTTTTCATAGCTTCCTCATTTCTTGGCTCGGACTAAAAAGATTCGATAGAGATTTTCACTTCCAAAATTCATCAAAAACTGTAATCGGCAAATGCCGTTTATGCTGGCCTTTATGCCACCAAGACTCAATAGTTTCTTGGGCTTGGGCTGAAACGGACTTGCCTTCGAGATAGTCATCAATTTCATTGTAGGTCACGCCTAGAGCGACTTCATCCGCAATCCCAGGTTTTTCTTCTTCCAAGTCAGCCGTCGGCACCTTTTCATAGAGAGCCGGATCTGCTCCCAAGGCGGCCAAAAGCTGCTTGCCTTGATGTTTATTGAGGCGGTAAAGCGGTAAGATATCTGCTCCGCCATCCCCAAACTTAGTGAAAAAGGCCGTGACATTTTCGGCTGCGTGATCGGTCCCAATAACAGCCCCGCTGTACGAACCAGCCAAAGCATACTGGGCAATCATACGGCTGCGCGCCTTGATATTGCCCTTGTTAAAATCAGAGACTTTGGCACCTGTTACCTCCACAGCCTTTGTCATAGCATCAGCAGATTCCTTGATATTGACTGTTAGACTGACATCAGGCTGGATAAAAGCCAGAGCCTTTTGCGCATCATCTTCATCTGCCTGAACACCGTAAGGCAAACGAACTGCGATAAAGCGATAGCTATCATCTCCAGTTTCAGAGCGCATTTCCTCCACAGCCAGCTGAGCTAAGCGACCAGCCAAGGTTGAATCCTGACCACCAGAAATTCCCAGAACATAACTTTTCAAAAAAGGGTGCTTCCTCAGATAGGCCTTGAGAAAATCCACCGACTTGCGGATTTCTTCCTCCGGGTCAATGACTGGTTTGACGCCCAGTTGAGCGATGATTTCTTCTTGTAGACTCATTTTTCTGCTCCTGTCTGGTAGGCTTTCTTGCGCATCTGGTCAATCAAATCCATCTTATCCTGCCAAATATCTCTAGCCAGGTCAACTGGATAATCCTGTGGATTGAGAACTCGTTTGTACTCATCCCAAAGTTTCTCAAATTCCTTACGGGCATAGGCTTGAATCTCAGTTAAGGTCGGCTGATTATAAACCAAATTCCCTTCTTGGAAAATCTCCACCAAAAGCGGTACGGCATCAAAATTTTTGACTATTTTATTGATGTAGGTATAGGTCGGATGGAACATTTCCAGCTCTTCCAAGCTATTGACATCAATGCCATCATAGGTAATGTAGTCTCCCTCGGACTTCCCTTTTTCGCGGCTGGTAATACGCCAAACCTGCTTCTTACCTGGAGTCGAAACTTTTTCGGCATTATTAGACAGCTTGATGGTATTGCGCAATTCTCCAATCTCATCTTCGATAGCAACAATCTTATAAACTGCTCCTAAAGCCGGCTGGTCGTAGGCTGTAATGAGCTTAGTTCCCACGCCCCAGACATCTATCTTGGCCTTTTGCATTTTCAAGTTGAGAATGGTATTTTCATCCAGATCATTGGAAGCATAAATCTTAGCATCAGGAAAGCCAGCTTCATCTAATTGCTGCCGAACTTTCTTAGAAATATAGGCAAGGTCTCCCGAATCAATACGGACACCCAGAAACTTAATCTTGTCTCCTAGCTCACGAGCCACCCGAATGGCTGCCGGAACACCTAGACGCAATGTATCATAGGTATCTACTAAGAAAACACAGTTATGATGAGTCTCAGCGTAAGCTTTAAAGGCTTCATAATCATTACCATAGACTTGAACGAGAGCATGAGCATGCGTTCCCAAGACTGGAATATCAAAGAGCTTACCTGCCCGAACATTGCTGGTGCCATTAGCTCCGCCGATAACAGCGGCCCGCGTTCCCCAAATCGCTGCATCCATTTCCTGAGCACGACGGGTACCAAACTCCATCAGCGGTTCATCTTCGATCACTGAGCGGATGCGAGCTGCCTTGGTTGCAATCAAGGTTTGGAAATTCACAATATTTAAAATCGCTGTTTCCACCAACTGACATTGAGCCAGCGGACCTTCGACCTGAACAATCGGTTCATTGGCAAAAACCAAATCTCCTTCTTTAGCAGAACGCACGGTCAGCTGCATCTTGAAATCGCGTAAGTACTCTAAGAAAGCTCCATTATAGCCCAAAGACGCTAAATAGTCCAAATCCGTCTGACTGAATTTCAAATCATTCAGATAAGCCACAATCCTCTCCAAGCCCGCAAAAACAGCATAGCCATTATTAAAAGGATTCTTGCGAAAATAGACTTCAAAAACAGCACGCTTATTATGGATACCCTCGTTGAAATAAACCTGCATCATATTGATTTGATATAAGTCTGTATGTAAAGTCAAACTGTCATCTGGAAACATAATTGAACTCCTTTTATCATAGTTATTCTATATTATAACATAAATTGCAAGAAAGCCTTGATTCAATAGCAAAATACCTCCAGAATTTCTTCCCGAGGTATCTTCTTTTATCTTTCACTTGGAATTATTAGATTCCATAAGTCTTGTTCACGCGGCGCATCTGTTTGAATTCTTTTTTATAGGTTACTTTAACTGCTACTTTCATTTTTGCCACCTCGTTTCTTTTGATGCTTTTATTATAGGCCTCAAAGCTTAAGGAAGGCTTAGAATTTTCTTGCAGAAAGCTTAAACAAATAAATCCAAACTTTATCTCGCTAATCCAGATAATCACGTTTTTCTAGATGCAGGGATACCAGGTGCCAATTGGCATCCTGTCGCCAGTTGGGATTGGTCACAATCTGACTAGCCACTTTGCGCGCTTCTTCCAAAATGGGATAGTCCTCCACGATGTCTGCTACCTGAAACTCTGGAATACCAGACTGACGGGTACCGAAAATTTCACCAGAACCACGCATCTTGAGGTCTTCCTCAGCCAGAACAAAGCCATCTGTCGTCTCAGTCATGATTTTCATCCGTTTCTTCCCAGACTCCGTCTTGGGATTGGCAACTAGAACGGCATAAGACTGCTTATTTCCCCGTCCCACTCGGCCCCGCAGCTGATGAAGCTGGCTGAGCCCGAAGCGGTCGGCATCCATGATAACCATGATGGTCGCATTCGGAACATTGACACCAACTTCAATGACTGTAGTCGACACTAGAATATCCGTTTTCCCGTTCTTGAAGTCCTGCATTATAGCTTCTTTTTCGTCATTTTTCATACGACCGTGAAGGAGAGCCACCTGAGCCTGATTGGCAAAGTAGGCCTTGAGTTCTTCCTCTAGAGCAATCGCATTTTTTAAATCCAAAGCCTCTGATTCCTCAATCAAGGGAGAAATGAAGTAGACTTGGGCGCCCTTGGCCAGCTCTTTTTTCATCCAGTCCAAGACCACTTCCAACTGCTCATGCTTGACCCAGCGAGTAATGATGGGCTTGCGGCCGGCCGGCATCTGGTCGATGATGGAGACATCCATATCGCCGAAAGCGGTAATAGCCAAAGTACGAGGAATAGGCGTGGCCGTCATCATGAGGACGTCTGGATTATTTCCTTTTTCCCGCAGAATCCGACGCTGGTCCACCCCAAAACGATGCTGCTCATCAATAATGACCAGACCCAGTCGATGATAGACTACCCCTTCCTGAATCAAGGCATGGGTGCCGACCACCATATCTACTTGCCCCGACTCTATTGCAGCTAAGGTCTCTCTGCGTTCAGCGGCTTTCATACCGCCAGTTAGGAGGGCCAAATTCAGCTCAGGAAAGAGCTGAGTCAGGCTATCCAAATGCTGCTCAGCCAAGATTTCTGTCGGAACCATCAAAGCCGACTGGTAACCTGCCGTATGAGCAGCATACATGGCCAAGCCAGCCACAACAGTCTTACCACTACCAACATCTCCCTGCAGAAGGCGGTTCATGTGGCCAGGCGACTGCAAATCACTGAGAATTTCTTCCAGACTCCGCTCCTGAGCTGCCGTCAAAGAAAATGGCAATGCAGCCTTTTTTTGAGACAACATTTTTTCCTGCCAAGGGATAGCCAAGCCCTGGCTGACATCCTTGGTTTCATGCTTCAGAACCTGCAGCTGCATCTGAAAATAAAAAAGTTCTTCAAACTTGACTCGACGCAGGGCCTGCTTATATTCCGCCAAATCTTTAGGAAAGTGCATAGCACGCACAGCTTGAGTGCGTCCCAAAAGCTGGTAACGCTCCAAAAGGGCAGGAGGAAGATTCTCCTCTAACAACTGATCCAGACCTTGGTCAAAGACCACCTTAATCAGCTTGACTAGACTGGCCTGACTAATTCCTTGGGCAACGCGATAAACAGGCTGCAAGTCGTCTTCGACCTGAGCTAAAACCTTCATCCCCGTCAGACTGGCCTTGGCCTTATCCCATTTACCAAAAATAGCCACCGTTGCTCCCAGCTCAATCTTATCTGCCAGATAAGGCTGGTTGAAAAAATTGACTGCAATCGCGACTTCTCCCTGCTTGATCGTAAAACGCAGGCGATTGCGCTTGTAGCCATAGTACTGGACATTAGCTGGAGTCGCGACGATCCCAGAAATAACTGCCTTTTCTCCATCCTCCAAGTCGAGGACATTCTTGCTCTTAAAATCCTCATAGCGAAAAGGAAAATAGAGCAGGAGATCCTGCAGGCTCTCAAGGCCTAGTTTTTTAAATTTTTCAGCCGATTTTGGTCCTACTCCTGGCAGGGCCGTTAAAGCCTGATGCAGATTCATCCTGTCTCCTTTCCTTCTTCTTGATTGTCTTTTACTTTTTATACTCTCTCGGTACCCTATCGCTGATTAAGCAGACCACTTCATAATTGATCGTACCACGCTTTTCTGCCACATCCGTTGCTGTGATAAGCTCGGCGCCACTCTGGCCAATCAAGACTACCTGCGTTCCCAAAGGATAGACTCGAGGCAGACGTACCGTGATCTGATCCATGGAAACCCGACCGACAATTGGACAGCGCTGACCATCGATCAAGACATCAAAGCCCTGCATGTCGCGGGTCCAGCCATCAGCATAACCCAGAGGAATCGTTCCAATGATTTGCTGGCTATCACTGGTATAGGTCGCCCCATAGCCAACATGGGCGCCCGCTTGAATTTCTTTGACGTGAACCAGAGCAGATTCTAAACTCAAAGCTGGTTTGACCTCATAAGGCAAGTCCAGCACTCGTCCGCTAGGATTCAGCCCGTAAATAATATCGCCCAGCCGAACAGCATTCATAATCGTTTCACTGTGCCAAAGAGTTGTAGCAGAGTTGCTAGCATGCACAATCGGCGGCAAGAAAGCTAACTCATTCAAAATCTCTTTAAAGCGATTTAATTGAGCTACAAAATGACTTGTATCTAATTCGTCAGCTGTTGCAAAATGAGTGAAAATTCCTTCTACCACAGCTCCTGCTGCTTGCAGGCGGCTAATTGCTTGCTGGGCTTCTTGACTATCACGGAAGCCAATGCGTCCCATGCCTGAATCAATCTTGATATGAACAGTCAAGCCCGTCAGATTAGCTTGCTGGCTCAAGAGTTCCTCCAACCAAGCTAGGCTAGCCACCGTCAGGGTAATCTGCTGCTGGATCGCTAAAGGCACAGCCTCCAATGAAGAAACACCCAAAATAAGAATGGATTTATCAATGCCAGCTTCTCGTAGTTCGAGGGCTTCGTCAATATTGGACACGCAAAAACCATCTACAAGCGGCTGAATATACTGAGAGACAGGAACCGCACCATGTCCATAAGCATTGGCCTTGACTACTGCCCACTTCTGGACCGACTGGGGAATATGAGCCGCAATTTGCTCAACATTAAATGCAATAGCAGACAGGTCTATGACTGCTTTAGTGGGTCTATGTAGACTAGCTTTCATTGTCTTCCTCCAAAATCACACTGGCGGTCACCAGATTTCCAGCATGACTGATTGATAGCCATACCGAACCAGCAAAGGGGGACTTGCTAAAATAAGGTGCCCCCTTATCATCATTTAAAATTTCCAAATCTTGAAAAGTCACAGGGCCAATACCAGTTCCCCAAGCCTTGGCAAAGGCTTCTTTGGCTGACCAACGACCTGCCAAATATTCCAGCTTGCGCTTGCCCTTTAAGGAGCTAAACCGAGTCAACTCCTGAGCCGTCAAGATTTTCTCAGCAAAACGCTCATTCTTCTCGTAGGCCCGACCAATGCTGGAAATCTCTTCTATATCTATTCCATGTCCTCTTATCATACTTCTATTAGGAATACGAAGCAAGGCTCTTCTCCCAAGGAGATTGAAAGAAAATCTAATTTCGACAAGGCAAACCGATGAGAATGACACTGAAATGCATCAAAGAGGTTTACACCATCAAAATTAGATTTTCGTAGAGTATGAGCTTGCCTGTATTCATTAGTAGACTTCTACCAAAGCCTCCTAATCCTTTCTATTTAAGCTTATTTTTCTAAGGTTTCATAGATTTCCTGAACGAGTTCTTCTGTCTTATCCCAGCCCAAGCAAGGATCGGTAATGGACTTACCAAAGACTTCTGGCTCATTCTGGCGTCCATCCTCCAAATAGGATTCAATCATGAAACCACGCACCGCCTTCTTGATTTGCTCATTCCAAGCACAGTTGATCAGAGTCTGACGGATAATCCGGATCTGCTCCAAATACTGCTTGCCAGAATTATCATGATTGGTATCAATCAGGATAAAAGGATTGGACAGTTTCATTTCTTCATAGCGTTTGATCACATCCAGAAGATTTTCGTAATAGAAGTTAGGCTTGTTCTTACCGTACTCATCTAAAGCACCACGCAAAATCACATGCGCAAGAGGATTTCCTAACGTTTCTACTTCCTGGCCGTGATAAAGGAAGATTTGCTTATTTTGAGCAGCATAGACGGCATTAAACATGACTCCAAGATTGCCAGATGTTGGATTTTTCATACCAACCGGAGCGTCAATGCCAGACGCTACAAAGCGATGTTCTTGGTCTTCAACCGATCGAGCACCTACGGCATGGTAACTGACCAAATCATCTACCAGCACTAGATTGGAAGGATAGAGCATTTCATCAGCAGTAGTCAAGCCTGTCTCAGTAATGACTCGGTAATGAAGCTGGCGCACCGCCTTTAACCCATTGATCAAGCTTGGACTTTTTGAAGTATCTGGCTGGTGAACGAGCCCTTTATAGCCGTCCCCATTGGTCCGAGGCTTGGCAGTATAGACCCGCATGACGATAAAAATCTTATCCGCCACCTTCTGCTGCAGTTCAGCCAATCGACGAGCATACTCCAGTACCGCCTCTTCATTGTCAGATGAGCAAGGACCGATAACCAAGAGCAGGCGTTGATCTTCTCCCTTGATGATGGCAGCCAATTCCTGATCGCGCTGATGTTTCTTTTTCAGAGCTTGGTCTGACAAAATCGTTGCAGACTTGATCTGCTCGATGTCAATTTCCTGACCTTTTTCTATAAATGCCATATTATTTACCTAGTGTATCGTATATCTCATGGACGAGTTCGACCGTCTTATCCCAGCCTAGGCATGGATCTGTGATAGATTTGCCAAAGACTTCTGGTTCATTTTGTCGGCCATCTTCCAAGTAAGATTCAATCATAAAGCCACGAACAACCTTCTTGATTTTATCATTCCAGTCGCGATTGATCAAAGTCTGACGAACAATACGGACTTGCTCCAAATACTGCTTGCCAGAGTTGTCATGGTTGGTATCAATGATGATAAATGGATTTTCTAATCCCATTGCTTCATACTGGGCGATTGTATCCAGCAGATTATCATAATAGTAGTTTGGAATGTTCTTCCCATATTCATTGATGGCACCACGCAGAATCGCATGAGCCAAAGGATTTCCACTCGTCTCTACTTCCCGATTGGCAAAGAGGAAGCTCTGTTTGTTTTGAGCCGCATAAATGCCATTAAACATGACATTTAGATTGCCAGATGTTGGATTTTTTAAACCAGTCGGAAAATCCGCTCCACTGGCTACAAAGCGGTGCTGCTGATCTTCAACAGAACGAGCACCGATCGCCATATAGGAAATCAAATCATCTACTAGGGGAAGATTTTCTGGATAAAGCATCTCGTCAGCCGTCGTCATTCCAGTTTCTGAAATCACGCGATAATGCAGATTGCGAACCGCCTTAATACCGTTTATTAGGCTAGGCGCTGCTGTCGCATTAGGCTGGTGAATCAAGCCCTTGTAGCCATCACCATTAGTCCGTGGCTTGGCTGTATAAACCCGCATCACTATAAAGATCCGATCTTTGACTTCTTCCTGAAGAGCTGCCAAACGCTTAGCGTATTCCAATACAGCTTCTTCATTGTCTGATGAGCAAGGACCGATAACCAAAAGGATGCGATCATCCTCACCACGGATAATGGCTTCTAGTTGGCGATCCCGCTCTTGCTTATGAGCTAGAATAGAACCTTCTAGCTTAGCAAGCTGACGCACTTCTGCTACATTGATTGGTTGACTAGTTGCTTTAAAGGTCATCTTCTCTCCTTATAAACTACTTCTTGCGACCATGACAGTTTTTAAATTTCTTACCTGAACCACATGGACATAAATCATTTCTTTTTACAGAGGATAAATCAACATTTTTTGGAAGATTTGGATTTTGGGCAGCAATGTTTCGAGTAGCTGTCGTGCTGATACTGTGCTCTGTACGTGGACGTTCTTGCTCATGGATCTGTGCTTTCATCATGAGACGAGTCACATCAAACTCGATAGAGCCGATCATATCATTAAACATCCGGAAACCTTCTGCCTGATATTCAACAACTGGGTTGTTCTGCGCATAGCCGCGAAGTCCCACAGCCTGACGCAATTGATCCAAGGCGTCGATATGATCTGTCCATTTATTATCTACAACACGTAGGATCAGCACTTTTTGGAACTCTTGAACTGCTTCCTCATCACGAAGTTTAGAAACCTGATTGGCATAAACTTCAGAAGCTCGTTCCATCAAGTAATCTTTGATCTCTTGATTCGATTTACCTTCTAAATCGTCAGCTGAGATAGAATCCTCTGCTACAAGGTTATATTTAGCAAAATTCAGAATCGCTTCTATCTTTTCATCATGATCTGAATGACTGCTGCCATCCACAATCCGATTAATGGTACGACGGATCATAGCATGGATTTCTGGAGCCAAATCACGATCTGCTGTGATGACATCATAGCGTTGAGAATAGATAATTTCACGTTGTTCGCGCATGACATCGTCATATTGGAGGACTTGCTTCCGAGTATCGTAGTTATTTCCTTCAACCCGTTTTTGGGCTGCTTCCACCTGACGCGTTAGCATCCGAGACTTGATGACAGACTCTTCTTCGCTCAGATTCATCCGGTCTAGCAAGGCCTTAATACGCTCGGAACCGAAGCGTTTCATCAAATCATCTTCTAGAGATAGGTAGAATTGTGATTCGCCTGGATCCCCTTGACGACCTGAACGTCCACGAAGCTGGTTATCAATCCGGCGGCTTTCATGGCGCTCTGTACCAATAACACAAAGTCCACCCAATTCACGGACACCTTCACCTAGCTTGATATCGGTACCACGTCCAGCCATGTTGGTCGCGATGGTAATAGCACCACGTTGACCAGCATTCATGATAATCTGTGCTTCTTTATAGTGGTTTTTAGCATTCAGAACTTCATGAGGAATTCCTGCAGCCACCAATTTTTGAGAAAGATAGTCACTCGTGTCAACCGATACTGTACCGACCAAGACAGGCTGGCCTGTTTTGTAGCGTTCCTTGACGTCTTCCACGACTGCTTTAAACTTCGCTTCCAAGCTAGGATACAGCAAATCTGGATGGTCAATACGTTGGACCGGACGGTTAGTTGGAATTGGAATTACACGAATATTATAAATTTCACGGAATTCTTCTTCTTCTGTCTTACCAGTCCCTGTCATCCCTGATAGTTTTTTATACATACGGAAAAGGTTCTGGTAAGTAATCGAAGCAGATGTTTTTGATTCTTCTTGGATAGGCACAGCTTCTTTTGCTTCAATCGCTTGGTGGAGTCCATCAGAGAAACGACGGCCTTCCATTGTACGTCCAGTAAATTGGTCAACGATGAGGATTTCCTGCTTTTCGCTCACGACATAATCCACATCTAAGGTCATAATATAGTTAGCACGCAAAGCGTTGTCGATAAAGTGCGTTAAAGCAACATTCTCAAGATCGTATAGATTTTCTAAGTTAAAGTAACTTTCAGCCTTGTCAATACCAGAATCTGACAAACCAATCGTCTTAGATGGAATATCAATGATATAGTCATCTTTTTGAAGTGTTTTCACAAAGCTATCCGCTCTGTAATAAAGCTGATTCGTATCAGAAGCTGTCGGTCCTGACACGATCAATGGCGTACGCGCTTCGTCAATCAAGATAGAATCCACCTCGTCAACCAAGGCATAGTTAAGCGGACGCTGCACCATATTTTCAGCCCGAACCACCATGTTATCACGCAAGTAGTCAAAACCAATTTCAGAGTTTGTTGAGTAGGTGATATCACAAGCATAAGCTTCTCTTTTTTCCATTGGTGACTTAGATGCTAGGTTGATACCAACAGAAAGTCCCAACCAAGAATAAAGTTCACCCATCTCAGTCGCATCACGCTCTGACAAGTATTCATTGACTGTAACAACGTGAACTCCTTGGCCAGATAAGGCATTCAGGTATACTGGCATAGTCGCTGTCAGGGTTTTTCCTTCCCCCGTACGCATTTCTGGCACATCACCATGGTGAAGGACAATACCCCCCATAATCTGAACCTTATATGGGAAAAGACCTAAGACACGCTTAGCTCCTTCGCGGACAACTGCAAATGCTTCAAACAAAAGTTGATCTAGCGTTTCACCATTTGCATAGCGTTCCTTAAATTCAACCGTTTTTGCTTGCAATTCTTCATCGGTCAAGGCTGCCATTTCGTCCTCATAGGACATGACCTTGTCCGCCATCTTTTCTAATTTTCTTATTTCACCTTTATCATTTTCGATGATTTTTTTTAAAATATTAGCCATTTTATTCCTTACTCGCTATGTTCTGTTTATAAATGTTTCCTCTCATTATAGCATGTTTCCCCATATCTTTCAAGAAATAATCCATTTGGCAATTGGCTTGAAAGGTTGGTATTTCTCAATTTACACGCTTATCTGCCTAACTCTTCTTGCACTCAAATTTGCTAAATAATCATGGTTTTCACGAAGTAGTTTCTCGCATAATTCTCATAATTTCGATATAATAATAGCAATGAATATCAAAGAAGAAATTATCAAATTATCAAAAGACATTGGCATTTCTAAAATTGGCTTCACGACAGCGGATGACTTTGACTATCTGGAAAAGTCGCTGCGCTTGGCCGTAGAAGAAGGTCGAAATTCAGGATTTGAACATAAGAATATTGAGGAGCGAATCAAGCCCAAGCTGAGTTTGGCCTCAGCCAAGACCATCATCTCTATCGCAGTCGCCTACCCCCACAAGCTCAAGCAACAGCCACAAAAAACAGCTTACAAACGGGGGAAATTCACTCCCAACAGCTGGGGGCTGGATTACCACTATGTCCTACAAGACAAGCTAGATCGGCTTGCAAAGGGAATTGAGGAGTTAACTGCCGACTTTGAATATAAAGGCATGGTAGATACAGGAGCCTTGGTCGACACCGCTGTAGCCCGGCGAGCAGGAATAGGCTTTATCGGAAAGAACGGCTTGGTTATCTCCAAGGAATTTGGTTCCTACATGTTTTTGGGTGAGCTCATTACCAATCTGGACATCGAACCTGACCAACCTGTCGACTATGACTGCGGAGACTGCAATCGCTGCGTGACGGCCTGTCCTACCTCCTGTCTCATTGGCGATGGGACTATGAACGCCAAGCGCTGCCTATCTTTTCAAACCCAAGATAAGGGTATCATGGATCTAGAATTTCGCAAAAAAATCAAGACAGTCATCTATGGTTGCGATATCTGCCAAATCTGCTGCCCCTATAATAAAGGTTTAGACAATCCGCTCGCAACTGAGATTGACCCCGATCTAGCTCATCCCGAGCTCCTACCTTTCTTGGAACTTTCTAATGGTCAGTTTAAGGAAAAATTTGGCCATATAGCAGGTAGCTGGCGCGGCAAAAACATCCTGCAGCGCAATGCCATCATTGCTCTAGCCAACGCCAATGATCGCTCTGCTATTCCCAAACTACTAGAAATTATCGATAAAGGGCAAAATCCTATCCATATCGCTACGGCCATCTGGGCTCTCAGTCAGCTAGTACGCGAAGCCAATCCTGAAATGATTGAGATGATTCTCGCCGTGAAAAATCCTACAGAAGCTATCAAAGAGGAACAGGAACAATTCCTAAAAAAATTTCACTTAACTAACTAAAAATAAATACAGTCTAATTTATAAACTGCCTTAGAACGCAGCTTATACTAAATCAGACTGTATTTTTATATTGTTCAATTAGAAGCCATCTACGTTGGTGTAGATTTTTTGGACATCTTCATCGTCTTCAAGGACGCTATACAATTTTTCGAAGGTTTCTAAATCTTCTCCTGTTAATTCCACTTCAGACTGAGGAATCATTTCCAGCTCTGTCACTTGGAATTCTTGGATGCCAGATTCACGCAAAGCTACGATTGCTTTATGTAGGTCAGTTGGTGCTGTATAAACTGTGATACTTCCTTCTTCAGCCTCTACATCGTCCACATCTACATCTGCTTCTAAAAGCAATTCAAAGATGCTATCTGCATCATCACCAGCAAAAACGATAACACCTTTATTATCAAAAAGATAAGATACAGAGCCGCTAGCTCCCATGTTGCCGCCATTTTTCCCAAAGGCTGCACGGACATTGGCCGCAGTCCGGTTAACATTCGAAGTCAAGGTATCAACTATCAACATAGAACCATTTGGTCCAAAGCCTTCATAACGACCTTCTGTAAAGGTTTCATCCGTATTTCCCTTAGCCTTGTCAATCGCCTTGTCAATAACATGCTTTGGCACTTGCGCTTGCTTAGCACGATCAATAACGAACTTAAGGGCTGTGTTCAACTCAGGATCTGGTTCACCTTTTTTCGCTGCTACATAGATCTCTACACCGAATTTAGCATAAACTTTTGAGTTTGCGCCATCTTTAGCTGTTTTCTTAGCTACAATATTGGCCCACTTACGTCCCATTGGAATTTCTCCTTTAACTATTCTACATTTTTAATCTTCCTTATTATAACACAGGAAAGACGAAAAATCATCCAACAAAAACAGGAAAGTCCCCAATTTCCTAAAATTATCTGCTGAAGTACGAACTAGATATAGAAAAGATTATAGCACTAGTTCCTTATAACTTTTAAAATACCGAGATCAGTCATTACATTCTCTCGATAGCAAAATGAATGATGCTACTAAATTCAAGGTGATGCTCCTTCATTCTCCAGTAAATCTCCTATTTTACTAGAATCTTCTCTCATTTCTTACTACTAAAGCTTACTAATCAAATAAATAAAAAATCGATAACTTCGTAAAGAAGTTATCGATTTTTGCGAGCTGTTAACTAACCGTCCACAACTCTTCAGTGATTACTATCCAAGCTAGAAAGAATTAATCTTCTTCTTTCAATCTTGGTTTAATCAAGCTGACACCTGCGAGTGTTGCAACAATTCCTAAACCAAGCACTGCTGCTGAAGATGATTTCTCACCTGTATTTGGCAGAGCAGTAGTTCCAGGAACTTTCGGTTCCACTGGCTTGTTCGGTACCTGTTTATTTGGTACCGGAGCTGGAGTTGGTGGAACAGGTGTCGGTGTAGGTGGAACTTCTACCTTCTTGTAAGTTACGACTTCATCTGCTGGTTTCGCTGAATCTGCTGTAACCTTCACATCTGCTACGCTTGCTTTATCCGCTACGTAACCCTTGATGTCTGGTGAAGTTTGTCCCTTGATCACGTCATCTTGTGATGTCCATGGGCCTTTTTCTACGATCGCTTTCGTTACGACGTTGATCTTCAGAATACGCGTGAATTTAGCGCTGTCTGTGAAGCTTGGTGCTGCTTCTTTACCATCTTCGTATACGTACTTGATCGTACGGCTCAATTCTTTCACAGCTTCTTGTTGAGCTGACTTGATCTTATCATCTGTCCACTTAGGTCCATCCGGATTGCTTGGATCCATTGGATCGTTTGGTTTCGGTGGATTATTTGGATTGAATGGCACAATGCCTTCTTCCAATTGAACAGTGTAGTTTTGGTCCTTGCTTGCATCATCATCAAAGTTTTGTGGATCCTTGAACTCATCGTTCACAACCTTGTAACCTTGGTTAGTCAATTCTTTCAACTTCGCAAGGTATTGGTCACGGCTAATTGGTTCGCCTGACTTACCGCCTTCTGAGATCTTAGCCAATTCTTTCTTAGCTTGGTCTACGAAGGTGATGGTTGCTTTTTGATCAGCCTTCTTGTAAGTTACGACTTCATCTGCTGGTTTCGCTGAATCTGCTGTAACCTT
>CAURCE010000020.1:0-26648 GCA_963523365.1 uncultured Streptococcus sp.
CTGCCCTCAAGGAAATCATCCAGTACACGGGCATTTCGGATGTCAAGATGGAAGAAGGTTCCATGCGGGTCGATGCCAATATTTCTATCCGTCCTTACGGTCAGAAAGAGTTTGGTACCAAGACTGAGCTGAAAAACCTTAACTCCTTCAACTTTGTCCGCAAAGGTCTAGCCTTTGAGGAAAAACGCCAAGCAGAAATCCTACGCAGTGGCGGCCAAATCCGTCAGGAAACCCGCCGTTATGACGAAGCAACTAGTGAAACCTTGCTCATGCGGGTCAAGGAAGGTTCAGCGGACTACCGTTACTTCCCAGAGCCTGATCTGCCTATCTTTGAGATTGAGGATGCTTGGATTGAGCAAGTACGCGACAGTCTGCCAGCCTTTCCAAAAGAGCGCCGTGCTAAGTATGTGGGCGACTACGGTCTGTCTGACTACGATGCCAAGCAGCTGACAGCTACGAAGGCTGTGTCAGACTTCTTTGAAGCAGCTGTTGCTGCAGGTGGTGACGCTAAGGCTGTTTCTAATTGGCTCCAAGGAGAAGTGGCTCAATACCTCAATGCTGAAGGCAAGACCATCTCTGAGATTGAGCTGACGCCTGAGAACCTAACTGAAATGATTGCCTTGATTGCAGACGGAACGATTTCTTCTAAGATTGCCAAGAAGGTCTTTGTCCATCTGGCTAAAAATGGCGGTTCTGCTAAGGAATATGTACAAAAAGCAGGCCTGATTCAAATCTCAGACCCTGCTCAACTTCTTCCTATTATCCAGCAAGTCTTTGCGGATAATGAAAAAGCCATCGATGACTATAAGGGCGGCAACAAGAATGCGGCCAAGTCCTTGATTGGTCAGCTCATGAAGGCTACCAAGGGCCAAGCCAACCCACAAGTAGCACAAAAACTGCTCAACGAAGAGTTGGAAAAACTTTAAAAATAAATAGAGAACCAGTCGTGAGACTGGTTTTCACCTTTTATTTGAATGGTATTTATGGTAAAATAGATAAAAAATAAAGGAGTTCTTATGTCAGAAATTAAAGTAAAACGCGGAACAGGCTTTGTAGGGATCATTGGGAATTTTCCAATTTTAATCAATGGTCAAAAGGTTGGTACAATCCAGAATGGCGACGAAGCGTCCTTTCCTATTGAGGGAGAAGAAGCTGTTGTTCGTGTAGGAGCAGCTCCTATGAGAACCAAGCCAGTGACAGTTAAAGCAGGGCAAACCTTGCTGGTTGAAACAAATTTTACTAATTTTTCTATCTGTCTAGGAGTTTTGTTGCTCGGCCTGTTCTTTGGTGGTCTAGTGCGTGCAATTCTCTTAATTCTTTATATTGTTTTAATGTTTCTTCTGCCTTTTTACTCAGCTAGGATTGAAGAATAAACTGAAGAGTTTTTGTTGATAGGTTAGCTTGAAATAAAGGGGTTTCTGATGCCAAAATTTACCATTACGCGTGCTACGGGTATAGTTGGAGTTGCCCAAAATGTTCCGGTATATCTAAATGGAGAACTTGTGGATAAACTTGCGAATGATGAAAGTAAAACGTTGACTTTTGAGGGAGACAGTGTCGAACTACAGGTTGGACAAAGTTTTATGAAATCGCATAAGATTCAAGTGAAAGATGGTCAGAAGGTACTTGTTGCAGCTTCTGGAATGCGGGCTATGCTAGGAATTATTGGCTTTATACTAGGTTTGCCTTATTTACTTTTTGAGATAGAGGATTAGCCATTTTTGGGCTCTGCTAAATCATAAAAAATCAGTCAAAACAGACTGATTTTTCTTTATGGTTTATGTTATAATGATCAAAGTTAACAGAAAGAGGTTTGGGATGTCAAAAGTTTTAAGGGGAACCCTTTATACCTTGGCTGCGGGAATTGCTTGGGGCTTATCGGGAACAAGTGGTCAATACCTGATGGTGCATGGTTTTTCGGCACTGAGCTTGACCAATGTGCGCTTGTTGCTAGCGGGTTTGGTTTTGATGATGTTGGCTTATGCGACAAATAAAGATTCTTTTAAAGAGATTTGGAAAGACAAGAGCTCTCTTCTACACATTTCACTTTTTGCAGTTCTAGGCTTATTCATCAATCAATATGCATATTTAGCGGCCATTCATGAGACGAATGCAGGAACAGCAACGGTCTTACAATATCTCTGTCCAGTGGGAGTCTTGGTATACACTTGTATCAAAGATAGAGTAGCACCGACTGTGGCTCAGGTCTGCTCTATGATTTTGGCTATCGGAGGAACCTTTCTAATTGCGACCCACGGTCAGATCAATCAGCTCTCGATGACGCCAAAAGGCTTATTTTTAGGTATTTTCTCAGCCTTTACTTATGCACTTTATATTCTTTTGCCGATTGGGCTCATTAAAAAGTGGGGAAGCATGCTGGTAATCGGGATTGGGATGACCATTGCAGGTGTCTTGCTCCTTCCTTTCAGCGGTATTTTCCAGCATCAGTGGCAATTCCGTTTAGATATCCTTCTAGCCTTGGTCGGCATCATTGTCATCGGAACAATCTTTGCTTACACCGTCTTTTTGAAGGGAACAAGCTTGGTCGGTCCTGTTAAATCTAGTCTTTTAGCTTCGATTGAGCCTATTTCAGCGGTCTTCTTTGCCTTTGTCATTATGAATGAACGCTTTTATCTGCTTGATTTTGTAGGTATGGGCATGATTTTGCTAGCTGTCCTGTTGATATCTGTCAAGGACCTAATCTTGGAAAAGAAAAAAGGATTATTATAAACAAATAAGAATAAGGAAAGACCTGGCTCCATATAGAGCTAGGTCTTTGTTGTTTACTTATTCGGTTTATTCATCGCTTTCTGAGCTGCCAAAGAATGCTTTGTACAGAGCACGGATGGCCTCTTTTTCTTGGTTCTTATTGACAACAAACATGATGGAAACTTCACTGGAACCTTGTGACATCATTTGGATATTAATTTTATTGTCAGAAAGAGCTCTAGTCGCAGTAGCCGTCACCCCGATATGACTTTTCATTTTTTCGCCGACAATCATGATGATAGAAAGATCATGCTCAATCTCAGCGTAGTCTACTTCTGCCTTTTGTACAAGTTGGCGCAGAATTTCTTCTTCTTTGATTGGAGTTAATTCACGTTCACGAAGGATGATGGAAAGATCATCAATTCCTGTTGGCATATGCTCCCAACCGATATTTAGATCTTCCAAAATCTGAAGCGCCTTTCGGCCAAATCCAACTTCTCGGTTCATGAGATACTTGGACATGTTAATGCTTACGAAGCCAGAGTCGCCAGCGATTCCTACAACAGGAGGATGATCTTCGCTATGTTTATGGACGATGCGCGTACCAGGGTGCTCTGGATTGTTGGTATTTTTGATAACGAGTGGAATTTTTCCGCGATAGGCTGGAAGCAGGGCTTCATCGTGAAGGACGGTAAAACCTGCATAGGCTAATTCCCGCATTTCACGGTAAGTAAGCTCAGCGATGGAGCGTGGCTTATGAATAATCCCAGGGTGAGCAGCAAAGATGCCGTCTACATCAGTGAAGTTTTCATAGACGTCAGCTTTGACACCAGCTGCAATAATTGATCCTGTAATATCCGACCCGCCACGAGAAAAAGTACAGATCTGTCCATCTTGAGTGACACCAAAGAAGCCAGGGATGACAAGGACTTCATCAGAATGAATTAGCTCTTCCAATTTATCATAGCTTGAAGGAAGGATCCGAGCATTTCCTGGTTCGCTTGAAACCACTAGTCCAGCTTCTCTAGGATGGACGTAGCGAGCCGGAATGCCATTGTGGTTAAAGTAAGCTGCGATGAGTTTAGCATTGTTGTTTTCACCAGCTGCTAGGAAAGTATCGTAAAGAAATTCATTATTTTCAATTGGCAGAGTAGCTAGGGAGATGATGCTCTTAGAGATTTTTTCAATAATTGCAGATTTCAGGCCTAGCTCAGAGACCATATCGGAGTAGCGCTTAATAATCCAATTTTGCTCCTTGGAGACATCATTTCCTGCAATGTACTGGCGATAATACTTAATCAGGGCATCGGTGACTTTTGTATCTTGGTCATCTCTTTTTCCTGGTGCAGAAACGACAACGAAGCGACGCTCAGCATCAGACTTTACAATATGTAAGACTTTTTCTAATTGTGAAGCAGAAGCGAGTGAACTTCCGCCAAATTTTACAACTTTCATAGAAACTCCTAAACATGATTTAGGAAAAATTATAACAAAATTCTGAAAATTTTGCAAATCTATCAGAAGCACCGCTTTATGTAAATTTATTGCAAAAATAAGTAAAAAACGAATATAAAATCAAATTTTCCAGTTTTTGTTTTCTTTCTTACATCTTTTATGCTAGAATAAATGTAATTTGACTATCAAATTATTTAATTATGAAATAAAATGACTGTAATTATCCAGTCTGGAATGGAGTTAGAATGACTTTTAATGGTATTCTTTATAAGGTAGTTAATGAAGTGGCGACTATTACCTTCAATCGTCCTGAAGTTTCTAATGGTTTCAATATCCCCATGTGTGAGGAGATTTTAGAAGCGATTGAGCTGGCCGCAAATGATGAGGCAGTGAAGTTTTTAGTGATCAATGCCAATGGGAAGGTCTTTTCTGTCGGTGGCGACCTAGCTGAGATGCAAAGAGCTGTCAGTGCTGACGATATTCAATCCTTGGTAAAAATTGCAGAGCTGGTCAATGACATTTCTTTTGCCATGAAACGGCTACCCAAGCCAGTTATTATGAGTGTGGATGGCCCTGTTGCTGGTGCAGCTGCCAATATGGTCGTGGCTGCAGATTTCTGCATTGCGACAGAAAAATCTCGGTTCATTCAAGCTTTTGTGGGAGTGGGCTTAGCGCCAGATGCCGGTGGACTTTATCTTTTGACTCGGGCAATTGGTGTGACTCGGGCGACTCATTTGGTCATGACGGGAGAGGCCTTGACTGCGGAGAAGGCTCTGGATTATGGTTTGCTCTATAAAGTTTGTGAAGTAGAGAAGCTAGAAAAAACAACGGAACAGTTGCTGAAGAAGCTAAAACGCGGTTCGCTGAATTCTTACAGAGCTATAAAAGAAATGGTCTGGAAGAGCCTGTTCAGCGGTTGGAAAGAATATGCGGAGTTGGAGCTATCTTTACAGAAGTCTCTTGCTTTCACTGAGGACTTCAAAGAAGGTGTCCAAGCTTATACTGAGAAACGTCGTCCACAATTTACAGGTAAGTAAGGATTTGTAGGATAAGAAAATTGTTTGAAAATCAAATAAATTTTCAAAAGGACTTGCAAATTATTTTGAGATCTGATAAAATTTGAATGTCAAAGTATTTATGAAGGAGGTGTTGGTTTGAATTATCAATTAGTCAATGATTATTTAACATCCATTTTTAATAATGTTTTGGTTATTGAAGAGTCCAGCCTCCGAGGCAGTCAATTTAAAGACGTCTCCATTAAAGAAATGCACACTATTGATGTTATTGGTACCATGCCTAATGCGACTCCAAGCGATATTTCAAAGGAATTGTTAGTCACTTTGGGGACTGTCACAACCAGCTTGAATAACTTGGAGCGTAAAGGGTATATCGAGCGTCGCCGTTCATCCATTGACCGTCGTGTAGTTCATCTGAGTTTGACCAAGAAGGGGAGGCTCTTGTATCGCCTTCATAAACGATTCCACAATCGCATGGTCATGCAAGTAGTGGAAGGAATGTCCTCAGAAGAAAAAAATGCAATGCAAAAAGGTTTGCAGAACTTGTATAATTTTTTAGAGGAGTTGAAATAATGAACTATGCAAGAATTACTCAAGTAGCTCATTATGCTCCAGAGCAGATTGTCACAAATGATGATCTAGCCAAGATGATGGATACAAGTGATGAATGGATCTCAAGTCGTACGGGTATCAAACAGCGACATTTATCTCGGACTGAGTTAACAAGTGATTTAGCTACAAAGGTCGCTGAGCAATTGCTAGAAAAGGCTCAATTATCTGCTGATCAGCTTGATTTTATCATTGTTGCGACGATCACTCCGGATTCTATGATGCCGTCAACCGCAGCTAGAGTGCAGGCCAATATTGGAGCTACCAAGGCTTTTGCTTTTGACTTGACGGCAGCTTGCAGTGGCTTTATCTTTGCCTTATCAACTGGAGAAAAGTTCATTTCCTCTGGTCGCTATCAAAGAGGTTTGGTCATCGGTAGCGAAACGCTTTCGAAAGTCGTTGATTGGTCGGATCGTGCGACGTCAGTCTTGTTTGGTGATGGGGCTGGAGGGGTCTTGCTTGAAGTGGCAGAAAAGCAGCATTTTTGGGCTGAAAGTCAGTTTACTGATGGCTTGAGAGGTCAGAGTTTGACTTGTGGTGGACTTGGTTTGTCTTCTCCGTTTTCGGAAAAGCAAGTTGATGACCGCTATTTGAAAATGGAAGGCCGAGCAATCTTTGATTTCGCTATTCGTGATGTGGCACAGTCTATCAAAAATACCATTGAAGAGAGTCCATTTTCAGTGGAGGAGCTTGATTATCTGCTCTTACATCAAGCCAATATCCGAATTTTAGATAAAATGGCTAAGAAACTCGGAGTTTCTCGGGAAAAACTACCTGCTAATATGATGGAATATGGCAATACTAGTGCAGCTAGCATCCCGATTTTATTATCTGAGTGTGTGGAGCAAGGACTGATCAAACTGAACGGAAATCAGACAATTTTGATGTCAGGTTTCGGTGGAGGTTTGACATGGGGCACGCTTATTGTTACAATTTAGTTAATCAAGTGGAAACACATGATAAAAAATATTTTATTTTTAAAGGAGTCTATCCATGGCAGTATTTGAAAAAGTACAAGAAATTATCGTTGAGGAACTTGGTAAAGAGCCATCAGAAGTTACACTTGAGTCAACTTTCGATGATCTTGAAGCAGATTCATTGGATTTGTTCCAAGTAATTTCAGAAATCGAAGATGCATTTGACATCCAAATCGAAACTGAAGAAGGCTTGAAAACAGTTGGTGACTTGGTTGCCTACGTAGAAGAAAAAACAAAATAATAAAGATTTGAGAGTATCGCAAGATATTCTCTCTTGTTTAGGTAATAGTTTGAATTTCAAAGTAAAAAGGCTGCTATCTAGCGACTTGGGCTCAAGCTATTACTTAAGCAATGATTAGAGGAAGGTATTATGCAAACACGAATTACAGAATTATTAGATATTAAATATCCTATTTTCCAAGGTGGTATGGCTTGGGTCGCAGATGGTGACTTGGCTGGTGCGGTTTCAAAGGCTGGTGGTCTTGGGATCATCGGTGGCGGAAATGCGCCTAAGGAAGTGGTGAAAGCTAATATTGACAAGATTAAGTCTTTGACGGATCGTCCTTTCGGCGTCAATATCATGCTTTTGTCGCCTTTTGTAGATGACATCGTGGATTTGGTGATCGAAGAGGGTGTAAAAGTGGTGACAACTGGTGCGGGCAATCCAAGCAAGTACATGGCTCGTTTCCACGAGGCAGGTATTACGGTGATTCCTGTTGTACCAAGTGTGGCTTTGGCTAAACGGATGGAAAAAATTGGAGCGGATGCCGTCATTGCTGAAGGAATGGAAGCTGGTGGTCACATCGGTAAGTTAACAACGATGACCTTGGTCCGTCAGGTTGTAGAAGCAGTTAACATTCCAGTTATTGCGGCTGGTGGTATTGCGGATGGATCTGGTGCTGCGGCTGGCTTTATGTTAGGAGCAGAAGCGGTTCAGGTCGGCACACGCTTCGTCGTAGCTAAGGAATCTAATGCCCATCAAAATTATAAAGATATGATTTTGAAGGCTCGTGATATCGATACGACAATTTCTGCTCAGCACTTCGGTCATGCGGTTCGTGCGCTCAAGAATAAGCTGACTCGCGATTTTGAAAAGGCTGAAAAAGAAGCCTTCAAGCAAGAAAATCCAGACTTGACTGTTTTTGAAAATCTGGGTGCTGGTGCCTTGGCTAATGCAGTTGTCCGTGGCGATGTGGAAAATGGTTCCGTCATGTCTGGTCAAATTGCCGGCTTGGTCAGCAAGGAAGAAACGGTCGAAGAAATCCTCAAGGATATCTATTATGGCGCTGCTGAGAAGATTCAGCAAGAAGCAAAACGTTGGGCAGGAGTAACTAGAAATGACTAAGACAGCCTTTCTATTTGCTGGTCAGGGAGCCCAATATCTGGGAATGGCTCGTGACCTCTATGAGCAGTATGATGTGGTTAAGGCAACTTTTGGGGAAGCGAGTCAGGTTCTGGGCTATGATGTTCGGGCATTGATTGACCAAGATGAAGAAAAACTTAATCAAACTCGCTATACTCAGCCAGCAATTTTGACAACTTCTCTTGCTATTTATCGCCTGTTGGCAGAAAAAGGAATCCGTCCTAATATGGTAGCTGGTCTTTCTCTGGGCGAATACTCTGCCTTGGTAGCTGCTGGCGCGCTGGACTTCAAAACAGCGGTAGCTCTAGTCGCAAAACGTGGAGCTTTCATGGAGGAAGCGGCTCCTGCTGGTTCTGGAAAGATGGTTGCGGTCCTAAATGCGGAAGTGGCTCTTATTGAGGAAGCCTGCCAGACAGCTAGTCAGCTAGGAGTGGTCTCTCCTGCCAACTACAATACTCCAGGTCAAATCGTCATTGGAGGAGATGTGGCAGCGGTGGATAAAGCGGTGGAACTCCTCAAGGAAGCAGGTGTGAAACGCTTGATTCCGCTGAATGTTTCAGGTCCTTTCCATACAGCACTCTTGAAACCAGCCAGTGAGCAATTAGCTCAGGTTTTGGCTGAAACAGAATTTGCTGATTTTCAGCTTCCGCTAGTGGGCAATACAGAGGCGGATATCATGGAAACTGGCAGAATTAAGGAATTGTTAACTCGTCAGGTCATGGAGCCGGTTCGTTTCTACGATAGTATTGCTAAAATGCGAGAAGCTGGTGTGACAGAGTTTATCGAGATTGGTCCAGGGAAAGTATTGTCTGGCTTTCTGAAAAAAATTGATAAATCAGCAGTTGTTTATCATGTTGAAAGTGTGGAGACTTTAACAGCCCTACTGGAAAAATAATGGGGAATACCAATGGAATTAAAGAATAAAAATGTTTTTATTACTGGCTCTAGCCGTGGGATTGGTCTGGCTATTGCCCATAAGTTTGCAAGTGCGGGTGCCAATATTGTTTTGAATGGGCGTGGTCAAATTTCAGACGAAGTTTTGGCTGAGTTTGCTGGCTATCCGGTCAAGGTCGTGGCTATTTCAGGCGATGTGTCTGATGGTACTGATGCTAAGCGAATGATTGAAGAGGCGATTGCAGCTTTGGGCTCTGTAGATGTCTTGGTCAATAATGCTGGAATTACCCGCGATAAGATTATGCTCAAGATGACAGAGGAAGACTTTGAGCAAGTGCTGAAGGTCAATCTGACTGGAGCCTTTAATATGACGCAAGCTGTATTGAAACCAATGACCAAGGCTCGCCAAGGAGCAATTATCAACCTATCAAGTGTTGTCGGCTTGACTGGTAATGTCGGCCAGGCCAACTATGCAGCCTCTAAAGCTGGATTGATTGGATTTTCTAAGTCGGTTGCTCGCGAGGTAGCTGGGCGCAATATCCGTGTCAATGTGATTGCCCCAGGCTTTATCGAATCGGATATGACAGACGGGCTTTCTGAAAAAATCAAAGAAGCTTCTCTGGCTCAAATCCCAATGAAACGGTTCGGCAATACCGAAGAAGTAGCGGATGTTGCCCTATTCTTAGCAGGTCAGGAATACCTTACTGGTCAGGTCATCGCGATTGATGGCGGATTGACAATGCAGTAATTGCATGCATTGGATTTGACAGTTTACCAATTATCATAAAGGAGTTCACTATGAAACTAAATCGAGTTGTTGTAACAGGTTATGGCTTAACCTCTCCCATCGGAAATACACCAGAAGAATTTTGGAATAGTTTAAAAGAAGGTAAGATTGGGATTGGTCCCATCACCAAGTTTGATCATAGCGATTTTGCTGTTCATAATGCGGCTGAAGTCCAAGACTTTCCATTTGATAAATACTTTATCAAGAAAGATACCAATCGTTTTGACAATTATTCTTTATATGCCTTGTATGCAGCTCAAGAAGCGGTGACAAATGCCAATCTTGATGTAGAAGCAATCGATAAAGACCGTTTTGGTGTCATCGTTGCTTCTGGTATCGGTGGTATCAAGGAAATCGAAGATCAGGTCATTCGATTGCATGAAAAAGGTCCAAAACGCGTTAAGCCAATGACTCTTCCAAAAGCTTTGCCAAATATGGCTTCAGGAAATGTGGCTATGCGCTTTGGTGCAAATGGTATCTGTAAATCAATCAATACAGCTTGTGCCTCATCAAATGATGCGATTGGGGATGCCTTCCGCTCTATCAAGTTTGGTTTCCAAGATGTCATGTTGGTGGGTGGATCAGAAGCTTCTATCACTCCATTTGCCATTGCCGGTTTCCAAGCTTTGACAGCTCTTTCTACGACAGAAGATCCTACCCGTGCTTCTATTCCATTTGATAAAGACCGTAACGGCTTTGTCATGGGAGAAGGTTCTGGTATGTTGGTGCTTGAAAGTCTGGAACATGCTGAAAAACGTGGAGCAACTATCTTGGCTGAAGTAGTTGGTTATGGAAATACTTGTGATGCTTATCATATGACTTCACCTCATCCAGAAGGTCAAGGTGCCATCAAGGCAATTAAGTTGGCTTTGGAAGAGGCAGAGATTTCTCCAGAGCAAGTGGCTTATGTCAATGCCCACGGTACTTCAACTCCTGCTAATGAAAAAGGAGAAAGTGGTGCTATCGTTGCTGTTCTTGGTAAAGAAGTACCTGTATCTTCAACCAAGTCCTTCACAGGACACTTGCTTGGGGCTGCAGGAGCGGTAGAAGCCATCGCTACAATCGAAGCAATGCGCCATAACTTTGTACCAAAAACAGCTGGAACAAGTGAATTGTCAGACTATATTGAAGCGAACGTCGTTTATGGACAAGGCAAGGAGCAAGAGATTCCTTATGCGATTTCCAATACATTTGGTTTTGGTGGTCACAATGCGGTTCTGGCATTCAAGCGTTGGGAGGGCTAGATGAATATCAATGAAATTAAAGACTTGATGGCTCAGTTCGACCAATCAAGCCTGCGTGAATTTTCTTATAAAAATCAAAGTGATGAATTGACTTTCAGCAAGAATGAAAGTTCTGCCGCAGTCGCAGCAACTCCAGCAGTCAGTGCAGCCCCTGTTGTAGCTCCTGTGCAGCCAGCAAGTGCACCTGTAGCTGAGACAGTTCCCCAAGCAGCTCCAACTGCAGCACCTGAGGTGGCTCCAGAGGCTCCAGCTGCTGAAGGTGATGTTGTGGAAAGTCCTTTGGTTGGCGTGGCTTACTTAGCAGCAGGTCCAGATAAACCAGCTTTTGTCAGTGTAGGAGACCAAGTTAAAAAAGGTCAAACCCTGATGATTATCGAGGCTATGAAAGTAATGAACGAAGTGCCTGCTCCTAAAGATGGTGTTATCACGGAAGTTTTAGTCCAGAATGAAGAAATGGTTGAATTTGGGAAAGGGCTGGTACGCATCAAATGATTGATATCAATGCAATAAAAGAAGCACTTCCGCACCGCTATCCGATGCTTTTGGTGGATCGCGTATTGGAAGTTAGCGAAGATGAGATTGTCGCTCTGAAAAATGTGACAGTCAATGAGCCTTTCTTTAACGGGCATTTTCCTCAATATCCTGTTATGCCAGGTGTCTTGATCATGGAAGCTCTAGCTCAAACAGCCGGTGTGCTGGAATTATCTAAAGATGAAAACAAGGGCAAATTAGTCTTCTACGCTGGCATGGACAAGGTTAAGTTCAAGAAGCAAGTTGTACCAGGTGATCAACTGATTATGACAGCTAAGTTTGTTAAGCGTCGCGGAACCATTGCGGTTGTAGAGGCGAAAGCAGAAGTTGACGGAAAACTTGCAGCCAGCGGTACTTTGACCTTTGCGATTGGCCAGTAGATAAAAGGAGCTTTCACCATGTTTCGTAAAATTTTAATTGCTAACCGTGGGGAAATTGCGGTCAGAATTATTCGTGCAGCTCGCGAGCTGGGAATTGATACAGTCGCTGTTTATTCAACAGCTGACAAGGAAGCGCTCCACACCCTACTGGCTGATGAGGCAGTCTGCATCGGGCCAGCCAAGTCTACGGATTCTTATCTGAACATGAATGCCGTCCTATCTGCTGCTGTTCTGACAGGTGCAGAAGCCATTCACCCTGGTTTTGGTTTTTTGAGTGAAAACTCTAAATTTGCGACCATGTGCGAAGAAGTCGGCATTAAGTTTATTGGGCCTTCAGGTGCTGTTATGGACATGATGGGGGACAAGATTAATGCTCGGGCTCAGATGATTAAGGCGAAAGTGCCGGTCATCCCAGGTTCTGATGGAGAAGTTCATACCTCTGAAGAAGCCTTGGAAGTTGCCGAAAAGATTGGTTATCCAGTCATGCTTAAAGCTTCTGCTGGCGGCGGCGGCAAGGGTATTCGTAAGGTTGAAAAGCCTGAGGATTTAGTAGCGGCCTTTGAGTCTGCTTCTAGTGAAGCTAAAGCGGCTTTTGGGAATGGCGCTATGTATATGGAGCGAGTTATCTATCCAGCGCGCCATATTGAAGTGCAGATTTTAGCAGATCAGCAGGGGCATGTGGTCCACTTGGGCGAGCGGGATTGTTCTTTGCAGCGGAATAATCAGAAGGTGCTGGAAGAAAGTCCGTCTGTGGCGATTGGGAAAACCCTGCGCCAGCAGATTGGGGAAGCGGCTGTTCGGGCTGCTGAGTCTGTCGGCTATGAAAATGCCGGAACGATTGAATTTCTGCTGGATGAAGCCAAGGGTGAATTCTACTTTATGGAGATGAATACTCGGGTGCAGGTAGAGCATCCAGTGACTGAGTTTGTTACCGGTGTGGATATTGTGAAAGAGCAGATTAAGATTGCAGATGGTCAAGAGCTGTCCTTCAATCAGGATGATGTTGAAATCCGAGGGCATGCAATTGAATGTCGGATCAACGCTGAAAATCCAGCCTTTAACTTTGCACCGAGCCCAGGCAAGATTTCCAATCTTTATCTGCCGAGTGGCGGAGTGGGACTGCGTGTGGATTCGGCGGTCTATCCTGGCTACACCATTCCTCCTTACTATGACAGCATGATTGCTAAAATCATCGTTCACGGGGAAAATCGCTTTGATGCTCTGATGAAGATGCAACGGGCTCTCTATGAGCTAGAAATTGACGGTGTTGTGACCAATAGCAGTTTCCAGTTGGATTTGATTTCAGATCCTAATGTGATTGCTGGTGATTATGATACAGCTTTTCTCATGGAGAAGTTCCTTCCGGCTTATCAAGAGAAAAAATAGATGACAAGGAGTGATTTTGTTTGAAAGAAGCAGAATCACTCTAAAATTTAATGAAGGAGTAAGCAATGCCTTTGTTTTCAAAAAAGGATAAATATATTCGGATCAATCCTAATCGTTCCTCTCGTGCCTTGCCTCAGCCAAAACCAGAAGTTCCAGATGAGCTTTTTTCTAAGTGTCCAGGTTGTAAGCATATCATTTATCAAAAGGATTTGGGGGCAGAGCGTGTCTGTCCAAGCTGTGGCTACACTTTTCGGATTTCAGCTTTTGAGCGTCTGAGTTTGACGGTGGATGAAGGAAGCTTTGAGGAATTGTTCACAGGTATTGAGACGACAGATCCCTTACATTTTCCAAATTATCAAGAAAAACTGGCAAAGATGCGGGAAAAGACTGGTCTAGATGAGGCTGTTTTGACTGGAACCGCTCTGATAAAAGGCAAAAAATTAGCCCTTGGGATCATGGATTCTAACTTTATCATGGCTTCCATGGGAACGGTTGTGGGTGAAAAGATTACCCGCCTCTTTGAGTATGCGACAGAGCATAAGCTACCAGTCGTCCTCTTTACAGCTTCTGGCGGTGCTCGTATGCAGGAAGGTATCATGAGCCTGATGCAGATGGCTAAAACCTCAGCTGCTGTGCAACGTCATTCAAAGGCTGGTCTTTTTTACCTGACCGTTTTGACAGATCCGACTACAGGCGGTGTCACAGCATCTTTTGCTATGGAAGGTGATATTATCTTGGCAGAAGCGCAGGCTTTGGTAGGCTTTGCCGGTCGTCGGGTCATTGAGTCGACTGTACGGGAAAAATTGCCAGATGACTTTCAAAAGGCAGAGTTTTTGCTAGAGCATGGCTTTGTTGATGCGATTGTCAAACGTGGTGAATTGCGGGATCGGATTGCTACTCTTTTGAGCTTTCATGGAGGTGACCAATGACAAAAATCAGTCAGATTATCAAAGCGGCGCGTGATCAGTCCCGTTTGACGGCTCTGGATTTTGCCCAAGGCGTTTTTGATGATTTCGTGGAATTGCACGGAGATCGTGGTTTTCGTGATGATGGAGCTGTCATTGGTGGTATCGGAACATTAAATGGTCAGCCGGTCACAGTGGTCGGTATTCAAAAAGGTCGCAATTTGCAGGATAATTTACGACGGAACTTTGGTCAACCTCATCCGGAAGGCTATCGTAAGGCCCTACGTCTCATGAAGCAGGCTGAAAAATTTGGCCGTCCAGTCGTGACCTTTATCAATACGGCTGGTGCCTATCCTGGTGTCGGTGCTGAGGAGCGCGGACAGGGTGAAGCCATTGCCCGTAATCTCATGGAAATGAGTGATTTGAAAGTGCCCATTATTGCCATTATCATCGGCGAGGGTGGCTCTGGCGGGGCACTGGCCTTAGCAGTTGCTGATAAGGTCTGGATGCTGGAAAACTCTATGTATGCCATTCTCAGTCCTGAAGGCTTTGCTTCGATTTTATGGAAGGATGGCAGCCGAGCAATGGAGGCGGCGGAGATGATGAAAATCACCTCGCACGAGCTTTTGCAGATGGGTGTCGTTGATAAGGTCATCCCCGAACGCGGATTTAATAAAAATGAGCTCTTAGCTGCAGTCAAGCAAGAGATCAGTACTGAACTAGCGGAACTTTCTAAACTTTCTCTCGAGCAACTTTTGGAAGATCGCTATCAGCGTTTTAGAAAATATTAGCCAGAAGCCTTAGGGCTTCTTTTTCTTGCTTGAGAGAGGTATGGAGGCAGTTAAGATGGGTAATATATTTTGGTTTGACATGTAGCAATATATTCTCTTTATAGAGGTCATATAAAAAATATATTATACAAGCTGTCAGACCTATGTTAAGATAGTTTCTAATTAAAAGAAATGAGGTTTCATATGTCAGAATTTACTATCCATACGATTGAGTCCGTGCCAGCTGAGGTGAAAGAGGTTTTAGAAACGGTTCAAAAAGATAACGGTGGCTACATTCCCAATCTTATCGGTCTTTTGGCTAATGCGCCAACAGCTTTGGAAACTTATCGGACGGTTGGAGCTATCAATCGCCGTAACAGCCTGACACCGACTGAGCGCGAAGTAGTGCAGATTACGGCTGCAGTTACTAATGGTTGTGCTTTCTGTGTGGCGGGTCATACAGCTTTTTCAATCAAGCAGATTCAAATGAATGATGATCTTTTAGAGGCTCTGCGCAATCGTACTCCGATTGATACAGATCCGAAGCTAGATACGCTTGCTAAATTTACCATTGCTGTCATTAATACTAAGGGACGGGTCGGAGATGAGGCTTTGGCAGACTTCCTAGAAGCGGGCTATACGCATGAGAATGCTCTGGATGTGGTTCTGGGTGTCAGCCTTGCGACCCTCTGCAATTATGCCAATAATCTGGCCAACACACCAATCAATCCGGAATTACAGCCTTATGCCTAGTCTTTGAGGGGGTGAAAGGGCTTTTTAGAACGACCCATTCTTTTTCATTGACTACAAGTCAAGGAAGAAACCAGTGCTGAACTAGCAGAACTTTCTAAAATTTTTCTTGACTAACTCTTGGAAGAATGTCATCAATACTTTAAGGAATGAAAAATTGTAAAATATAGTGCAACAAAAACTTACAGAACTTCAAACAGTGTAAACCATAAATAACTACATCAACAGGTAATAAAGGAGATTCTATGAGCTATTATTATCTTACCTTCGAATAAATTATATGTCTAACCTTTTGGGGTCAATATAATATTCAAAATTTTTCATAAAACATTGACAAAAACCGAATATTATTTTAAAATAATAGAAAATTTAGAATAAACACCGAATGAAGTTTTTCAGAAATAAGCGTTTGAGCCTTATGACTGTGAAATGGACGGAACTCTGGAGAGACCATGATTGGCACCGAAGGGGCAAGGCAGGCAACTGCTCAAACTCTCAGGTAAAAGGACAGAGCAAGGGAAGGACAGGAAACGGTCGTTCTCAGGCATCCAGAGTACATGTTTACACATGTACTTTTCTTTTTCTCGGTGTGGAAAAGGAGCAGAAGACTTATGTTGAAATTGCTGAATCAAATTGATTCTCTGGTCTGGGGGCCTCCCCTTTTGATTTTATTAGTTGGAACAGGGCTTTATCTGACACTTCGTCTGAGGTTGCTACAGATTTCGCGCCTTTCTCGCGCCTTTCGCTTAATTTTTGTTTCCGGCGAGGATCATCATGGAGATGTGTCAAGCTTTGCTGCTCTTTGTACAGCTTTGGCGGCCACGGTTGGAACGGGGAATATTATCGGTGTAGCGACTGCCATAAAAGTTGGTGGACCGGGCGCCTTATTTTGGATGTGGCTAGCAGCTTTCTTTGGAATGGCAACCAAGTACGCCGAAGGTTTATTAGCAATCAAGTATCGTTCTAAGGATGCACACGGAGCCGTTGCTGGTGGTCCCATGCATTATATCCTATTAGGAATGGGAGAAAAATGGCGTCCGCTGGCTATCTTCTTTGCTGTAGCAGGTGTCTTGGTGGCTCTTTTAGGGATTGGGACCTTCACACAGGTGAATTCCATTACAGAAGCTATGCAGAATACCATTCAGTTGCCTCCAGCTGTGACTGCCTCTATCTTGGCTATTTTGGTGGCTCTAGTTATTTTTAGCGGCATCCAGTCTATTGCTCGAGTGTCGACCAAGGTTGTGCCTTTTATGGCGGCTATTTATATCTTGGGGACTGTGACTGTATTAGCAGTCAATCTAGATCGTTTGCTGCCAACTCTTCAGCTGGTCTTTAGTTCTGCCTTTAGTCAGACAGCTGCTGTTGGTGGCTTTGCCGGCGCAACCATCCAGATGGCGATTCAAAACGGGGTCGCGCGCGGGGTATTCTCCAATGAATCTGGTTTAGGATCAGCCCCTATTGCTGCGGCGGCAGCCAAGACCAAGGAGCCTGTCGAGCAAGGCTTGATTTCGATGACGGGAACCTTTATTGATACTCTGATTATTTGTAGTCTGACAGGATTGACAATTTTAATCACAGGAGTTTGGGATAGCAATCTCAATGGTGTTTCCTTGACTCAGGCAGCCTTTGCGACTGTCTTTGCTAATTTTGGTCCAATCCTTCTATCCGTTTTTCTGGTTCTTTTTGCCTTTACCACTATTTTAGGCTGGAACTATTATGGTGAGCGTTGCTTTGAGTTCCTGTTTGGTGTCAAATATATTCGTTTGTACCGAATCATCTTTGTCGCTATGGTGCTCTTAGGGGGCTTTATCGAGTTAGAAGCAGTTTGGGTCATTGCCGATATTGTCAATGCCTTGATGGCCTTGCCAAATCTGATTGCTCTTTTGGCCTTATCTCCTGTTATTATTGCTGAAACTAGAAAGTATTTTGACAAGAAGGGCTGAGTTTCCATTTGCTGGATTTTTGAAAGAAGGTTACCTTGCTAAAGCTGCTTTGCCAGCTTTAGTTTTTTTATGGCTGGGAAATCTCTCGTCTTTTGTTATTGCCCAAAACATGGTATAATGAAGTATTAAGATTCTAGGAGGAAATGACATGCGTTGTCCCAAATGTGGCGGAAGCAAATCAAGTGTGGTTGACAGCCGGCAGGCAGAAGATGGAAATACAATCCGTCGTCGCCGTGAATGCGAGGAATGCCAGCATCGTTTTACAACTTATGAGCGCGTGGAAGAAAGAACCCTAGTCGTTGTCAAAAAAGATGGAACGCGTGAGCAGTTTTCTCGGGATAAGATATTTAACGGAATCATCCGTTCCGCTCAGAAGCGTCCGGTCTCAAGTGACGAGATCGAAGAATTGGTCAATCGGATTGAGCAAAAACTTCGCAGTCAGAGCGAAAATGAAATTGCTAGCGAATATATTGGCTCTCTGGTCATGGATGAGCTGGCCGCGCTGGATGAAATTACCTATGTCCGTTTTGCCAGTGTTTATCGGAGTTTCAAAGATGTTGGCGAGCTAGAAAGCCTTTTGAAGCAGATTACCAAGGGTTCTAAGAAGAAAAAGGAAAAATAATGGCTTATGAAACCAAATGATCATTTTTCTTTCTTATCTAATAACCAGGTCAGTCAGGATATGAGCGGGCTGACCCGTTATTATCTACCTATTGTGGGCAAGGATGCAGTGGCGCTTTATCTTTATCTGGTTTCTTTTTGGGATAACGGAGCTCAGCAGCGACTTTTCAGCCATATTTTAAATCATCTTGATTTTGGTATGGAAGTGTTGGAGAGAAGCTTGGAGCGCCTATCAGCTATTGGCTTGCTAGAGCTTTTCCAGACGGAGACGGGATTTTTCATCCGACTCTATCCAACCTTGTCCGCTGAGGACTTCTTTGCTCATCATGTGTACAGTAGTCTTTTGGAGAAAAAGATTGGTCAGGCGGCGGTAGATAAGCTACGACCGGAAAATCCAGCTGGGCAAAAAATCAGTCCTTCTTTTAGCCAAATTTATGGCATGGAAGAGGTCAGTCTGACGAGAACCAGTCGCCAGAATGATTTTGATTTGACGCATTTTAAACAGAGAATGGCCCAGGATGGCTTGCGTTTTGCAGATGAAAAAGCCGACCTCTTGGACTTGTTTGCTATTGCGGAGCAGAAGAAATGGACTTGGTACGAGACTTATGTCTTAGCGCGTGAAACGGCTGTGTCACATGTGATTTCGACGAAACGGATGCAGCAAAAGATTCAGCAGAAACCAGTCTCGGGAGATTTTTCTCAGCAAGAGCAGTCTATTATCCGTGAGGCTAAAAGCAAGCAGCCCTTGTTCTTTTTGGCAGAAATCAAGAAAACCCGTCAAGCGGCCATTACGCGTAGTGAACGGAAGCTGATTCAGGACTTGGCAGAGATGGGACTGTTGGATGAAGTTATCAATATCATCCTGCTATTGACTTTTAATAAGGTGGATTCAGCCAATCTCAATGAGAAGTATGCCCTCAAGGTGGCTAATGACTTTTCTTATCAAAAGGTGACCTCGGCTGAAGAGGCAGTCCTGAAAATCCGTGAGCGCAATCAGCAGACGAATAGTCGTCCTGCGCAAGTCAGCCCAGCTACTGCTAAAAGCAATGTACCGAACTGGAGTCAGCCAGATTATAAAAATGAAACGAGCGCAGAGAAGCAGGCCGAGCTAGAAGAACAGAAACGTCGGCTCTTAGCCAAACTTGAAGAAGGAGGCGAATAAATGGAGAAAATAGGACAGAATATGCCTCATATGAATAGGGTGCGGCAGTTTGACTATCAGGAGCTGGTCAAGCAGATTATGGCCGATCCAGATATCGCTGCCTTTATCAGTCGAGAACAATTGTCTCCAACCGAAATTCAGCGTAGCATTTCTAAGTTCAATCAATACATTACCGAACGAGATCGTTTCCTGCTAGAAGATCAGAACTATATTGCTAAGGGATATAAGCCAATTTTGGTGAAAAATGAAGGCTATGCGGATGTTGCCTATGAGGAAACGCCTGAGTTGATAGAGCAGGAGAGACAGGAGGCGATTAGAAGCCGTCTCAACCTTATCAATCTGCCAGCCAGTCTAAAAGAAGCTAGTTTGGCCAAAGTGGATTTAGACGATATTGGTCGCTACAAGGCTTTCGAGCTCTTGACCAGTTTTGTTGCGGATTTTCCGCATTATCAGAAGGCTGTTTATCTCTACGGAGATTTCGGCGTGGGTAAGAGCTACATGATGGCTGCGCTGGCGCATGATTTGTCAGAAAAACGCAGTGTATCAACGACTCTGCTTCACTATCCGAGCTTTGTTTTGGATGTTAAGAATGCGATCAGTTCCGGCTTGGTCAAGGAGAAGATTGACCAGGTCAAGACAGCTCAAGTGCTGATTTTGGACGATATCGGTGCAGAGCAGTCTAGCCCCTGGATGCGGGATGAGATTTTGCAGGTCATTCTCCAGCACCGCATGCAGGAAAATCTGCCGACTTTCTTTACTTCCAACTTTAGTTTTGCGGATTTGGAGCGTCACTTTGCTAATTCTAAGAATGGCGATGAGACCTGGCAAGCCAAACGGGTTATGGAGCGGATTAAGTTTCTGGCTCAAGAAGTGCATCTAGAAGGAGAGAACCGTCGATGAATGAAACAATTAACTTGATGAAGGCTCATACGTCTGTTCGGCGCTTTACGGAAGAGCAGATTTCAGCTGAAGAACTACGCGCCATTATCGATGCTGGACGTGCTGCTTCCAGCTGGAAGAATTTCCAGTCCTATTCGATCATCGTGGTGCGTAGCAAAGAGAAAAAAGAAGCCCTCTTTGATTTGGTTCCCCAAGAAGCCATTCGGCAGTCTTCAGCCTTCCTGCTTTTTGTAGGAGACCTCAATCGTGCTCAAAAGGGCGTTCAATTGCACACGGATGGTTTTTACCCTGAAGGAACCGAAAATATTCTCATTAGCTCGGTAGATGCTGCTTTGGCGGGGCAAAATACCCTCTTAGCAGCTGAAAGTCTGGGTTATGGCGGCGTTATTATTGGTTTAGTTCGCTATGAAGCTTCAAAAATTGCCCAGCTCTTTAATCTGCCAGACTATACTTATCCAATTTTCGGCATGGCTTTAGGAAAGCCTAATCAAAACCATGCTGTCAAACCACGTCTGCCTTATGAAGCGGTGGTCTTTGAGGAAGAATACCGTGAACAACTCAGCTCTGTCATTGAGGCTTATGACCGTGTGCAGGCTGAGTATGCTGGTGAGCGAGCACAGGATACTTGGAGCCAGCGTTTGGCAGCCCAATTTGGTCAGGAGCCGAATCAAGCAATTGACCAATTGTTTAAAGAAAAGAAATTAAATAAATAAGGCGGAGCTCAGCTCTGTCTCAAAGAATGAAAGAGGAAAAACATGGCTTTACCAACTATTGCCATTGTCGGCCGTCCCAATGTCGGCAAGTCAACGCTATTTAACCGAATTGCTGGTGAGCGGATTTCCATTGTGGAAGACGTGGAAGGGGTTACTCGTGACCGCATCTATGCGACGGCAGACTGGCTGAATCGTAAGTTCAGTATCATTGATACGGGTGGAATTGACGATGTTGATGCGCCTTTTATGGAGCAAATCAAGCACCAAGCGGAAATCGCTATGGACGAGGCTGATGTCATCGTTTTTGTTGTGTCTGGCAAGGAAGGCATCACGGATGCGGACGAGTATGTGGCTCGGATGCTGTACAAGACTCACAAGCCGATTATCTTGGCGGTTAATAAGGTGGATAATCCCGAAATGCGCAATGAAATCTATGATTTCTATGCGCTGGGCTTGGGCGATCCATTTCCAGTATCTTCTGTCCATGGGATTGGTACAGGGGATGTTCTAGACGCTATCGTTGAAAGTCTTCCACATGAGGAAGTGACTGAAAATCCTGATATGATTAAGTTCAGCTTGATTGGCCGCCCCAATGTTGGCAAATCTAGCTTGATCAATGCCATCTTGGGTGAGGATCGGGTTATTGCCAGTCCAGTGGCTGGTACCACGCGCGATGCTATTGATACGGTCTTTACGGATAGTGAAGGTCAGGAATTTACCATGATCGATACGGCTGGTATGCGCAAGTCAGGCAAGGTCTATGAAAATACAGAGAAATACTCTGTTATGCGGGCTATGCGGGCAATCGATCGCTCAGATGTCGTTCTGATGGTGCTGAATGCTGAAGAAGGAATTCGTGAGTACGACAAGCGAATCGCTGGCTTCGCCCATGAAGCAGGAAAAGGAATGATCATCGTCGTCAATAAGTGGGACACGCTGGAAAAAGACAACCATACTATGAAAGACTGGGAAGAGGATATCCGAGATCAGTTCCAGTACTTGTCTTATGCGCCGATTATCTTTGTCTCTGCCCTAACCAAGCAGCGCCTCCATAAGCTGCCGGACATGATTAAGCAAATCAGTCAGAGTCAGAATACCCGAATTCCATCAGCGGTACTCAATGATGTCATCATGGATGCTATCGCGATTAATCCGACGCCGACTGACAAGGGCAAGCGTCTCAAGATTTTTTATGCGACTCAAGTGGCGACAAAACCACCAACCTTTGTCATCTTTGTCAACGAAGAAGAGCTTATGCACTTCTCTTACCTGCGTTTCTTGGAAAATCAAATCCGCAAGGCCTTTGTCTTTGAAGGAACACCGATTCACTTGATTGCAAGGAAGCGGAAGTAGAAGTTGCTTCGGACTATTTACAAAGAAAAAACAAGAGCGATTTCAGGGAATTCATGGGCGGAAAGTTTATCCTTAAAACCCTAAACTTGCTAGCTCAAAATTTGGAATAGACTGATGAGGGAAACTGAATTGGAAAATTGGGTTTCTCTCATTTTTTGATGATGAGCTTTCTCCGTCTCAGGTCGGATTTGGGCTTAAAAAATGGTTTTTAAAAGAGTTTTAACCTTAATTATGGTAAAATAATGTCTGAATACTATTAGCTATCAAATGAATTGAATGAGGTCTTTATGATGAACATCGGAATCGATCAAATCGGTTTTGCGACTAGCAATTATGTTTTAAAATTAGATCATCTGGCTGAGGAGCGGGGCATTGATCCCGACAAGCTCAGCAAGGGATTATTGATGAAGGAGATCAGCATTGCTCCTTTAACTGAGGATATTGTCACTTTGGGTGCGACAGCGGCTGAGCAAATCTTGACTGTAGAGGACAAGAAGGTCATTGATATGGTCATTGTCGCAACAGAGTCTAGCATCGACCAAAGCAAGGCGGCTTCGGTCTTTATTCATGGTCTTTTAGGCATTCAGCCCTTTGCTCGTAGCTTTGAAATTAAAGAGGCCTGCTATGGAGCAACTGCTGCTCTAGACTATGCCAAGCTGCATATCAGACAATATCCAGAAAGCAAGGTCTTGGTCATCGCTAGTGACATTGCCAAATACGGGGCAGAGACGCCAGGCGAGCCGACTCAAGGTGCAGGCGCTGTCGCTATGGTGATCAGTCAAAATCCACGCATCCTTGAATTCAATGAAGATAATGTGGCTCAGACTCGTGATATTATGGATTTCTGGCGACCAAATTACTCTACGACCCCTTACGTCAATGGTGTTTATTCAACCCAGCAGTACCTGGATTGCCTCAAGACGACTTGGAATGAATACCAAAAACGTCATGCTTTAGCTTTGGGAGACTTTGCAGCGATTTGTTTCCATCTTCCCTATCCCAAATTGGCGCTTAAGGGGCTGAATAAAATTATGGATAAAAGCTTGTCTCAGGAGGAGCAAAAAGGCCTGCAAGAAAACTTTGACAAGTCTATTCTCTATAGCCAAAAGGTCGGGAATATCTATACAGGCTCCCTCTTCTTGGGGCTCTTGTCCCTCTTAGAAAACTCTGAGAATCTTAAGGCTGGTGACAAGATTGCTCTCTTTAGTTATGGTAGTGGTGCTGTGGCCGAGATTTTTAGTGCCAATCTGGTAGAAGGTTATGAGAAACAGCTGATAACTAATCGTTTGGAGAAATTAAATCAACGTCAAGAACTGACGGTTACTGCCTATGAAGAGCTTTTCTTTGCAGAAGCCCAGCTAGATGAAAACGGCTCAGCTGTCTTTTCTGGCTACGAAGACCAAGTTTACGCCTTGGTTCAAATCGATCAACACCAGCGCAAGTATATCAAAGTTGAGAAATCATCATGAAAATAAATTGGACCGGATTTTCTAAAAAAACGCCTGCAGAGCGACTAGAGTTTCTGAAAGCCCATGAGCTACTCCAGACTGAGAATTGGCAAAATCTTGCCAATCAGTACCATCTGCCGCTGGAGACAGCCAATCAAATGAGTGAAAATGTGCTTTCTGTTTTGGCTTTGCCTTATTCGATTGCACCAGACTTTCTCATAGATGGGCAGGTTTATCAGGTACCCTTTGTAACAGAGGAGCCTTCTGTCGTTGCTGCTGCTAGTTTTGCAGCAAAAATCATTAAGCGCAATGGCGGTTTCAAAACCAAGATTCATAATCGGCAGATGATTGGGCAGGTCGCACTCTATGATGTGCCGGATGTAGCTAAAGCCCTGGAGCAGATCCAACATGAGAAGTCAGCCTTATTAGAATTGGCGAATCAAGCCCATCCTTCCATCGTCAAGCGAGGAGGTGGGGCGAGTGATTTGAGAACGGATTTCCTGGAGGGAGAGACGGACTTTCTAGTTGTCTACCTTGTCGTGGACACTCAGGAAGCCATGGGTGCCAATATCCTTAATACGATGCTAGAATCCCTAAAAGAACGGTTGGAGGAGTTAACAGGTGGACAGAGCTTGATGGCCATCCTGTCTAACTATGCGACTGAGGCGCTCGTAACAGCCTCTTGTGAAATTGATTTCCACTCACTCAGTCGAGACAAGGCAGAAGCTGAACGAACTGCTCAAAGAATCGCTTTAGCCAGTCAATTTGCAAAGCAGGATCCTTATCGGGCCAGCACGCATAATAAAGGCATTTTCAACGGAATTGATGCAGTTCTTTTGGCGACAGGTAATGACTGGCGCGCTATTGAAGCAGGGGCCCATGCCTATGCTACTCGCGATGGCCGTTATCAAGGATTGAGTAACTGGGAGGCCAATTTAGAGGAAAGAAAACTCTATGGCCAGTTGACTCTACCCATGCCGGTTGCAGCCAAGGGAGGTTCCATTGGTCTTAATCCAATGGTCGTCGCCAGTTTTGATTTATTGGGGCAACCGACAGCCAAAGAATTAGCTTCGATTATCGCTTCTGTCGGTTTAGCGCAAAATTTTGCGGCTTTAAGAGCACTGGTGACCACGGGAATCCAGGCTGGCCACATGAAGCTCCAAGCTAAATCCCTAGCTTTATTGGCCGGTGCTCAGGAAGATGAGATTGCTGCTGTTGTTGCAGAACTTCTCAAAGAGAAGCAATTTAATCAGGCAAAAGCTAAGGAAATTCTAACCAAAATGAGTAAAGAAAAATGAGTCAATATGTATTGACTCATTTTTTATAGTGAAGAGGATGTTTCTTCAGGTAGCTGTAAATCTTTAAGACAACCGTCCCGCTAGCCATGCCGATAGAGATGACCAAAGCTAGGATGACGACCAAGGTAGCATTGACCATAGCATGACTGTAATTACCTGTCACAAAGAAGGCAGTTGTCCGGTAAGAAATATATCCAGGTACTAGAGGCGCTAGAATAGCCAAAATAAAGACGACAGCCGGCGTTCTATAGATGATGCTGAGGATTTGGCTGGCACAGGAACCAATGATAGCAGCCACGAAGGTTGCAATGATAACATTAGTCGGTCCCTTGAGCAAGAGATAGAGTAGCCAAGTAGCCATTCCTAAAACTCCGCCAGGAATCAGCATACTACGCTGGACATTTAGAACGATTAGAAAAGTGATGATAGCCAGTAGGCTGGCCAGAGCTTGTAGTAAGAAGGTCAAGATTGTCATAGGCTTATTTCATAAGAATGAGGGCGACAGAGGTACCGGCACCGAGAGCAAGGGTAATGAGGAGCGATTCAAAGAGCTTGCTCATTCCAGAGTTGATATGGTTGGTCATGATATCTCTAACTGAGTTGGTCAGAGCGATTCCTGGGACGAAGGGCATAACAGCTCCTGCGATGATCAAGTCTGCTGTTGAATCGAATCCTGAGTAGCGAGCCCAGATCTGGGCTAATAATCCGAAGACAAAAGCTCCAGCAAAGGCTGAAACAAAAGGAATTCGAATATATTTATCGACATAAAGGGAGAAAGAGAAGCCAAATAGAGTCGCGATACCGGCTCCAAGAGCATCGTAGAAATTTCCACCGAACATGATAGAAAAGAAAGGAGCACTGAGTGTGGCTGCTGTAATGAGTTCTCTCTTGCTATAGGGAACTCCTTTTGTTTTAAGTGCCTTTAGTTGTTCAAGAGCTTCTTCCAAATTGATTGCTCCACTGACTAATTGCCGAGAAACCTGATTGACATCGCAGACTTTCTCGATATTGTAGTTCATATGGATATTTCGCTTCATTCGAGAAATATTAGTGTTTTCAATTGAAAAGAATATGGCAACGGGCATGGCTAAGGCATTGCAGTCCAAGATGCCTTGTGAATGGGCAATCCGGATCATGGTGTCTTCGACCCGATAAATCTCTGAACCGCTTTGTAATAGCAAGGTCCCAGCTAGCATGATAACATCAACGGCCAGATTAAGATTTTTTTCATCTGTAGACATTTTCTCAGCCATTATATCCCCTTTTTCATTTCACAATAACTCTATTATAACACAAATGCTTAAAGCTATCTCTCCAAAGCAAAAGAAAACCAGCTGATTTTCAGCTGGTTTTACAATTAGGAAAGAGGCTTAGCTAAGTGCGTCATCCATTGAAAGAACTTCGTGGAAGACACGTTGTGTCAATTCAGTTTTT
>CAURCE010000021.1:0-25545 GCA_963523365.1 uncultured Streptococcus sp.
GCAGATAGTCAAAAGGAGATAGACTATGAAGAAAATACTGCTCAGACTAATGTTCCTTGCAATGTTAGTTGCTCTTTTGCCTGTTCATGTGGCACAAGCGTGTTCTGCTTTTATTGTCGGTAAAGATCTGACAGCAGATGGCTCTACTCTATTTGGTCGGACAGAGGACTATCCATACGCCCCTGACGGTGGTCGGCACAATCAAAACTATGTAGTTGTGCCAGCTAAGACCTATAAAGATGGCGATAAGATAGAAGATGAGTCAAATGGCTTTACCTATCCGCATTTGGCGAATGAAATGAAATACACAGCTGTCTACGACTCTGATCGTGACAACGGAAGTAACGGAAACTTCGCTGCGCATGGCTTTAATGAACTTGGTGTAGCTATGACAGCGACCGTTTCAGCAACACCAAATGATAAAGTGCTAAAAGAAGATCCGCTTGTAAAAGATGGTCTTCCAGAAGCATCATTAGTTGACTTGGCTTTGCCTCGTGCAAAAACAGCACGTGAAGTTATTGAGACAGTTGCGAAAGTTCTGGACGAAAAAGGGTCAGCAGAAGGAAATATCATTGTTGCAGCAGATAAGAATGAGCTGTGGTACATGGAAATCCTGTCTGGTCACCAATACGTAGCCATCAAATTCCCAACGAATAAGTATGCTGTCTTTGCGAACACTTACTATCTTGGTCACGTTGACTTGAACGATAAGGAAAATGTCATTGCTTCTAAAGATGTGGAAGAAGTAGCTAAAAAAGCAGACAACTATAAGACTGATAAAGATGGCAACTTTATGATTGCTAAATCTTACGGACCTGATGAATATATGGAACGTAACCGTTCTCGGACCTACGCAGGTATCAAGTGGATGGATCCACAAGCAAAAGTAAATTATGACGATGAAGCTTTTGATCTCTTGCGCGAACCAACTGATCCAAATAAGAAATACACAGTTCATGATGTGATCGCTGAACAAAGAAATCGTTTTGAACACTTGCCAGAATATAAAGCGGATGACTTAGTTGAAGTCGGTAAGAAGATCGATGGCAATGTCTACAAATATGCGCTAGGTAACGAAAACGTAATCGACGCCCACGTTTATCAAATCAAACCAAACCTACCAAATGCCTTTGGCGGTGTTATGTGGCTGGGTCTGGCACAAAGTCGCAACACACCATATGTGCCATTCTATGGTAATGTAGAAGATACTTACGAAGCTTTCAAGAACCGTTCTACTAAATATGACGGAAAATCTTGGTATTGGACTGTTTGGCATATTGACCAAATGGTTATGAAATATCCAGAAATCTTTGGTAACAGCATCCAAGAAAAATGGAAAGAAAAAGAAGTTGAATGGGATAAAGAACAAACCGAACGCGACGCCAAATATGCAAACTACACAGATGAACAAGCCAAAGCCGCTGGACCAGAAGTGACGAAGGAAGCCTTGGAACGCTCAGAAAAAATCTTTAAGGAAATCAAAGCAGTCGAAGCAGAGATGGAAGAAAAGATTAAGAAGGAAAAAGGTAAAGATGCTGATCTTGTCTATACAGGCTATAACAAAGCAAACCTCCTAGCAGAAGCAGAAAAAGGAAAATCAGCGGAAAAAGCTAGCGATACGAAGAAAGATAGCTCAAGTCAAACTACTTGGATTGTCATCGGCGTATTGGTTGTGCTAGTTGGTGGATTCTTCGGATATAAACAATTTAATAAGAAGAAGGAGGAAGAATAAATTTTGAAAGAAAAGCTAGAAGTTTAAGACTTCTGGCTTTTTTTCTCTCTCGGATAATAAACCTATATCCCAAAATACTTAGTAAGGGGATGAGGATAGAAGATTAGAATTGTCAAAAAACTAGGCTCCATCTTGCTTTTAGCGATAAATTGCTATAAAATAGATAGGGTTAAACATCAATACTTTTATATTGCAAATAGGAGAAAAGATGACAAAAAAATTAAAACGTCCAGAGGTGCTGTCACCAGCCGGTACGTTAGAAAAGTTAAAAGTAGCTGTTCGCTATGGGGCAGATGCTGTTTTTATTGGTGGTCAAGCCTATGGTTTGCGCAGCCGTGCGGGGAACTTCACTTTTGAGCAAATGGAAGAAGGTGTCCAATTTGCGGCTGAGCATGGTGCCAAGGTCTATGTAGCGGCCAATATGGTCATGCACGAAGGAAACGAAGCCGGTGCTGGAGAATGGTTCCGTCGTTTGCGAGACATTGGGATTGCGGCTGTTATTGTTTCTGACCCAGCCTTGATTGCGATTGCAGCTTCTGAAGCACCTGGTTTGGAGATTCACTTGTCAACTCAGGCTAGTGCTACCAACTATGAAACGCTTGAATTTTGGAAAAATCTTGGTTTGACCCGGGTTGTTTTGGCACGTGAGGTTTCCATGGCTGAGCTGGCTGAGATTCGCAAGCGTACCGATGTAGAAATCGAAGCTTTCGTTCATGGGGCTATGTGTATTTCTTACTCTGGTCGTTGTACTCTTTCCAATCATATGAGTATGCGTGATGCCAACCGAGGCGGTTGCTCGCAATCTTGTCGTTGGAAATACGATTTGTATGACATGCCTTTCGGACAAGAACGCAAGAGTTTGAAGGGTGAAATTCCAGAAGAATTTTCTATGTCAGCTGTTGATATGTCCATGATTGACCACATTCCTGATATGATTGAAAATGGTGTCGATAGTTTGAAAATCGAAGGTCGGATGAAGTCTATTCACTACGTTTCAACGGTAACTAACTGCTACAAAGCAGCTGTGGACGCCTATTTGGAAAGCCCAGAAAAGTTTGAAGCTATTAAGCAAGATTTGGTAGATGAAATGTGGAAAGTAGCTCAACGTGAGCTGGCAACTGGTTTTTACTACCATACGCCAACTGAGAATGAGCAGCTTTTTGGAGCCCGTCGTAAGATTCCAGAATACAAATTTGTAGCAGAAGTAGTTGCTTATGATGAGGCTACACAAACTGCGACTATTCGCCAGCGGAATGTTATCCATGAAGGCGATCAGGTGGAATTCTATGGACCTGGTTTCCGCCATTTTGAAACCTACATTACTGACCTCCATGATGAAAAAGGGAATAAGATTGACCGTGCGCCAAACCCAATGGAATTACTGACGATTATAGTTCCGCAGCCAGTCCAACCTGGTGATATGGTCCGTGCCCGCAAGGAAGGTTTAATCAATTTGTATAAAGAAGATGGTAGCAGTGTTACTGTTCGGGCTTAATCAGGCGCGAAAGTTGGAGCAATGTGCTCATCAAGTAGATATTGCCTACATGGTGGATACGAATTGATAGCGGAAGTCCTTGTTCTAAAAATTAAAAATAAAACTCTTCAAATCAAAAGCGATTTGAAGAGTTATTTTTTGAATTTGCGGTGTTCGAGCCGAATATCTTTTTTCTGGGCTTCACGGATGTTATTGGGAACTAGACTGATGCGATGGATATCAGGCACACGGATAATGGTCGTCATGCTTTTTTTGAAATTTTTGACAATCAACTGCTGGCGGTCTCGGTCATATTTGACAATATCTCCAGTAAAATTCTTATCCTGAAAAATAACATGGACACCAGAATTTTTTCGAAGAGCCAAGTCAATTGTATGTAGGATATGACTCTTGTCGTCCTCTTCCTTATCTGTCTTTTTATAATTGATAAACTCATTCGTCTTTTGTAAAATCATTTCGAGATATTTTTTCATAGCTAAAATCTCCATAACTTGTTACAATATATTATATAATAAAATAATTAAAAAAGTAAAATCTTTTACGAATAATGAGATAGAAAGTAGAAAAGAGGTAAAGTATGGCAGATTTTAAATTTGAAATCGAGGAAAAATTGCTCGTTTTATCAGAAAATGAAAAAGGCTGGACCAAGGAGCTCAACCGCGTAAGTTTTAACGGTGCGCCTGCTAAGTACGATATTCGCACTTGGAGTCCTGACCACAGCAAGATGGGCAAGGGAATCACCCTTTCTAATGAAGAATTTCAAGTTCTTTTGGATGCATTTAAAAACGGATAGAGAAAACTCTATCCGTTTTTTCTATTTCTCTGAAAAATAGGGATGAAAAGCTAGGCTTCTAAATATAGGAATGCTGATGAGCGTAATTGCTACAATTTTTAAAAGATCAGGAAGAATGAAAGGTGAGACACCAACAGCAATGGCTTTAGAAAAATCCATATTAGCCAGAAAATGAAGTCCGATTACTCCACCGACGAAGACCAGTGTATCTCCGAGCAGATTAGCCAAAAAGATCGTGTAAAACTTGCTATCCTTGCTTGTCAGACTGGAAGTTACCAGCGCAAAGAGTAGATAGGCCCAAAGATAGCCTGCGCTTGGACCAAAGAGAGCCTGAAATCCACCGCTTCCTCCGGCAAAGACTGGCAGGCCAATAGCTCCGAGCAGTAGATAGAGCAGAACAGACAAGACCGCTTCACGAGGCTTAAAAATGGTCGCAATCAAACCGACAGCAAAGGTCTGTAGCGTAATGGGAATGGTCCCAATAGAGAAACTAAGCTGGGATAGTACAGCTAAGAATGCAGCGCCAATAGCTGGGAGGGCAAGAAGAAAAGCTTTGTTCTTGTTCATAATAGTAAACCTCTTTTTAAAATTATGGTAACTATTTTAAATCAAAATAAAAAAAAGTCAAGTCTTTTCATATCAGACTAGACAGTTGTTTATTTATTTCCGCTTTTTGCGGCTCCGAATGAGGAGGAAGATAAAGGCGATTAAACCAAAAATATTAAAGAAAATAATTCCTAGAGCTGCTAATAATTTTTTCGTTTTGCTCATTTCCAATCCCCTTTCTCTTAGTATTTTTTACTATCATATCAAAAATACTGTTTCTTGAATAGCAGAAAGGGTAAAAGATGGTTGGGAAGTTATAAATATTTCAAGAAAATAAGACTATCTTCAAAAATTACAATTTATAAGCTTGTCCAGAAGAAGTGAGCCAACTAAATAAAAAAGAGGAAGATTCTTTACATAAATCTTCCTCAATTTTAGAAATAATTTAGAATTTCTTGAATGATAATTGAATTTTGTGCTTTAAAATAAAGTAAGAAGTCAAAGAATAAATCCAGATAGTGTGACTAGGTCTATTCAAATGGTATAAGACTTCTTTCTTACAAAAATGTAAGATAAAAATCAAAAATGAAAGGATAAGTTATGGTTGCCCTTTATTCTTTATTTTATGATAATAATGAGCTTTAGAAAGGCGAAAGAAGAAACTTTTAGCGCATGGTGACAAATTCTTCGGAGCCAGTTGGGTGAATGGCAACGGTGGCATCGAAATCGGCTTTGGTTGCTCCCATCTTAATAGCAACAGCGAAGCCTTGGATCATCTCATCTACGCCATAGCCAATGCCGTGGAGGCCGACAACTTTTTCATCGTGACCAGCAGTGATAAGTTTAAACTTGGCTTGTTGGCGGTGCTGGGTGACAGCTGAGTACATAGAGGTAAAGCTAGAGGTGTAGACATGAACTTGCTCAGCACCATAATCTCGAATAGCTTCTTCCTCCGTCAGCCCCACTGTTCCAATAGCGGGATGGGAGAAGACGACAGTTGGAATAGTGGAGTAATCCATCTTGGCATCTGTCTTGCCGTTAAAGAGGCGCTCAGACAGGGTACGTCCAGCCTTGATTGCTACTGGCGTCAGCTCTTTTTCGCCCGTCACATCGCCCAAGGCATAGATGCCAGGTACGACAGTGTTTTGGTACTCATCCACAGCGATAAAGCCACGGTCATTCAGGGTAACTCCTGCAGCATCAAGATTGAGCCCTTGGACATTTGGCTTGCGGCCAATAGCCCAGATAATTCGCTCAGCAATATGGCTACTGCCGTCTTGGAAGTAGAGTTGTAGTTGGCCATCGACTAGTTTTTCCACTCGTTCGGGTATCTTGTGAGCATGAAGACTAGGACCAGATTTTTCCATCTCAGCCACCAATCCGTCAATCAGATAGCTATCGAAATTGCGGAGAGGACGGTCGCGACGGACAAAGAGATCCGTCTTGACACCTAGAGTATGGAGGACACCAGCAAGCTCCACTGCGATATAGCCTGCTCCGACGACGGCGACAGACTTGGGTAGCTCTTCCCAAGCAAAGACATCATCAGAAGTCTCGCCGTATTCGGCACCGGGAATCTGTGGAATGGCTGCATGTGCACCTGTTGCAATTACGATGTGTTTAGCGCGAATCAATTCTCCATTGACTTCAACTGTATGCTTATCAACGAAATGAGCACGACCTTCGATCAGTTCAACACCGTTGCGTTTGAAGCTTCCATCATAGGATGAGCGAGCACGGTCAATGTAGGCTTCCCGATTCTTTCGTAAGGTAGCAAAGTTAAAGTGCTGATTTTCTGAAGTAAAGCCATAGTCTGGTCCATAGTGTTGGATGGCCTCGGCAATCTGAGCACCGTACCACATGATTTTTTTAGGGACACAACCGACATTAACACAGGTTCCCCCTAATTTCTTTTCTTCAATGACAGCTGCTTTAGCACCATGCTCACCAGCGCGATTCATGGTAGCAATACCCCCGCTACCACCGCCAATTGCAATAATATCGAATTCTTTCATAGTTAGATAGAAGCTCCTTTAATCAATATGAAGTAATTGTACCTTTTTTAGAAAATGAATGCAAAAATCTGCTATGATTTAGAGATCCTGCAGCGTTTTTAGAGGAAAAATAGTCTTTTAGGGATTTTGACCCTTTTCCTATCACAATATGTTAGGCATATGATATAATGTAGTATAAAAGAAAAATGGTTTTCATCAAGAGGAGGAAAAAAGATGAAAAAGCTGAAAAAATGGCAGCTATTTAGTATTATCGGAGTTGCTGTTGTAGTTGTATTAGGAGCAATTTCTGCAATGGTCCTGAGCAATCTTAGTTCTACAACAGAACCTAAGGAAGTTGCACCAATTGTGCAGCAGGCAAAAGAAGGTAGCATAGCCTCATCTGTCCTGTTGACGGGAACCGTAACGGCTAACTCAGAGCAATATGTTTATTATGATGCTACCAAGGGCGACTTGGAGTCCGTCCTAGTCAATGTTGGCGACCAAGTAGCTGTAGGACAAGCACTTGTTCAATATAAGAGCACAGAAGCTCAAGCAAATTATGATGCAGCAGTTCGTGCTGTCAATAAGGCTGACCGTCAGATTAATGACTTACAGACCAATGGAGCGACAGTAGAAAAAACTGGCGATGAAGAGACGGATAGTAAGTCCCTTGCTTCTGCTCAACGTACAGTCGATTCTCAACTGGCTGATTTGCGCGATGCGCGTTCAGATGCTGTGGACAATATGAACAAGGCGCAAGCTTTGTTGAATGCAGCGACTGTTACAAGCACTGTTGAGGGAACAGTGGTAGAAGTAAATCGCGATGTATCCAAATCAACAACAGGAACTAACCAAACCTTGGTGCACATCGTCAGCAATGGTAGTCTTCAAATCAAGGGAGAACTCTCTGAATACAATCTGGCTAATTTGTCAGTTGGACAAGAAGTAAACATTACCTCAAAAGTGTATCCAGATAAAAAATGGACAGGTAAAATTAGCTATATTTCTAACTATCCTAAGGATGGACAGCAAGCTTCATCAACTAATACAGGTGGCGCGGCTTCCTCTGCAAAATATCCATTTACAGTCGATATTACAAGTGAAATTGGTGATTTGAAGCAAGGTTTCTCTGTCAGCGTTGAAGTGAAAAACAATACAAAAGGGATTCTTGTACCAGCAAGCAGTATTATCTCAGACGGAGACAAGAACTACGTTTGGACTGTCGAAAAAGGTAAAGCAAAGAAAGTAGAAGTAACCTTAGGGAATGCTGATGCTGAAAATCAAGAAATCTCATCTGGTTTGACAAAAGACAGTAAAGTTATCACCAATCCAACAGATAGCTTGAAAGATGGTCAAGAGGTGAAAGCGGATGAAAAAACTCATTGATCTACGAAATATTAATAAAACCTATCGGAATGGTGATCAAGAACTTAAAGTCTTAAAAAATATCAATTTGACAGTTGAAGAGGGCGAGTTTGTGGCTATCATGGGGCCGTCTGGTTCCGGGAAGTCCACCCTGATGAATATTATCGGGATGTTGGATCGCCCGTCTACTGGCGAGTATTTTTTAGAAAATGAAGATGTTGCAAACTTAGGTGATAAGAAGTTAGCCAAGGTTCGAAATAATCAAATCGGCTTCGTTTTTCAGCAATTTTTCCTCTTATCTAAATTAAATGCCCTTCAAAATGTGGAACTCCCGTTGATTTATGCGGGGGTGTCACAAGGAAGTCGAAAAAATCTGGCTAAGCAGTATTTAGAAAAAGTAGATTTGGATACTCGTATGACTCACTTGCCGTCAGAGTTATCTGGGGGACAGAAGCAACGTGTTGCGATTGCGCGTGCCTTGGTAAACAATCCTTCGATTATTCTTGCCGACGAGCCGACAGGAGCCCTCGATACCAAAACTGGCGAGCAAATTATGGAACTCTTGACGGAGTTGAACGCTGAAGGAAAAACGATTATCATGGTTACTCACGAACCTGAAATTGCTGCCTATGCTAAGCGTCAGATTGTCATTCGTGATGGAGTTATCTCTTCAGATAGCGCTGAGAAGGAGGAACGTGATTAATGCAAAATTTCAAATTTGCCATTAGTTCCATTCTTGGGCATAAGATGCGGGCTTTTCTGACCATGATCGGGATCATCATCGGGGTTGCGTCTGTTGTCGTCATCTTGGCACTGGGAAATGGAATGCAACAGGGAGTCACCAAGAGCATCACAAAAGAACAGAAGTATGTCAGCTTGCTTTATTCTCCTACTAAAAGTAATTATACGATGGGAGTCAACTTGATGGATACCGGTGCTGGTCCAGATGCAGATAGTGAGATACTAGAAGAACCACCTGTTGTCCAAGAGTCTTGGGTCAAGGAACTACTCAAAATTGACGGAGTCAAGGGCTATTATGTGACCAACGGTTCGACAGCTGACTTTTCTTATCAGAACAAGAAGTCTGATAAGGTCAACATTACGGGCGTGAATGCTACATTCTTTAAAATTAGAAAATATGAGATTTTAGCTGGACGAACTCTCTTGCCTAGTGACTATCAAAGTTTTTCTAATGTGATGATGATTGATGAAACAGTGGCAACCAGCCTGTTTGGAAGTAGTGCGGAAGCCCTGAATAAAATAGTTTCAGTCGGTGACAGTAACTATCGGGTTGTTGGTATCTATAAGGATCCCAATGCTGGTCAGAGCATGAGTATGAGCTCAGGTAGCGCCCTGATGGCGAATACGCAGGTGGCTTCTGAATTTCATACAGATGAAATCTCAACTGTCTATATCTATGTGCCAGAAGTGGATCGTATCAACGAAGTTGGTGTAGAAGCGGCCAAAGAATTGACGGCTCTCTCAGGAGCTCGTCAAGGAGAATATCAAATCCTGAATATGGATACCTTGCTGGAGCAGTACAATCAAATCACAGGAACTATGACCGGTGTTATCGGAGCTATTGCAGGAATTTCCCTCTTTGTTGGTGGTATCGGTGTGATGAATATTATGTTGGTATCCGTTACAGAGCGGACACGGGAAATTGGTTTACGAAAAGCTCTTGGAGCAACGCGTGGAAATATTCTCACACAGTTCTTGATTGAATCCATGGTTTTGACCCTTATCGGTGGCCTGCTTGGTCTTAGCCTTGCCTATGGGATCAATGCTCTGCTAGCTGCAGTCGTGCCTGAAAACGTATTTGGAGGCCCACCAGTTGTCTCCGTTACTGCAGCAGTTGGAAGCCTTGTCTTCTCAGCCATGGTTGGGATTGTCTTTGGTATCTTGCCGGCTAATAAAGCATCTAAATTAGATCCGATTGAAGCGCTGAGATATGAATAATGTTAGCAAAAGTCTGGGAAACCAGACTTTTTGTCATGTAACAAATCCCACTGGAATTCCAGCGGGATTTGTTTTTTTAAACTTGTGTAAGTTTGAGATTACTTCATTGTTGGGAAGAGCAATACATCGCGAATCGTAGTCACATCTGTGAGCAACATTACGAGACGGTCGATACCGATTCCGAGGCCTCCAGTTGGTGGCATACCGTATTCCAAGGCTTCAACATAGTCATAGTCGATGCCAGTTGCTTCGTCATCGCCAAGTTCTTTAGCTTTTGCCTGTGCTTCAAAACGAGATAATTGATCGATTGGATCGTTCAGCTCAGTGAAGGCGTTGGCATATTCTTTGGTCATGATGAAGAGCTCGAAGCGGTCCGTGAAGCGTGGGTCTTCTGGGTTTTTCTTAGCCAGAGGTGACACAGCGACAGGGTGACCATAGACAAAGGTTGGCTGAATCAAGGTCTCTTCAACAAATTCTTCAAAGAAAGCATTGATGATGTGTCCAACTTCAGTATAATGTTTTTCAACTGGTACTTTCTTTTCTTTAGCTAAGGCAGCAGCTTCTTCAAAGCTCATATCTTGCCAGAAGTCTACGCCAGTGATCTCTTTAATAGCATCCACCATGTGAACACGTTTGAATGGCTCGTTGATCTTGATCTCAGTGCCTTGGTAGTTGACTGGACCATCACCCTTAACTGCCTTAGCAGCATGTTGGATGATGCCTTCTGTCAAGTCCATGATATCTTGGAAGTCCGCATAGGCTTGGTAAACCTCGATAGATGTGAACTCAGGATTATGAGTGGCGTCCATCCCTTCGTTACGGAAGATACGGCCAATTTCATAGACGCGTTCCATACCACCGACGATAAGGCGTTTCAAGTGAAGCTCAGTTGCAATCCGCAGTACCATGTCAATGTTTTGAGCATTGTGGTGAGTAATGAATGGACGAGCAGCAGCACCGCCAGCTTCATTGTGGAGAACAGGGGTTTCAACTTCAAGGAATCCTTGTCCATCAAGATAGCGACGAATTTCTGAGATGATTTTTGAACGAGTGACAAAGCGCTCAAAGCTTTCTCGGTTGGAAATCAAGTCCAAATAACGTTTACGGTAGATAGTTTCAACGTCAGTCAAACCGTGGAATTTCTCTGGAAGGGGACGCAGAGCTTTTGAAAGGTGAGTAATATGCGTTGCTTTGATAGAGAGTTCGCCCATATCTGTGCGCATCACATCGCCTTCAATTCCCAAGAAGTCACCCAAGTCAGCCTTTTTGAAAATCTCATAGTTTTCTTCACCAACTTCGTCCTTACGAACGTAAATCTGGATTTGGCCTTCACGGTCTTGGATGTGGGCGAAGCCGACTTTCCCTTTTCCACGTTTGGTCATCAAACGACCAGCAATGGTTGCTTTTTCGTTCAATTCATGTAATTCTTCTTTGGATTTGTCGCTGTATTTTTCTTTAAGTTGAGCAGAATTTGCAGTACGTTCAAAACGTTTTCCGAAAGGATCAATTCCTTGCTCAGCCAGCGCGGCCATTTTTTCACGGCGAATAATCTGCTGGTCATTTAGTTCTTCAATATGTTCAGTAGTCATTTTCTTCCTCCTAAGGCTTTCCCTTCTATTTTATCACAAAACAAAAGGAAATTCAGCAATAATTATTGATAAAAATAGAAAAACTGCGATGTTTAAAGATTCGCAGTTTTATCTGTTAGCATGTAATCTAGGTTGTTCCAAGCAAGTAACTTGAAAGAGTCAAAATCGTCTGTTTCCAAAATGGTGACGCTAGCATTGGCTAAGCCTCCGTCCTTACGGAGCAAAGATGTTTCGTAACCGAGCAGGCGACGAATGCTGGCAGTTAGGTTAGCTCCATGTCCGACAATCAAGACATTTTGATAACCTTTCCCTTTGAGAGACTTCACGAAGGCAATTGTCCGATTGGTGGTTTGAGCGACGGATTCTGCATCAAATAGTTGGTGATCAAACTGGGATAGATCGTGGCGAAAAGCCCACATCTGCTGAGGATAGGTGGCTTCTACAGTAGCAATTTTGGCTCCTTCTAGTTTTCCAAGAGCCCACTCTCTTAGTTGAGGAGTTGGAACAATATCGGTTTGATACTGATTTTCACTTTGGATGATTTCTGCAGAACGGTAAGCGCGAGGCAAATCGCTAGAGTAGATTTTATCGAATTGAACGTTTGATAAATGCTTGCTCAAACGCTTGAGCTCGTCAATGGATGTCGCCAGCAGTGGAGAATCTCCGCTTGCCCCCTGGAAACGCATTTCTAGATTCCATTCGGTTTTTCCATGTCGGATAAAATACAATTTCATATCAAGATCCTTTTTCCTTTTGAAGCGAATAGTCTAGTCCTCTTTCAAGTCTGCGAACTGTGCTTGAACAAACCCCGCTAAGTCCTGAGATTTGATCTGGATGCTACGGCCGACTTCACCAGCAGAAACAATAATACTTTCGCGACTCAGAGCCGTTTGATCAATGAAAATTGGGAAGGAGTGCTTTTGGCGAATCCCGACAGGATTATTTGCACCATGGATATAACCAGTCGTTTTTTCTAAATCTTTCTGCGGAATCATGCTGACTTTTTTATTGCCTGAAATTTTTGCTAATTTCTTTTCCGACAGATGTTCGGTGATAGGCAGGATGCCAATGACTGTTCCTGTTTTATCTCCGTTTAAAGCCAGTGTTTTATAAATTTGCGAGCGGTCAAATTCCTCTGTCAGGCTATCATCTAAAGCATTCATCTGCAAGCCTTGGTGCTCGATTTTTGCCTTGTTTAAAATTTGCTCGACTAGTGTTTTTTTGAGTTTTGTCTTTTTAGCCATTATTTATATTTCTCTTCTAATTGGGACATCCAAATACCTAGCCAGATACCTAGTCCAAAGAAAAAGGCAGCAAGAACAAGTGTGAAAATGGATACACCTGCATAACTAATGCTCTCACTGTTGCCACTTTGAGGGAGAACAATGAGCAAGGTGCTGGACAATACAATGCCAATGATAAAATGGTAAACGCGGGAATGATAATGCTTCAAAATGTAATCCATGGCTTTTGAAAAGAGAATCAGAGCTAGAGCGCCACCAATGCCGATTGGCAGGAAGGTGCCAAATAAATCCAGGCGTTTAAATCCTGTCAGCATAGGAGAATAGAGCCCTAGAATCAATAGCAGATTTGAAGGGCTGAGTCCCGGAATCAAGATTCCCAAAGCGATAAGAGCACCTGCTAAAACAAAGGATAAGAAGTTAGCTGGTAGTGTTCCCACCATTCCATTTAGTGAATAGAGGAAGACGCCCGACAAGATGAAACTAAGCCAGAAGGTAATAGTATCAGCTCGATCTCTGTCGGATTCCTTGACGGACTCTTTGATCAGGCTGGGAATGGTGCCGATGATGGCTCCAGCAAAGCCCCAGAGAACGATAACCTTGTAATTATCCAGCAAGAGATTGACCGGATAAGAGAAGGCTGCGATCCCTAAAACCATCCCAATAGCTACAGGAGTGAAGTAGAGAACATTCTCGACAAAATTTTCTTTGATATGGGCTAAAAAGCGAATCATTCGCTCATAAATCCCCAAAATCGCGGCTAATACACCGCCAGACACACCAGGTAGGATGAAGCCAAGCGCGATAATCATTCCTTTTAACATCCTAGCAATCCATGAAATCATAATATCTCCCTACAAATCTTTTTCATTAGACTATTGTACCATAAAGCTACATACTTTTCTGAAAAAAGCAAGAAAAATATCTTGTACAGAGAAAAAAAGATACAAGATTTCCTAACAATTATCTTGCATCTTTTTTATTTTGGTGTTGAAAATAATTTCTTGTAAGTCTCTTTTTTATCCTGTACAGGAGAGAGTTGATTGAGGTCTAAGTTATGTGGGAAACCTTCCAATTTACCTTCTGAGGTGTATTGATGTAGGTCATAGGGCTGTTCAGTATTTGGAGCAGCGTTATAGTAGCCGTCATTATAGCCATAAGTTGGAATCCAAACGGCAGTAAATTTCTCAGTTGAGATACTATGCTCTTCCATGAAATAGGTACCAATGTAGATACCAATATTTTGAGCTCCAAGACTTTCAAGTTTGGCACGAAAGGCCTCGATTCCTGCGTTCATGTCGCCCATAGTCTTTTCTTCAACATCAAGCCAGTAAAAGGTAGGTTTATATTTCGAAGATGCCTTGTAGAAGCTTTCAGCTTCTTTTTCCATTTCTTTGATATTGCCTGCTGCTATATAAGCATACACAGCCACAGGAATCCCCCGTTTTTGAAACTCTTGAATATGGGTAGCAAATGATTTGTCAAGTCCATTTAAATGAGTGGCAACATTTTCTTTTTTTGCTTGAGCTCCACTATGCACGCGAATGATAGCACCAGAAATATTTGTTGATAAGGTATCATAGTCTATTTCGCTGGGCAATTGCCAACCGGAAAGGTCAACGATAGGCTTATTAAGCAATTCTTCCTCAGGTTCGTCTGAAGGAGCTTCCTCCTTTTTTTTCTTGGTTGTCACCTGACTGACTTGAGTTTTTTTTGTTTGGGCTTGTTTAATTTGCACATCAAGATGGTGTTTGCTTATGACAATATATAGAATAAAGCAAGCAAAGAATAGCAAGAGTGCAAGCGGTTTAATCCTTTTTCTCATACTGTTTCATTGTAACGTAAAATAAATAGAAAAGCAAAGTATTTATCTATATTTCCAGCGAAATACGAAAATGTAATCTGATTGCAATACAAGACAAATCATTTTGAAATAATAGAATTTTTGAGGCGATAAATAAGCAAAAATCTTTTGAAGCTATCCTAATGCTTTTTTTTCGAATCAAAAAGTGGTATAATGAAGTTTGAATTTTTAGAATAAATTGGTGAAATATGAAAATTGACAAAAAGCATTTATTGAATTACTCAATTTTGATTCCGTACATGCTGTTATCTGGCATTGGCTTGATTGTCGTTTATTCCACGACGAGTCCCATCCTCATTCAAAATGGGCTCAATAGTTTTCGAATGGTCGCCACTCAAGCAGGTTTCTGGCTCTTCAGCTTGGTGATGATTGGGATTATTTACCGAATGAAGCTGGATTTTCTGAAGAGGCCAGGAGTGATTACGTTTGTTATCATAGCTGAAATTATTCTGCTTTTACTCTCACGCTTTATCACAGGAACGATCAATGGGGCACACGGTTGGCTCAAAATCGGCCCAGTTACTGCTCAGCCAGCGGAATACCTGAAGATTATTTTGGTTTGGTATTTGGCCCTACAGTTTTCTAAGAAACAAGAACAAATAGAAGTATATGATTATCAAGCAATCACCTTTAATCAGTTGATTCCGCGTGCCGTTACTGATTGGCGATTCATTGTTGCTTTCTTGATTAGTCTTGTGGTTATCATGCCCGACTTAGGAAATGCGACCATCTTGCTCTTAACAGTTTTGATTGTAATTTCCACCAGTGGAATTGCTTACAGATGGTTCTCGACCATGCTTGGCGCTGTTGTAGGAGGGTCAGCAGCAGTTTTAGCGAGTATTTGGCTGATAGGTGTCAAGCGTGTTGAGCAAGTTCCTGTTTTTGGGTATGTCGCAAAGCGTTTCAGTGCCTTTTTCAACCCTTTCGACGATTTGTCTGGCTCAGGTCACCAGTTGGCCAATTCTTACTATGCCATGAGTAATGGTGGTTGGTTTGGTTTAGGTTTGGGAAATTCCATTGAAAAACGTGGCTACCTACCAGAAGCCCATACCGACTTTGTTTTCTCGATTGTTATTGAGGAAGTTGGATTCTTTGGAGCTACTTTAATTTTAGCCCTGCTCTTTTTCTTGATTTTACGAATTATTCTTGTAGGTACAAGGGCCAAGGATCCATTTAATTCTATGATGGCTCTGGGAATTGGCGGTATGATTCTGATGCAAACCTTTGTCAATATTGGTGGTATTTCGGGCTTGATTCCTTCAACTGGTGTAACCTTCCCATTCTTATCCCAGGGGGGGAACAGTTTATTGGTTCTATCAGTTGCCATTGCCTTTGTTTTAAATATTGATGCCAATGAGCGGCGCAATGCGATGTATCAGGAATTAGAAGTGGAACAGTCTTAAAAACTCTTTTGATGTGTTGGCTCTTGAACAATAGAAAGGTGTAAATAATGTCATTTACAAAATTAGAAAATTATAGCAATAAAGAAATGATTCGAGAAGAAGTCTCTATTTTAACGGACTTGTTGGTAGATATTACCCGGGATATTCTCAGTCCTGACACTTTTGCTAAAATCTCCATGATTGAAGAACTGGCAGTTCAATCTAAATACCAAGAGCTGAAAGCAGTAGTAGAAGAATTATCCACGGATGATATGGTCTATATCTCACGCTATTTTGCTATTTTACCTCTGCTCATCAATATTTCTGAAGATGTTGACTTGGCTTATGAGATCAATCATCAAAATAATATTGACCAAGACTACCTTGGTAAGCTTTCGACGACGATTGATTTGGTTTCAACACGAGAAAATGCACAAGAAATCCTGGAAAATCTAAATGTTGTTCCCGTTTTGACTGCTCATCCGACTCAGGTTCAGCGCAAGACCATGTTGGATTTGACAAATCATATTCACACACTGTTGCGCCAGCATCGTGATGTTAAAGCTGGTCTGGTGAACGAAAAGAAATGGTTAGCCAATCTCCGTCGCTATATCGAGCTGATGATGCAGACTGATATGATTCGGGAAAAGAAACTTAAGGTGACCAATGAAATCACTAATGTTATGGAATACTATAACAGTTCTTTTCTTCAAGCAATCACGAACCTGATGCTAGAGTATAAACGCTTAGCAGAAGAAAAAGGGATTCATTTGGAAAATCCTAAGCCCATCACCATGGGAATGTGGATTGGTGGCGACCGCGATGGAAATCCATTTGTAACCGCTGAAACTCTGAAATTGTCTGCAACGGTACAGAGCGAAGTTATTCTGAACTACTACATTGACAAGGTTTATACACTCTATCGTAACTTCTCCCTGTCTACTAATCTTTCAAAAACAAGTGAAGCTGTAGCCAAGATGGCAGCTTTGTCAAGCGACAAGTCTGTTTATCGAGAAAATGAGCCTTATCGCCGCACCTTTCATTATATTCAGTCCAAGTTGATTCAGACCTTACTTTATCTGAAAGAAGGTAATTTCTCTGGTGAAGGGCATCGTTTGGCTGATAAAGCCGAAGCAGTCCTGCATGCAAATTCAGCCACTTCGGTCAGCCATAATGGTAGAGAGATCATTCCAAATTATATCCAGTCTAGACTCAGTGATAGCTTGGACGAGTTGCGCAAAGAAGAACTCCCGTCTTATAAAAATGCGCAAGAGTTTAAGGATGATCTCCTTGTCATCCGCGATTCTTTGTTGGAGCATAATGGACAAGCTTTGGTGACTGGAGAACTCACTGAATTGCTACAAGCAGTTGACATTTTTGGTTTCTTCTTGGCCAGCATTGATATGCGTCAGGATTCCAGTGTTCATGAGGCTTGTGTGGCGGAGCTCTTGGCTTCTGCTAATATCGTAAAAGATTATAGCAGCTTGTCGGAGGAAGAAAAATGCCAAGTCCTTCTTAAGCAGCTTCTGGAGGATCCACGGATTCTGTCAGCCACTCATGCACCTAAATCTGAACTTCTACAAAAAGAATTGGAGATTTTCAAGACGGCTCGTCAGCTTAAGGATGCGATTGGCGAAGATGTTATCAAGCAAAATATTATTTCCCATTCAACTAGTGTATCAGATCTGCTAGAGTTGGCGATCATGCTCAAAGAAGTAGGCTTGATCGATGAGGAAGGTGCACGTGTGCAGATTGTTCCTCTGTTTGAAACGATTGAGGACTTGGATAATTCTTGCGATACTATGGAGAAATATCTGTCTCTGCCAATTGCTCAAAAATGGATCGCTTCTAAAAATAACTACCAAGAAATCATGCTGGGCTACTCAGATAGTAACAAGGATGGTGGCTATTTATCATCGTGCTGGACACTTTACAAGGCTCAGCAACAGCTGACAGCTATTGGCGACAAGTTTGGCGTCAAGATTACCTTCTTCCATGGTCGTGGAGGAACTGTCGGTCGTGGCGGTGGCCCAACCTATGAGGCAATCACTTCACAACCATTGCGGAGTATCAATGATCGTATTCGCCTGACAGAGCAGGGAGAGGTTATCGGCAATAAATACGGTAATAAGGACGCTGCTTACTATAATCTGGAAATGCTTGTATCGGCGGCTATTAACCGCATGATAAGCTATAAGAAGAGTGATAGTAATACGACCAATGAATACGAGAGAGTGATGGATCGAGTGGTTGATCGAAGCTACAAAATCTATCGCGATCTAGTCTTTGGCGACGAACGTTTCTACGATTATTTCTTTGAGTCTAGTCCTATTAAGGCCATTTCTAGCTTTAATATCGGTTCTCGTCCAGCGGCCCGTAAAACAATCACTGAAATTGGCGGTCTGAGAGCCATTCCTTGGGTCTTCTCATGGTCTCAAAGCCGGGTGATGTTCCCTGGTTGGTATGGCGTTGGCTCTAGCTTCAAAGAATTTATCGATGAAGATCCTGAAAATAATCTGGCCTTCCTTCAATTTATGTATCAGAGATGGCCATTCTTCCAGTCCCTCCTGTCAAATGTTGATATGGTGCTATCCAAATCCAATATGAATATTGCTTTTGAATATGCGCAACTTTGTGAAGACCAAAATGTACGCGATATTTTCAATACAATCCTAGATGAATGGCAGCTGACCAAGGATGTTATCTTGGCGATTGAAGGCCATGACGAGCTCTTAGCAGAAAATGCCTATCTCAAGGATAGCTTGAACTATCGGATGCCTTATTTCAATGTTTTGAATTATATCCAGCTTGAGCTGATTAAGCGTCAGCGTCGAGGAGAACTTTCACCAGAACAAGAACGTTTGATTCACATTACCATCAATGGAATTGCGACAGGTCTGCGAAATTCTGGTTGATGCATAGGCAGCTTTAAATGATATCAATAAAAATCGGCTTTTGAGCCGATTTTTTATTGAGTTTAAACTAATTTGAATCCATAACTCATTTCCTGCGATTCGTGTAAATAAAAAATGAAAAAGTTTTCATATCTGTGCGCTAAAATACTTGAAAGTGTTTACAATTAGTGATACAATGATAAGTGTAGAAAAATGAAAACGATATTTTCAACAAAAGAAAGGAAACTATATGAACACAGACGACACAGTAACCATTTATGATGTCGCCCGTGAAGCGGGAGTTTCAATGGCGACAGTCAGCCGAGTTGTAAATGGTAACAAGAATGTAAAAGAAAATACACGAAAAAAAGTACTAGAAGTAATTGAACGTCTTGACTATCGTCCTAATGCAGTTGCCCGTGGTTTGGCCAGCAAAAAGACGACCACTGTTGGTGTTGTAATTCCTAATATCACGAATAGTTACTTCTCTACTTTAGCCAAAGGGATTGATGATATTGCCGAAATGTATAAGTACAATATCGTCCTGGCAAACAGCGATGAAGATGATGACAAGGAAGTTTCGGTTGTTAATACCCTTTTCTCTAAGCAAGTAGATGGTATTATTTTTATGGGCTACCATCTGACAGAGAAAATTCGCTCAGAGTTTTCACGTTCACGAACACCAGTGGTTCTAGCGGGCACGGTGGATGTAGAACATCAGTTACCAAGTGTCAATATTGATTATAAACAGGCAACCGTTGATGCTGTGGAACTATTGGCTAAACGAAACAAGAAAATTGCTTTTGTCAGCGGTCCTTTGGTAGATGATATCAATGGTAAAATCCGCTTGTCTGGCTACAAAGAAGCTCTGAAGGGCAAGAAAATTTCGTACAGCGAAGGCTTGGTCTTCGAGTCTAAGTATAGCTATGATGATGGCTACCATCTAGCTGAACGTCTGATTGCTTCAAAAGCCACAGCAGCCTTTGTGACTGGAGATGAGTTGGCAGCAGGTTTGCTTAATGGTTTGGCTGATCGAGGTGTTCGTATTCCTGAAGACTTTGAAATCATTACTAGCGATGATTCGCAAATCGCTCGCTTTACTCGCCCTAATCTGTCTACTATTGGACAACCTCTGTATGACATCGGTGCAATTAGTATGCGGATGCTGACAAAGATCATGCATAAAGAAGAGTTGGAAGAGCGTGAAGTTCTCCTAGCTCATACGATCAATGAACGTAAATCAACTCGTAAATAATAAAATTGATTCGGGATGGGACAGAATTAAATTTTGAAAGAATTTAGTTCTGTCTCATTTTTTGTTTTAGTTAAACACAGTTGCCGGATATAAGAGATTCTGAGTTTCTTCTTTACAGAAATTTAGGTATAATAGAAGCAGGAATGTTGAAAATTATTGCTTGTCCAATATGCTTAACTGATAGGAATGAAGAGGTCAGGAGTTAGCCAAGATTTGGCATAGATTTTCAGATAAAATGTAAAAATAAAGAAGTGGAAACGCATTTTTTCTGCCTTCTTTTTACTAGTAGGCATCATTTATCGTAGCTGTATCAAGGAGAATTTTGTGATTACACAACTAGATACCAAGACTGTTTATAGCTTTATGGATAGTTTAGTCTCTATCAAAAAATATGTTCAACGGGCCAAGGACTTGGGCTACAAAAGTCTAGGTATGATGGATGTTGACAATCTTTATGGGGCTTATCATTTTCTAGAGGAGGCAAAAGCGGCAGGACTTCAACCCTTGCTAGGTCTAGAGATGGAAGTTTTTAAAGATGGAAATCCTCTCAATCTGAGACTCTTGGCCTTGGATAGTCAGGGCTATCGTAATTTGATGAAGATTTCAACTCTGAAAATGATGAATCGTCAAAATTGGGAAGATTTTCAACATCTTTTTAAGGGGCTGGCTCTGATTGTACCAATCTTTGAAGGTGTGGATCAGCTAGATCTGGGTTTGGACTTTTATGTTGGGGTCTTTCCAGATACGCCAAGGCAGGAATTGACCAGGCCAGTCCTGCCCTTGCATACGGTTCGCTACTTTGAGCAGGGAGATTTAGAAACCTTGCAAATGCTGAGGGCGATTCGGGACAATATCAGTTTGCGAGAGGTCGGTCACCTGTCGAGCCATGAGTTTTTATTAGCCCCAGCCTCTTTAGAAGAAGCTTTCGCTGAAAACTTTCCAGAGAGTTTGACCAACTTGGAGAAATTGGTAGCTGGTGTTCACTATGAAATCAACACTGACTTGAAGCTTCCACGCTTTAATCCTGAGCGATCTGCTGTAGAAGAGCTGAGGGAATTGGCTGAGGCGGGATTAGCCAAACGGGGACTTGCGGGTGCAGTCTATCAAGCAAGGCTGGATCAGGAGCTGGATGTCATTCATCAGATGGGCTTTGATGATTATTTCCTTATTGTCTGGGATTTGCTGCGCTTTGGCCGCAGTCAAGGTTATTACATGGGGATGGGACGTGGCTCTGCAGTTGGCAGTTTAGTAGCCTATGCTTTGGAGATTACAGGCATTGACCCAGTAGAAAAGAACCTGCTTTTTGAACGTTTCCTAAACCTAGAACGCTATACCATGCCCGATATTGATATTGATATTCCCGATGTGTATCGGCCGGAGTTTATACGCTATGTCCGAGATCGCTACGGTAGCATGCATGCGGCTCAGATTGTGACCTACTCAACCTTTGGGGCCAAGCAGGCTATCCGAGATGTTTTTAAGCGCTTTGGTTTGCCAGAGTACGAGCTGACCAATATTACCAAAAAAATTGGCTTTCGAGACAACTTAACCACTGCCTATGAGCGAAATATAGCCTTTCGTCAGATTATCAATAGTAAGCTAGAATACCAGAAGGCTTTTGAAATTGCTAAGAAAATCGAAGGAAATCCACGTCAGACCTCAATCCATGCGGCTGGTGTCGTCATGAGTGACGATGATTTGACCAATCAAATCCCCTTAAAATACGGGGAGGATATGTATCTCACCCAGTACGATGCCCACGGTGTCGAAAGCAATGGACTGCTTAAGATGGACTTTCTGGGCTTGCGCAATTTAACCTTTGTCCAGCGGATGAAAGAAGCAGCTCTAGACAAATATGGAGTTGATATTGATATTGCTCGTATTGACTTGGAAGACGAGGAAACTCTGCGTCTCTTTGCAGCAGGCAATACCAAGGGGATTTTCCAGTTTGAACAAGCGGGTGCTATCAGTCTTTTGAAAAGAGTCCAACCCGTCCAATTTGAAGAAGTAGTAGCTACTACCTCTCTCAATCGTCCAGGTGCTAGTGACTATATTGATAACTTTGTCAAGCGCAAGCATGGTCGCGAGCGCGTGGAGATGATTGATCCGAGCTTGGAGGATATCTTGGCTCCAACCTATGGCATCATGCTTTACCAAGAGCAGGTCATGCAGGTCGCCCAGCGTTTTGGTGGTTTTAGTCTGGGGAAGGCCGATATTTTACGGCGGGCGATGGGCAAGAAAAATGTTGCTGAAATGCATAAAATGGAGGAAGAATTTGTCGAGGGAGCTGTCAAATTGGGGCACTCAGAGACTAAGGCCAAGGAAGTTTTCGCGGTCATGGAGAAATTTGCCGGTTATGGCTTCAACCGCAGTCATGCCTATGCTTACTCGGCTCTAGCTTTTCAGTTGGCCTATTTCAAGGCTCATTATCCAGACATCTTCTTTGATGTCATGCTTAATTATTCTAGCTCGGACTATATCACAGATGCACTCGGATTTGGCTTCGAGCTAGCTCCCTTGACCATCCATAACATTCCCTATAAAGATAAGTTTCAGGAGCGAAAAATCTATCTTGGCCTGAAAAATATCAAGGGCTTGCCAAGGGATTTTGCTTTCTGGATTATAGAAGAGCGTCAAAAGAATCCCTTTAGCAGTGTGGAAGATTTTATCTTACGCCTGCCGCAGAGTTATCATAAGTTGCCACTTTTAAGTCCTTTGGTGCAGTTGGGACTCTTTGATGTTTTTGAGCCCAATCGGCAGAAGATTTTGCACAATCTACCGAATCTTTTTGTCTTTGCAGATGAGTTGGGGAGTTTATTTGCTGATACTAGCTATTCATGGACGGATGTTGAGGATTTTACTGCTGCAGAAAAATTTGAGCAGGAGCAAGCCTTGATTGGAATTGGCCTTAGTGACCATCCACTTATTAGCCTAGCTAAGAAAGCCTACCATCCTTTTGTCTGGATTGAAGAGTTGGCCGATAATAGTAAGGCGACCATTTTAGTAGAAGTCCAGTCTATCAAGGTTATTCGCACCAAAAATGGTGAAAATATGGCCTTTATGCAAGTGACGGATACCAAGAAAAAGTTAGATGTCACTTTATTTCCAGAGGTTTACCGCCGCTTTGCTCAACTAATCCAAGAAAAAGGCTATTACTATCTGACTGGAAAAATTCAGGAGAGGGATGGCCGACTACAGATGGTTCTAGCAGAGGTGGAGAAAGCAAGCTCAGAACGCTTTTGGATCCAATTAGCTGATACTAGTCACGACAGGCAGATTGCGGAGATCCTGCAGCGATACCCAGGGAATATTCCCGTGGTGCTACGCTATGAGAATGAGAAGAAAACGGTTCCTGCATCAGGCTTTCAAGTTCAAAAATCAGACCAACTTCAAGCTGAACTAGAAAATTATAGCATGAAAACGGTTTTTCGGTAAAAAATCAGGAAAATAAGAGAATTTTTATTCTGATTGTGGTATAATTCTATAAGAATGTTAAAAAGATAAAGGAGCACATTACGAAATGAAACGTATTGCTGTTTTGACCAGTGGTGGAGATGCCCCTGGTATGAATGCTGCTATTCGTGCAGTCGTTCGTAAAGCAATTTCCGAAGGAATGGAAGTTTATGGGATTTATGGTGGCTACGCTGGAATGGTTGCTGGTGATATTTATCCACTTGATGCAACTTCAGTTGGAGACATTATTTCTCGTGGAGGAACTTTCCTTCATTCAGCACGCTACCCTGAGTTTGCAAAACTTGAAGGGCAATTAAAGGGAATCGAACAACTGAAGAAACACGGTATTGAAGGTGTGGTTGTTATCGGTGGAGACGGTTCTTACCATGGTGCGATGCGCTTAACAGAGCATGGCTTCCCAGCTGTCGGTGTACCTGGAACTATTGACAATGACATTGTCGGAACAGATTTCACTATTGGTTTTGATACTGCTGTTACAACTGCAATGGATGCGATCGACAAGATCCGTGATACATCATCCAGTCACCGTCGTACTTTCGTTGTTGAAGTAATGGGACGTAACGCTGGAGATATCGCACTTTGGGCAGGTATTGCTACAGGTGCAGATGAAATTATCATTCCTGAAGAAGGCTTCAAGATTGAAGATATCGTTGCCAGCATCAAACGTGGCTATGAAAAAGGTAAGAAGCATAATATCATTGTTCTTGCTGAAGGAGTTATGTCAGCAGATGAGTTTGGTAAAAAGCTGAAAGAAGCTGGTGATACTAGCGATCTCCGTGTGACTGAACTTGGTCACATCCAACGTGGTGGTTCACCAACTGCTCGCGACCGTGTATTGGCTTCTCGTATGGGAGCGCATGCCGTTAAACTACTTAAAGAAGGTATCGGTGGTGTTGCCGTAGGTATCCGTAATGAAGAAATGGTGGAAAGCCCAATCTTGGGAACTGCTGAAGAAGGCGCACTCTTTAGCCTGACTGCAGATGGCAAAATCGTTGTCAACAATCCACACAAAGCTGATATCGGCTTAGCAGAGCTCAATCGCAGCATTAATATTTAATTGGTCAATCAGGGGTGAAATCCCCAAATAGTAGAAGGAGTTTCTTAATATCATGAACAAACGCGTAAAAATCGTTGCAACTTTAGGTCCTGCGGTAGAAATCCGTGGCGGTAAAAAATTCGGTGAAGACGGATACTGGGGTGAAAAACTGGACGTTGAAGCTTCAGCTCAAAATATTGCAAAATTGATTGAGGCAGGGGCAAACACTTTCCGTTTCAACTTCTCACACGGTGACCACCAAGAACAAGGTGAGCGTATGGCAACTGTTAAACGTGCGGAAGAAATCGCTGGTAAAAAAGTTGGTTTCCTTCTTGACACTAAAGGTCCAGAAATCCGTACAGAATTGTTCGAAGGCGAAGCAAAAGAGTACTCATACAAAACTGGTGAAAAAATCCGCGTTGCGACAAAACAAGGAATCAAATCAACTCGCGATGTGATTGCTTTGAACGTTGCTGGTGGACTTGATATCTACGATGATGTTGAAGTAGGTCGCCAAGTATTGGTTGACGATGGTAAACTTGGTCTTCGCGTTGTAGAAAAAGACGATGCAAGCCGTGAATTTGTAGTTGAAGTTGAAAATGACGGTGTTATCGCTAAACAAAAAGGTGTAAACATCCCTAACACTAAAATTCCTTTCCCAGCACTTGCTGAGCGTGACAATGACGATATCCGCTTCGGTCTTGAGCAAGGAATCAACTTCATCGCGATTTCATTTGTACGTACTGCAAAAGACGTCAACGAAGTTCGTGCAATCTGTGAAGAAACTGGTAACGGACATGTTCAATTGTTCGCTAAAATCGAAAACCAACAAGGTATTGACAACTTGGATGAAATCATCGAAGCTGCTGACGGTATCATGATCGCTCGTGGTGACATGGGTATCGAAGTACCATTCGAAATGGTTC
>CAURCE010000022.1:0-25522 GCA_963523365.1 uncultured Streptococcus sp.
AATCTGCTCCGCGCTCAAAAGCATGTTTGGCTGTTTCGTACCAAGTGATGATGGCTGGCTGGTAACGACGGTACGCCTCGTCCATTCCGGCATAGATATTTTCAGAGGTCTTGCCGTATTCTAAGACCAGTGTGCCAGACAGGGGAACGACAGTAGCACCTTGGCTGATTTTGTCTTGCAGAAAGTCAATCTCTTCTTGGAGGCGTTTCTGTTCTTGCTGGTTATTCTCAATCTTGCCGGGCTTGGTTTTCTCGGTAAATTTCTCTGCTTCTTTAAGTGTCTTGGTCAGCTGAGCCTGCAAGTCTTCCAAACGTGCCTTTAGATCAATGCTGGATAAGGTGATGTAGGAGTGGTCAGGATAAGTGTCCAATAGTTTTTGGTAATAGTCTTTGCCACGCAGGTGAATGTTTTTTCTATTTTCCGTTTTCTTCATCAGGGCTGAAAAGTCATCCAGTAATTCTGCTCCACCAAATTGGATTTGAATGCCTTTGTTACGGGCAGTACGAATGGCCTGACGTGTGCTTTTAGAAAGCAGTTCCTCACTAAAATCTTCTTTATGAATATTGGCCTGCAAGCGAGGCTGGATGGTTTCATCTAGAGACTCAGTCCTTCCGACCCAGATAGCTCCAGCTTGCTGCAGCTCTTGAATCAGCTTAACCGTCTCTGCTTTGTCTTGCAATTCGCCGCCCATCTTGCTTTCTGCTAGAAAGAGGCTAGGGTCAAACTTGGCAAATAGCGCTTTTTTCTCCTTGGCAAATTTCTTGAGCGAGGCCAAAACAAAGGCCAGCAGCTCCTTGTCACCATAGTCCATGATGGGGCCGCGCGGGATATAAAGCATGGTCATCCCTAAGGGCAGTGGTTTAATTAGGACACTGGCTGCGGCAACCAAGTGGCCGTCTTTGTAGAAGCCCAGACGTTCATTTCCCCAGTTATCTTTGATTTGAGCCCAGGCTGCGCTCTGCAAGAGATTGGCCTGCGGATGTGCTGTGACAAAATCGTCGTGTTCCTGAGCTGAAATTCCAATTTTGTAGCTGTACATTATTTTAAAACCCACTCTCTAATAGCGTGTGCTACGCCGGATTCTTCGTTCGACTTGGTGATGTATTTGGCGATTTTCTTGAGTTCTTCTCTGCCGTTTTCCATGACAACAGGAGATCCGACTGCTTCCAGCATGGCGCGGTCATTTTCTTCATCACCAATAGCCATGGTCTGCTCCTTGCTCAAGCCAAGTTTTTCAGCTAGATGGAGGATAGCAGCTCCTTTATTGACAGTTTTTTTGACAATTTCTAGATAGAAAGGAGCGGATTTAACCAGTGTATATTTTTCGGCCAATTCTGGTGGAAGCTTGGCAATGGCCGCATCTAGAATTTCTGGCTCATCAATATACATGCACTTGACGATTTCTTTATCAGTCATTTCTTCAGGCGCGCGGTAGAAGATAGGCATGTTAACAAGATTGGACTCGTAAACAGTGTACTTGCCGATGTTGCGATTGGCTGTATAAATGCCGTCCTTGGTGATGGCATGCATGTGGACACCTAATTTTCGCCCGAGCAGTTCGATATCGAGATAGTCGTCATAGGTCAGTGTTTCCTTGATTAATTCTTGACCTGTAACAGTATCCTGCACCAGTCCGCCGTTGAAAGTAACGACATAGTTGTCTGGCTGATTAAGCTCTAGCTCCTCGAGAAGCTTTTGAACTCCTGCAATAGGACGGCCGGTCGCAATGACAATCTTGACGCCAGCAGCCTTGGCATCCTGAACAGCGCTGAAGACTTCAGGTGTGATTTCTTTTTGGTTATTTACAAGGGTGCCGTCAATGTCAACGGCAACTAATTTGATAGACATATTATTCTCCGTAGGTAAATTGGTCGTTTTTGATATAGTGCATAAAGGTCTGGTTTTTTTCGCTGAAAAGTCCGGTCTCTGCTAGCATTTCCTTGGGGAAGTAGAAGCGATTATCGCCCTGTCTGGTACCGGCTAGCGAATGAACGATAGGAGACAGGCTGGATAGTTCTGCTAAGCTGCCATCTTTTTGCAGGATTTCAATCTGGGTTCGAGGTTTTTCAACGTCAGGCCGGTAGAAATCATAAGGCAAATCAAAATTACGATGGATAGCAGTATAGTAATCAGGGTCAAAACCAACCTGTCCAACTAGGTCTCGCATGATATCCAAATGCGCTTCGTTTTCCTGAGAGAAGACGATAGACTTAAAGACCTTGCGGTTGATAAAACGCTGAGCCAAGTCAGATAAAATCTTGTCTGGACTAGTCATCCAAACTTGGAAATAGGTATTCATAACACCATCATCCAAGGCCAGATAATCCTGCAGGGTCACTCTGTTTTCAAAGAATGGAATGAGATTGGGCGATGACAGAGCAAAATAATCCTTCTGAGCCGGATAGAGATATTTAGCCCGCTTGAGCAGATTTTGCAGCAGAACTTCCATAGCTCGGCTAGCCGGGTGGAAATAGACCTGCATGTACATCTGGTAGCGGCTGACTACGTAGTCTTCTACCGCATGCATGCCATTGCGCTTGAAGGCGATGCCGTTTTCTACAGGACAAATCACTCGTAAAATTCTAGTCAAGTCAAATTGTCCATAGGAAGCGCCGGTAAAAAAGGAATCTCGCAAGAGATAATCCATCCGGTCTACATCGATTTGGCTGGAAATCAGCTGGACCACCTGCTTATTGGGATAGGTATGGTTGATGACGCTAGCTACCTTTTCTGGGAAATCCGGCGAAACCTGCACCAAGGCCTGATGAATCTCTGTCTCTGGGCTGGTGATGATTTGCCGCGTAATATCCTCGTGATTGGTATCAAAGAGGCGCTCGAAGGTATGCGAATAGGCCCCGTGCCCCAAGTCATGAAGGAGAGCGGCTGTCATGGTCAGCAGGCTTTCGTGGCTGTCCCAGTTGGCTTGGTATTTTTCATTGAAAATCTTAGTGATGCGCCGGGCAATCTCATAAGCTCCCAGACAATGCGAAAAACGGCTGTGCTCCCCGCCGTGGAAGGTATAGCCGGAAGTACCCAGCTGTTTTATGCGGCGCAGCCGTTGAAATTCTTTGGTATTGATTAAATCATAAATGACCTGATGATCCACATGCACATAATTGTGGACCGGGTCCCGAAATACTTTTTCAATCATGCTACCATTATACCACAAATCATAGTAGGAAAAAAATCAAAGCTGCAACTGAAAGAAGAGCAATTTTGTTCTTTTTTTGATAAAATAGGGAAAGAAAAAGAGAAACGAGATCAAGATGCAAATTAGAATAAAAAATCACATCCAGCTGAACGGGCATACCGAGCTAATCGATCAGGTCTACGATACGGACTGGACGCAAAAAGGAGACTATCACTATCTGCTATACAAGAATGAGGAAGGGGAGAAAGTAGTTCTGAAATTTCACGATAAAGAGCTGGTTATGACCCGCTTTTCTGAGCCTAAGTCCATCATGCGCTTCATCAGTCAAGGGCAGGCGCTGGTTGGCATCCATACACCTGTGGGCGTGCAGCAGTTTGTGACCGATACTCCTTTCTATAAGGTTGATTTTACTAATCAAGTCCTGCAACTTCATTATCAGCTGAAAACTGTTGATGGAGAGCAAATTTTTGCCAGCTATGAGATGGAAATTAGCTGGGGTTAGCTGCTATTCTCCGAGAAAACTCTTGAAAATCATAATGTTTCCCCTTGCAAAAGCTTGAAAATTTGGTATAATAGTTTCTAACTCAAGGGAGTAGCTAACGGAATAACCGTTACAAGGTCGTCAATACGAAAGAAATTTCCGGCCTTGTATGAAATAGCGAGACTTGTTAATTAACAGGTCTCTTTTTTGTTTATTTTGAAAGAGGCCCATCAAAAGGAGGAGACATTTTGTCAAAAGAACAAAAGCGCCAAGCTTTTTATACGCAAAGTCCTGAGGAAGTTTTGCAAGCAATGGAAGCTTCCGAACAAGGGTTGACCAGCAGCCAAGCCCAGCAACGTTTGGCGGACTACGGTCGCAATGAATTGGAAGAAGGAGAGAAAAAGACTCTCTTGATGAAATTCATCGAGCAGTTCAAGGATTTGATGATTATCATCTTGTTGGTAGCGGCGGTCTTGTCTGTCGTGACGTCAGGTGGTGAGGATATTGCGGATGCTGTGATTATCCTAGCCGTTGTCATCATCAATGCTATCTTTGGTGTCTACCAAGAAGGCAAAGCTGAAGAAGCAATTGCGGCTCTCAAATCTATGTCCAGCCCAGCTGCGCGTGTCCTGCGTGATGGTCATGTCACAGAAGTGGATTCTAAGGACTTGGTACCTGGTGATATCGTCAGACTGGAAGCCGGTGATGTTGTCCCAGCAGATATGCGACTTTTGGAAGCTAATTCCCTGAAAATTGAAGAAGCCGCTCTGACAGGTGAGTCTGTGCCAGTTGAGAAAGATTTGACTGTCGACGTAGCAGCAGATGCTGGTATTGGCGACCGGGTCAATATGGCCTTCCAAAACTCCAATGTCACTTACGGTCGAGGAGTAGGGGTTGTTGTCAATACCGGGATGTACACAGAAGTCGGTCATATCGCAGGCATGTTGCAAGATGCAGATGAGACTGACACACCGCTCAAGCAAAATCTCAATAACTTGTCTAAGGTTCTGACCTATGCGATCTTAGTGATTGCTGCGGTGACCTTTGTAGTCGGTGTTTTCATTCAAGGAAAAGATCCGCTTGGTGAATTGATGACATCTGTAGCCTTGGCAGTTGCAGCTATTCCAGAAGGTCTGCCTGCTATCGTTACTATCGTCTTGGCTTTGGGAACACAGGTTTTGGCGAAGCGTAATTCGATTGTCCGTAAATTGCCAGCAGTAGAAACGCTTGGTTCAACTGAAATTATAGCTTCAGATAAGACCGGTACCCTGACCATGAATAAGATGACGGTCGAAAAAGTCTTTTACGACGGAGTCCTGAATGAAGCTGGCCAAGATATTGAACTTGGACTGGAGCTGCCGCTCTTACGTTCTGTTGTCTTAGCCAATGATACCAAGATTGACCAAGAAGGCAAGTTGATCGGTGACCCAACGGAAACAGCCTTCATCCAGTATGCTTTGGACAAGGGTTATGATGTCAAAGGATTTTTAGAGAAGTATCCTCGTGTGGCTGAGCTGCCATTTGATTCAGATCGTAAGCTCATGTCTACCGTTCATCCATTGCCAGATGGGAAGTTCCTCGTGGCGGTCAAGGGAGCGCCAGATCAACTCTTGAAACGTTGTGTTTCCCGTGACAAGGCTGGAGATATTGCAGCGATTGATGATGCTACATCACAGCTAATCAAGTCTAATAACTTTGAAATGGCTCACCAAGCTCTGCGTGTGCTGGCTGGCGCATACAAGATTATTGATGCGGTTCCGGCTGACCTAACTTCTGAAAATCTAGAAAATGATTTAATCTTTACTGGTTTAATCGGTATGATTGACCCAGAACGTGCAGAAGCAGCAGAAGCTGTTCGTGTCGCCAAAGAAGCTGGTATTCGTCCGATTATGATTACTGGTGACCACCAAGATACAGCTGAAGCGATTGCTAAGCGCTTGGGAATCATTGAAGCTGGAGATACGGAAGACCATGTTTTGACTGGTGCTGAACTCAATGAACTTTCTGATGCAGAATTTGAAAAAGTAGTTGGTCAATACTCTGTTTACGCGCGTGTATCTCCAGAGCACAAGGTACGGATTGTCAAAGCTTGGCAAAACCAAGGTAAGGTCGTTGCCATGACAGGTGATGGTGTCAATGACGCACCAGCTCTGAAGACAGCCGATATTGGTATCGGTATGGGAATCACAGGTACAGAAGTATCTAAGGGTGCTTCTGACATGATTCTAGCGGATGATAACTTTGCGACAATTATCGTCGCAGTTGAAGAAGGACGGAAAGTCTTTTCAAATATTCAAAAGACCATTCAATACCTTCTTTCTGCTAATACAGCTGAAGTGCTGACTATTTTCTTGGCAACCCTCTTTGGATGGGATGTGCTGCAGCCCGTTCATCTGCTTTGGATCAACTTGGTAACAGATACTTTCCCAGCTATTGCTCTGGGGGTTGAACCTGCTGAGCCAGGTGTCATGACTCACAAGCCTCGTGGCCGTAAGTCTAGCTTCTTCTCTGGTGGTGTCATGAGTTCCATCATCTATCAAGGACTGCTGCAAGGTGCTCTCGTTCTGTCCGTCTATGGCTATGCTATTGCTAATCCTGTACATATTGGTGATGTAAAAGCGATCCATGCGGATGCCCTTACTATGGCCTTTGCAACTCTAGGGCTCATCCAGCTCTTCCATGCTTACAATGTGAAATCTGTTTACCAATCTATCTTTACAGTTGGACCGTTTAAGTCTAAGACCTTTAACTGGTCTATTCTGGTTTCTTTCATTCTCTTGATTTCAACCATTGTGATTGATCCACTGGAAAAGATTTTCCATGTGACTAAGTTAGATGTGACTCAATGGGCTGTTGTCCTGATCGGCAGTTTCTCTATGATTATCATTGTTGAAATTGTTAAGTTCATCCAACGTAAATTAGGTATGGACAAGAATGCTATTTAAGAGCAAAAGGTCATCTTCGGATGGCTTTTTTGCGTACAAGGGGGTATAATCAAATTCAAAGAAAGCAACTCGAAAGGGCGGTGAAGGTATGTATCGAAATTTACGAAAGAAGTTGGAAGAGGCTTCTCCTTTGTATTATGAGGAAGAAATCTTATGGTTACTGGATCATATTGGTCATCCAGAAGCGACAATCCGTGATGAGTTAGTCTTTTCGTCCTTAGCAAGGGGACTTCAGGCTGATCTGTTTTCAGTTGAACAGTTTCGTTTCTTGGCTCAAGAAGCAGTCAAAAGACAAGGACTTTTTTACAAGAGTGACGAAAATGGTCAAGTCACCTTAACACGTTCCTTCACGGCTTTACTTTATGCTAATCTCTTAAGCTGTGATGGTAATCCAGACTCTTCGTATTATCAGGCTTTATCAGTGCATGAAAGAAATTATTTACTAGATAAGGGACTAACCTATTTATCAGTCGAAAGAGACACAAGGGGTTACTCCAGGAAATACGGTTGGGTTCATGCCTTCGCTCATGGAGCAGACTTATTGACAGAAGTGGCTTGTCATCCGGACTTTCCCTCCAGTAGGATGCCAGAGGTTTTAGAGGTCATTCATCAAGTTTTTAAAAGAGTTTCAGTCCGTTTCAGAAATGATGAGGACTGGCGCTTAGCCCAGGTGCTCTATCAAGCTGTCTTAAAGAAAAAACTGTCGCAGCATGAACTTAGACTGTGGCTTCAATCACAGAGTTTTCCATTGGAAAGTAACCAAGACTTCATTGCTTTTTCCAATTTTCGTTCCTGTTTATTAGAAGTCTATGTGCAGTTGGACAGCAAAAAACAGCTCTCAGATGAGCTGAGAGCTGCAATTCAACATTTCCATTACTGAACTTCAATCACTGTTAAAGCATCTCGCAGTTCAGCTGCCAGGTGTTTTTTCTTATAGTCTCGAAATTCGGCTAAATCTTTAACAGCATTATAACGCTTGTGCAGGCGGTACATCTGGGGAATCTGATACTGAGGAAAGTCGTTAAAAAAGTTCCGAGTCAGTTTCCATTCACGGATGTAGCCCAGAGGACGCATATGGTAGCGGACACCTTCGATGACACGGCTTTGGTGGCGGTGATGAAGATGGCCGAAAACGACTTTTTTCACCCTGTATTTGACAAAGAGTCGATGAAAAGCTTGGCTTCCTAGGAAGGCGTTGAAGCGCTGGAAATAGGGATGGTCGTATAGAAAGTCTTGATGGGGGACAAAATGCAGAGCAACAATAATTGGGCCATCTAAAGTCATCAGCAGTTTTTCTAACTCTTGCAGCGTCTGAGCTGTAATGCTAGGGTCGTCGAGTTGACGCTCCAATCTGCGGTCAAACCAGAAATTGGTCTTGGTTCTCAGATGCTCTTCCTTGCTTTTTTCTGGAACAAAGCTGTAGTCATACCAGCCAGAAAAGCTGACGAGCTTGGTCTGGCCGAACTGTTGGACCTGAAAATCATAGTTTGAAATTTCTTGCTCAGAAAGTCCCAGCATATCGTGGTTTCCCAGATTAAAAGAGAGAGGAAGATCTTGCTTCAAAGTTTCAAGAAAGGGCAGACTGATCTTGTTCAAGTCGTTGGATAAATCTCCAGCAATGTGTAGGTGGTCAATTTGCTCCTCTTTTAAAAGCTGGCGAAGAGTTTGCCGCTCAAAATCTCCAAACTGATTGGAGTCCAGATGGAGGTCGCTCATAAATCCGATTTTTGTCATGATTTTAGTCTAGCATATTTTGAAAAACTTGAAAATATTTAAGCGTCTTATGGAGTGCTCTCCTCTATTTGAATCCCAAATAGATTATTAGAACCTTGTAATCCAGAATAATTCTTCCAACCCCATGTCATTATATTACTTTTTTAACAATTCCATGACAAGGGACTCCTATTCTTGCCTATCCATTAAAAATTGTATAAAATGAAGGAGCTTCATTATCCGATTAGGCAAATGTCTGAAAATGTGTTATAATAAAACGATATATGAAAAGAGGTATTTATGGACATTTCAGAAATTCGTCAAAAGATTGACGCAAATCGTGAAAAATTAGCTTCTTTCAGGGGGTCTCTTTGACTTAGAAGGTCTGGAAGAAGAAATTGCCATCTTAGAAAATAAGATGACAGAACCCGACTTTTGGGATGACAACATTGCAGCCCAGAAGACATCTCAAGAGCTCAATGAACTCAAGCAAACCTATGAAAATTTCCATCAGATGACCGAGCTTTTTGATGAATCGGAAATCTTGCTTGATTTTCTGGCTGAGGACGACTCGGTTCAGGAAGAGCTGGAAGAAAAGTTGACCGAGCTTGAGAAAATGATGACCAGCTATGAGATGACTCTCTTGCTGTCGGAGCCTTATGATAATAACAACGCTATTCTTGAAATTCACCCAGGATCTGGTGGAACAGAGGCTCAGGATTGGGGCGATATGTTGCTACGGATGTACACGCGCTACGGCAATGCCAAGGGCTTCAAAGTAGAGGTCTTGGACTATCAAGCTGGAGATGAAGCAGGCATTAAGTCGGTGACCCTTTCATTTGAAGGACCGCACGCTTATGGTTTGCTCAAGTCAGAAATGGGAGTCCACCGTTTGGTTCGGATTTCGCCATTTGACTCGGCGAAACGCCGTCATACTTCCTTTACTTCAGTAGAGGTCATGCCAGAGTTGGACGATACTATTGAAGTAGAAGTCCGTGATGATGACATTAAGATGGATACTTTCCGTTCAGGTGGAGCCGGCGGACAGAACGTTAATAAGGTATCAACTGGTGTGCGATTGACCCATATTCCGACAGGAATTGTCGTACAGTCTACCGTTGACCGGACCCAGTATGGCAACCGTGACCGAGCTATGAAAATGCTGCAGGCTAAGCTCTATCAGTTGGAGCAAGAGAAAAAAGCAGCAGAAGTTGATTCGCTTAAGGGAGATAAAAAAGAGATTTCTTGGGGCAGTCAGATTCGTTCTTATGTCTTCACTCCTTATACCATGGTCAAAGATCATCGAACCAGCTATGAAGTAGCTCAGGTGGATAAGGTCATGGACGGAGACTTAGACGGCTTTATTGATGCCTATTTAAAATGGAGACTCAACTAAAAACAGAGTGAAATCGCTAGATAAAAACTCTGATGAAAGGAATTGTACTAATTCATGTCAATGATTGAAATGAAAGACGTTGTTAAAAAGTATGACAACGGGACAACTGCTCTACGTGGTGTATCTATACATATCGAACCAGGTGAATTTGCCTATATTGTAGGTCCATCAGGAGCAGGTAAATCAACCTTTATTCGACTCCTTTATCGTGAAATTAAAATCGATAAAGGAAACCTTGCTGTAGCAGGTTTTAACTTGGGAAAAATCAAGAAACGGGATATTCCAATGTTGCGCCGTAGAGTCGGTGTGGTTTTCCAAGACTATAAATTACTTCCTAAAAAGACCGTTTATGAGAATATTGCCTATGCTATGGAAGTTATCGGTGAGCATCGTAGAAATATTAAGAAACGCGTCATGGAAGTTTTGGATCTGGTTGGCCTTAAGCACAAGGTCCGTTCCTTCCCTAATGAATTATCAGGGGGGGAACAGCAACGGGTTGCAATTGCGCGTGCTATTGTCAACAATCCTCAGGTCTTGATTGCTGACGAGCCGACTGGTAACTTGGACCCGGATAATTCATGGGAAATCATGAATTTGCTGGAGCGCATTAACCTGCAAGGAACTACAGTTCTGATGGCGACTCACAATAGTCAGATTGTAAATACCCTACGTCACCGCGTCATTGCTATCGAAAATGGTCGTGTGGTGCGTGATGAGGCGGAAGGAGAATACGGATACGATGATTAGAAGGTTTTTCCGTCATTTGATTGAATCGCTTAAGAGCCTTAAGCGGAATGGTTGGATGACAGTCGCAGCTGTGAGTTCAGTTACGATTACTCTCAGTTTAGTTGCTATCTTTGCCTCTGTTATTTTAAATACCGCAAAGCTAGCGTCTGATATTTCAAACAACGTTCGTATTGTTGTCTATATGCGTAAAGACATCGCTGACAACAGCAAAACAATCGTTAAAGAAGGTCAGACCGTTAAAAATAATGATTACCATAAGATTTATGACGCCCTAACTTCGATGGATCATGTCTCAAAGGTTACTTACTCAAGTAAAGAAGAACAGTATGAAAAGCTGACAGAGACAATGGGAAGTGAATGGAAGGTCTTTGAGGGGGATTCAAACCCACTTTATGATGCTTACATTGTCGATACGACAGAGCATAAATACGTAGATTCCGTTGCGGCAGAAGCCAAGAAGCTGGAAGGCGTTTCGGAAGTGCAGGATGGTGGAGCTAATACGCAAAAACTGTTTGCCTTATCTGATTTTATCCGAGTATGGGGACTGGTAGGGGCAGGCTTGCTCATCTTTATTGCAGTCTTCCTGATTTCCAATACCATTCGGATTACTATTATTTCACGGAGTCGTGAGATTCAGATTATGCGCTTAGTGGGTGCAAAAAATAGCTATATCCGCGGTCCCTTCCTATTTGAAGGCGCTTGGATCGGTTTGCTAGGTTCAGTTTTACCAGTAGTTTTAGTTTATTTTGGTTATAATATGGCCTATCAAACCATGAATAAAAATCTCGTTGCGCAAAATCTTTCCATGATTGAGCCACACTTATTTGTCCCTGCTATGATTGGGGCTGTATCAGTCCTAGGAATATTTATCGGTTCACTTGGTTCATCCATTTCTATGAGACGCTTCTTGAAGATTTAATAAAAAAACAGCCTACAAGGGCTGTTCGGATTGAAAACAAACATCATTTGGTGTTTGTTTTTTTATTGTATTAAAAATATAAATTACTACTATCGCTTTGTTTTCGATAGGCCGAGGCTGACTATAATGAGGGTAAAAAAGAATGCAGACAAGAGGCCTTTTGTGGTACTGTTTAGAAAAGGCTTGTCAAAAACATAAAAATTATAAGCAGAAAAGCCTAATCCAAGGAGAGTTAGTATAGCTGAAATAGCCAGCAGAATTAATAAAATTTTTCTTTTATCCATCATGAAGACCATCCTTTATTTTCTATGAACTAAGTATATCATAATAAGCAAAAAGTGACATGACATGGAAGTCCGATTGTAGAGCCTATTTCCTGACTTTTTATTCTAATTTCATCTGCAGATGTAGAAATAGTCATTTACTAGATAAAAAATGAGGTAGTCTTGTTATCTGCCTCACTATCAGTTTATTGGAAAAATGGATTGAAATTCTTTTCGTGGCCAATCGTTGTGTCATTTCCATGGCCGGGATAGACACGATAGTCTTTGGGCAAGACAAATAACTCTTCGCGGATGCCAGCAAGGAGCTGGTCCATATTACCAGTCGGTAGATCTGTTCTGCCGATGGTTTCACGGAAGAGGGCATCACCAGTCAGGACGACTTGCTCTTCTGGGAAAATAATGGAAACTCCTCCAATAGAATGACCAGGTGTCTGAACAGCATAGAAATGAAAGTCGTCCAGCTGGTAGTCTTGGTGATAGGCGAAAAAGTGTTCGGCAGGTCTGAGAATGACGTCTTCCAAATCTGCATGGCGGTCAAGACCAGAAAGATTATCAGTAGGAGTATAGAGCCAGCTTGCTTCGCTCTCAGCTACATAGACGGGCGGATTGGCAAAGTTATCTCGGACCTTATCCAGACTCATAATATGGTCGTAATGCGTATGAGTCAGCAAAATAGCAGTGATGGGTTTAGCGATTTCTTCTAGCTTGCGTTGGATTTTCCGCCAGTCGCTGCCGGGGTCAACTACGATGACATGACAGTCATTTTCAAGGATATAAGTATTTTCAAAAGCGATGAGATTGACAATTTTGTGAACTTTCATTGGGCTTCCTCTGCGTATGTTTTCTCAATAAAGAGTGTAACAAAAAAGCAGAAATTTTGCACAAAATTAATTTTGGGGCTCAGCTTATTTTCAGATGTCTCAGGCTGGCATTTGTGATATAATCATAGCAGTATGGCACAATCGAACTATAAATATGCTGTCATCGACTTGGAGGCTACAAGTGCGAACAGCAATGCAAAAATTATTCAAATCGGCATTGTCATCATTGAAAACGGGGTGATTTGCCAAACGTATGAAACAGATGTGAATCCGCATGAGGACTTGGATGAGCATATTAAACAGCTGACAGGATTGGATGATCAGCGCTTGCGTCAAGCTCCGGACTTCTCACAGGTTGCCCGTGAAGTTTACGAGCTGATTGAGGATGCGATTTTTGTCGCCCATAATGTCAAGTTTGATGCTAATCTCTTGGCAGAAGCTCTCTTTTGGGAAGGCTTTGACCTGCTGACTCCGAGAGTGGATACGGTTGAACTAGCTCAGGTTTTTTACCCGACTTTTGATAAATATGCCTTAGGAAATCTGTGCGAGCTTTTGGAGATTCCTCTGGAAAATGCTCATACCGCCTTGGCAGATGCTCAGGCGACGGCTCAGCTATTTCTAAAAATCCAGAAAAAGATGGTAGGACTGCCAAAAACTTTGCTGGAGAAGGTGCTGGAATTTGCCGATAGTCTCATCTATGAGTCACGGCTAGCGATCGAAGAGATTTTTCAGTCGATGCCAGATGACTCTGGTCAGGATTTGCAAGAGACGCACGGCATCTTTTTGAAAAAGCCGAAAATCTTGCCGCCTGAAAAGAAACTTTCGCAGGATTTTCTGACCAACCTTTATCTGTTGGGGCTGGACAAGCGCCCTGAGCAGCTGATATTTGCGCAGTATGTGACCGAGGCGCTTAGTCGTCAGACTGCGGCTAGCTTTTTAGAGGCCCAGACAGGGCTTGGTAAGACCTTTGGCTATTTATTCCCTATTTTGGCTTATGGTCAGGAAAGGGTCTTGGTAACCGTTCCGACGAAGATTTTACAGGACCAGCTGATGCAAAAGGAAGGCCGACTCTTAGAGGAAGTCTTTCATATCTCCTTTCATAATCTCAAAAGTCCCGAAAATTATCTGAAATTAGATTATTTTTATCAAAGTCTCTCGGTCTTGGACGATAATCGACTTGTTAATCGTTGCAAAATGCAGCTTTTGGTTTGGCTGATAGAAACGGAGACAGGTGATTTAAATGAAATCGGCCAGGCTTATCGTTTTGAGTCTTATTTTAGCCAGATACGCCATGATGGGAAATTAGGTAAGCATTCACACTTTTATGAAGAAGATTTTTGGCGACTGGGGCAGGTCAAGGCAGCTAGCAGTCGTGTCGTGATTACCAATCATGCTTATCTTTTGACGCGCCTAGAAGATGACCAGTCTTTGCTGGACAATCGGATGTTGGTGGTGGACGAGGCTCAAAAAATGTTTTTTGCCTTGGAAAGTTTTTCGCAGGCCAGTATCAATTTGACCAAGCAATTGCAAACTATCAGCCAAGCTCTGCAGATAGAAAAACAGATTTTACAAGAACGCCTCTTGCAAAGCATCCAATTTGAACTGGCGGATGCTGCTGAAAAGCAGCGGGGTAAGACCAGTGAATTAGATTCACAGAAGATAGTCAAGCTGCGTCAGGATGTGTCTGAGCTGGATGAGAGCTTGCTACCAGAGCTCAGGGAATTATTTTCAACCAAGTATCAATACTACTGGCTAACGGAAGAACATTTTGCAGATCATCGGGTGACAAGGCTTCATGCTGGGCGCTCAGAACTCATGAGGTTTAAAGATTTCCTGCCTGAGACGGTTAAGGTGATCTTGGTTTCTTCTACTTTGGAGATTAGTTCCAAGGTGAATTTGCCTCAATTATTAGGCTTTGAGGAGTATCATTTTTATAAACTTCCTCAGCAAAAAAAGCCCCTGCAGAAACTTTTCTTAGATCTAGATTTTCCAGATGTGGTGGAGTTATCAACTCAGGAATACGCTGAGAGGATTGTTGCAAGCTTAGAGAGCTTAGCTCCACTGAGTCTGCCGATGGTGGTTCTCTTTACCTCCAAGGATTTATTGCTGGCCACTTCAGACCAGCTGACCTTGCCGCATTTGGCCCAGTATAAGAACGGCGAGCCAGCCAATATCAAGCGGCGCTTTGACAAGGGAGAGGCACCCATCTTGCTAGGAGCAGGCAGTTTCTGGGAAGGAGCGGATTTTGCTCAGCAAGAGCAAATCATTCAGCTCATCACGCGGATTCCTTTTGATAATCCCAAAGATTTCTTTGTGAAAAAAATCAATCATCATCTGAAGGCAGAAGGCAAAAATCCTTTTTACGATTATCAGTTGCCGTCAGCTATTTTACGATTGAAGCAGGCTATGGGGCGAACCCGTCGCAATGAACATCAGAAGTCAGCGGTTATTCTTCTGGACAATCGTATTTCAACTAAGCGCTACGGTCGGCAAATCCAGCAAAATCTAAATCAGCTGGCATCTCTAGAAATGCTGTCGCAGCGGGATATTGTAAAGGAATTAAAAGAATTTTTCGACTAAAACTGCTTGAAAACAGTCAATTTTATCTGGCTGTTTTTCTACATGATTTCATATTTTGTCGGCTAGCTATGCCAAAAATCTGTTATAATGATAAGAATAGGAAGAAGGTTATGACGTGAAAAAAAATCTACCAGGAATTGCTCTGTCGTTTGTGATAGCAGCTGTTTCCATTTGTTTAGGAAATTGGTTTCCGCTGATTGGATCCAGTGTTTTTGCGATTGTTTTAGGAATTTTGCTCAATAATTTATGGAAACTTCCAGATGCCTTTCAGCCGGGTTTGACCTATTCAGGAAAGAAACTGCTTCAATATTCTATTATCTTTTTAGGTTTTTCCATGTCCATCGGCAAGGTTTCTGCGACGGGTTTGTCCTCTTTGAAGATTAGTCTTTTAACTATTTTGATTGCATTCTTGGCGGCCTATGAAGCTGGAAAGTTCTTTAAGATGAGACGCGTTTTAACCATTTTGATTGGCTTTGGAACGGCAATCTGTGGTGGTTCAGCTATTGCAGCAGCTTCGCCCATTTTAGAAGCAGAAGAAGAGGACATTGCTCTATCTATTTCAACCATCTTCTTTTTCAATATATTAGCTGTTTTCATCTTTCCTTTTTTGGGTCATCTCATGCAGATGTCCGATGGATATTTTGGAACTTGGGCAGGAACGGCTATCAATGATACTTCGTCAGTCGTTGCGGCAGGTTATACCTATAGTCAAGCGGCGGGCGATTTGGCAACCATTGTCAAACTAAGCCGAGCGCTGATGATTGTACCCGCCTGCCTCATCTTTGCAGGTTATCGATATGTCCGAGATAAGCGATCAGCGCAAAAAGTAGATCTAAAGAAAATTTTTCCCTGGTTTATTTTGTGGTTTGTCTTGGCTTCTGTGGTGAGCAGTTTGGGAATTTTCCCATCAAATCTAGTTCCTTACACAAAACTCTTGTCCCAATGGCTGATGGCTATGGCTTTAGCCGGAATTGGAGCCAAGGTGTCATTCAAACAGTTCAAGGAAGCTGGAGCGGGACCATTATTAACCGGAGCTTTTGCTTGGTTCTGCGTCGCAGTCTCTAGCTTGATTATCCAATATTTTTTGTAAGAAAGGAAAATTATGCCTTCACAGCAAAGAACATTTGAGTCTCGGATTGATTACAGCTTGCTTTTACCTGTCTTGCTCTTACTATCGATCGGAGTTACGGCTATTTATATAGCGGTTAGCCATGATTATCCAAATAATGTCTTGCAGATTGTTGGTCAGCAAGTAGTTTGGATTTTATTAGGCTTTCTGATTAGCTTTATCGTTATGTTTTTTAACACTAAGTTTCTTTGGAAGATGACGCCTTTTCTGTATCTTTTAGGTTTGGGACTTATGATTCTTCCACTTATATTTTATAGTGAGAGCTTAGTGGCTTCTACAGGGGCGAAAAACTGGGTATCTATTCGTGGGGTTACTCTCTTTCAGCCATCTGAATTTATGAAAATTTCATATATTTTGATGCTGTCGCGAGTTGTAGTGAAGTTTCTGCAGCAAAATAAGAACTATGAGCGAACCATTGCTTTAGATCTCTTTTTGATTGTAAAATTAGCATTATATACCTTACCGGTTTTGTTGCTTTTGGCCTTGCAGAGTGATTTGGGGACAGCTCTAGTATTTGCTGCGATTTACTGCGGTATTGTCCTTTTATCTGGTGTTTCGTGGAAGATTATTCTACCGGTTTTCTTGACAGTATCCCTTCTTTTTACTGTCTTTATGTTGATCTTTATTTCAAATGGTGGCCGTGCTTTTCTACATGGTTTAGGGATGCCGACTTATCAGATCAATCGAATCTCAGCCTGGCTCCATCCTTTTGAATATGCTCAGACAGTAACCTATCAGCAGGCACAGGGACAGATTGCTATCGGAAGTGGTGGTTTGCTAGGTCAAGGATTTAATGTTTCAAATCTTCTAGTACCTGTCCGTGAAAGTGATATGATTTTCACCGTGATTGCGGAGGATTTTGGTTTTCTTGGTTCGAGTTTGGTGATTGTCATCTATCTGGTTTTGATTCATCGTATGCTCCAGATTACTATTAAGTCCAACAATCAGTTCTACACCTATATCTCGACCGGTCTCATTATGATGTTGCTCTTTCATATTTTTGAAAATATTGGTGCTGTGACAGGGATTTTGCCTTTGACAGGAATTCCGCTTCCTTTCATTTCCCAAGGTGGCTCCTCCATCGTCAGCAATCTCATCGGAATCGGCCTCTTACTGTCTGTCTCTTATCAAAATAGCCTAGAAGAGGAGAAGCATGCCGTGACTCCGTCTGTTCGTAAAAAAATTGTACTTAGAAAAATAAAATAAGAAGTGGATACCTTGTATCCTAGAAAGGTGTTTTACATGAAAAAAGTAGCTCTCATGTTAGCCAATGGCTTTGAAGAAATTGAAGCCCTCACTGTTGTCGATGTCTTGCGTCGTGCAGGCTTTATCTGTGATATGATTGGTTTTGAGGAGGCTGTGACAGGTTCTCATCAGATTACTGTCAAAGCTGATCAAGTCTGGAATGGGAATCTATCTGCTTATGATATGGTCGTTCTTCCAGGCGGTATGCCAGGATCAACAAATCTGCGAGATGATGACCGCCTGATGGAAGTTCTACAGGAATTTCAAGCAGAAGGTAAATTTGTCGCAGCGATTTGTGCCGCTCCGATTGCTCTTGACCGCGCAGGTCTGCTGAAGGGCAAGAACTTTACTTGCTACGATGGAGTAGAAGCAAACATTGAGAATGGTAGCTATCAGAAGCAGACCGTTGTCGTAGATGGAAAGCTAATCACCAGCCGTGGTCCATCTACAGCCCTGCCTTTTGCCTATGAGTTGGTTCACCAGTTAGGCGGAGATGTGGACCAATTGGCAAGTTCTATGCTTTTTAAAGACGTTTTTGAGAACTAAAAGGTTCACTCGATTTTCGGGTGAATTTTTTCTGTCTAAGTTGGATGAAAAATCTATGAAAATATGCTATTTCATCATAAATAAAAGCCCTTTTTTTCAAAAAATATGATATAATAAAGGGTATGAATTATCAAGATTACATCTGGGATTTGGGTGGGACTCTCTTGGATAATTATGAGACTTCAACCGCAGCTTTTGTCCATACCTTGCAGGACTTTGGTCTGACTGCGAGTCATGATGAAGTTTATAAGGCTCTCAAGGTATCAACAGATTATGCAGTCCGCCAGTTTGCGCCTAGAAATAAGGAATTTTTAAAGGCTTATAAGGCGAATGAGGCCAAGGAATTAGAACATCCGATCTTGTTTGAGGGAACTTCAGAATTATTAGCACAAATTATCCAGCAGGGTGGTAGAAATTTTTTGATTTCTCACCGAGATGATCAGGTGTTAGAGATTTTGCAGAAGACGCAGATCAGTGCTTATTTTACAGAAGTAGTGACGGCTACTAATGGTTTTAAACGCAAGCCAGACCCTGAGTCTATGCTGTATTTAAAAGATAAATACCAGATTGAGTCTGGTCTGGTTATAGGAGATCGACCGATTGATATCGAAGCTGGTCAGGCGGCAGGATTTAGCTGCTATCTCTTTGATAATATGAGAAATCTTGAAGAATTTGTAGATATTGAACTAGAAAAGGAATAACATGACAGAAGAAAAGCAACAAGACATACAAGCGCAAGAATATGACGCCAGTCAGATTCAGGTCTTGGAGGGCTTAGAAGCCGTTCGAATGCGCCCTGGTATGTATATCGGTTCGACCTCCAAGGAAGGTCTGCACCACTTGGTATGGGAAATTGTTGACAACTCGATTGATGAGGCCTTGGCTGGCTTTGCCACTCACATTCAAGTCTTTATTGAAAAAGATAATTCGATTACAGTTGTTGACGATGGTCGAGGCATTCCCGTTGACATTCAGGAGAAAACAGGCCGCCCGGCTGTAGAAACCGTCTTTACTGTCCTTCACGCTGGAGGAAAATTCGGCGGTGGTGGCTACAAGGTCTCAGGAGGTTTGCACGGTGTAGGCTCTTCCGTTGTAAATGCCCTGTCCACTCAGCTGGATGTCCGCGTTTATAAAAACGGCCAGATTCATTACCAAGAATACCGTCGCGGTCATGTAGTCGCGGATCTAGAAGTCATCGGTGAGACGGATCGTACAGGTACGACCGTTCACTTTACACCGGATCCAGAGATTTTCACTGAAACAGTAGAATTTGACTTTGAGAAGCTTAATAAACGGGTGCAGGAATTAGCTTTCCTTAATCGTGGTCTCAGAATTTCCATCACCGATAAGCGAGATGGAATCGAGCAGGCCAAGGATTACCACTATGAGGGTGGGATTGCCAGCTATGTTCAATACATCAATGAAAACAAGGATGTTATCTTTGAAACGCCGATTTACACTGATGGCGAAATGGACGATATTACGGTTGAAGTGGCCATGCAGTACACGACTGGCTACCATGAAACAGTCATGAGCTTTGCTAATAACATCCACACTCACGAGGGTGGAACGCATGAGCAAGGTTTCCGGACAGCCCTAACTCGGGTTATTAATGACTATGCCAAGAAAAATAAACTTCTCAAAGAGAACGAAGATAATCTGACTGGGGAAGATGTGCGTGAGGGACTGACAGCAGTTATCTCTGTTAAGCATCCCAACCCACAGTTTGAAGGTCAGACCAAGACCAAGCTGGGCAATAGCGAAGTGGTTAAGATTACCAATCGCCTCTTCAGTGAAGCCTTCTCTGATTTCCTTTTGGAAAATCCTGCGGTGGCTCGAAAAATCGTTGAAAAGGGAATTTTGGCTTCTAAGGCTAGAATTGCTGCTAAGCGAGCTCGGGAAGTAACCCGCAAGAAGTCTGGTTTAGAAATCTCTAATCTGCCAGGAAAATTGGCTGATTGCTCGTCCAATAACCCACAGGAAACAGAACTCTTTATCGTGGAGGGAGACTCAGCGGGTGGTTCAGCTAAGTCTGGGCGTAACCGTGAATTTCAGGCTATTTTGCCAATTCGCGGTAAAATTCTCAACGTTGAAAAAGCCAGCATGGATAAGATTCTGGCTAATGAAGAAATCCGCAGTCTCTTTACTGCTATGGGAACGGGCTTTGGAGCTGACTTTGATGTCAGCAAGGCTCGCTATCATAAATTAGTCATCATGACCGATGCGGACGTGGACGGAGCTCACATTCGGACTTTGCTCCTGACTTTGATTTACCGCTACATGAAGCCGGTTTTGGAAGCAGGCTATGTCTACATCGCCCAACCACCCATCTACGGTGTCAAGGTCGGCAGCGAGGTAAAAGAATATATCCAGCCAGGTGCAAATCAAGAAGAAGAACTGCAAGCTGCTCTCGAGCGCTATAGTGAAGGTCGCTCTAAGCCGACGATTCAGCGCTACAAAGGTCTGGGAGAAATGGATGACCATCAGTTGTGGGAAACGACTATGAACCCAGACCACCGTCTAATGGCGCGAGTTTCTGTCGATGATGCAGCGGAAGCTGATAAGATTTTTGATATGCTGATGGGAGATCGTGTAGAGCCTCGTCGTGACTTTATCGAAAAAAATGCAGTATATAGCACACTTGATGTCTAAAAAGTTAGAAAAAACAACCATTACAAATGAATTTGTGATATAATCAATATGTTTGCTTTTTAGTAAAAGAATGAAGGAGTTTTATATGTCTAATGGACTGATTATTCTCATTATTGTAGTAGCAGCACTATTAATTTTAGGCTATTTTACTGCTATCTATATGAGAAAACGAAATGAAGCGAAGCTTCGAAGTTTGGAGGAGAAAAAAGAGGAGCTTTACAATCTTCCCGTGAATGATGAAGTGGAAGAAGTTAAAAATTTACATTTGATTGGGCAAAGTCAAGTGACTTTCCGTGAGTGGAATCAAAAATGGGTAGACCTCTCTTTAAATTCATTTGCTGATATTGAGAACAATCTCTTTGAGGCAGAGGGCTACAATAATTCTTTCCGTTTCCTTAAAGCCAAGCATGCGATTGAAAATATTGAAAGCCAAATTGATTTAATCAGTGAGGATATTCATGCGATTCGTCAAGCTTTAGAAGATCTGAAGAAACAAGAATCTAAAAATAGCGGACGAGTTCTACACGCCCTAGATCTATTTGAAAATTTGCAACATACTGTGGCTAGCAATCCTGACGCTTATGGACGAGCTCTTGCAGAAATTCAGAAGCAAATGGAAAATATTGAGTCTGATTTCTCTCAATTTGTTACTCTCAATTCTTCAGGGGATCCTGTGGAAGCGGCAGAAATCTTAGATAAAACAGAAGATCGTATCCTAGCATTGACACAGATCGTCGAAAAAGTTCCAGCAATTGTAGAAGACTTGACTGAGAAATTACCAGATCAATTAGAAGATTTGGAGTCTGGCTACCGTAAATTATTGGAAACCAATTATCATTTTATTGAGACTGATTTAGAGGCGCGTTTCCAACAACTTCGTGCTAGTTTGAAACGAAATGAAGAAAATCTTGCAGCTTTGGAGTTGGATAATGCCTTGTATGAGAACGAACAAATTCAAGAGGAAATCGATGCTCTGTATGCTATCTTTACTCGAGAAATTGAGGCTCATAAAGTCGTTGAGAAGTTGGTGAACTACCTTCCTGACTACCTAGAACACACTAAAGAGAATAACCAACAGCTTCAAAGCGAAATGGAACGTTTATCACATTCCTTCTTGCTGCCAGAACCTGAAATAAATCATATCAAGGATTTGAAATCGGAATTATCTGCTCAAGAAGCAGTCGTTCACTCTTCACTTGAAGATACAGCTGAAATGAAGAAACCTTTCTCATTGGTTAGAGAAGAGTTGGAAGCTATTCAAGACCGATTGAAAGAAATCGAAGATGAACAGATTGAACTTGGTGAGCAGCTAGAAAAGATCGAAAAAGACGATGTCAATGCCCGTCAAAAGGTTACGATTTACGCTAATAAATTGCATACGATTAAGCGATTTATGGAAAAACGTAATTTACCGGGTATTCCAGAGTCCTTCTTAACAATTTTCTTTGGAGCAAGCGACTATATTGAGGAGCTGGCAAGAGAGTTGGAGGCAACTCGTGTGAATATCGAATCTGTTAACCGCTGGTTAGAGATTCTGGCAAATACAATGAATGAATTGGAAGAAGAGACATATCGAATCGTTCGAAATTCTACCTTAACAGAGCAGTTGCTACAATACTCTAACCGTTATCGTTCCTTCGATGATAATGTGCAGGCAGCCTTCAATGAATCCCTTCATGCCTTTGAAGTTGAATTTGACTATGCAAAATCTTTGGAAATTATTTCAAAAGCCTTGGATATTGTTGAGCCTGGAGTTTCAGCTCGTTTTATCAATTCATATGAAAAAACACGCGAAAATATTCGCTTCTAAGAAAGTTCCTTCGGGAACTTTTTTCTTTGCAATCTAGCTTGTTTTGCTATTAAAAATCCTGTATAATACAACAAATCACAGAAAATATGAGGTGAGTAGATGGGTCAGGTCAAAGGTTTATTGGTGATGGATGTCGATAGCACACTTATTATGGAAGAGGGCATTGATTTACTGGGCGAGGAAGCAGGAGTTGGGCAGCAAGTAGCTGATATTACCGAGCGAGCCATGCACGGGGAATTGGATTTCGAAGCTGCCTTACGGGAGAGGGTTTCACTTTTAGCGGAGCTTCCGGAAACTATCTTTTCTCGGATAGCTGACAAGATTCATTTCACGCCTGGCGCCAAAAAATTAGTAGATGAGCTGCATGCCCGTGGCTACAAGGTTGGCTTGGTGTCAGGTGGTTTTCATGAAACAGTGGATAGACTGGCTGAGGAGCTAGGAATTGACTATGTAAAGGCCAATCGCTTAGAAATCAAGAATGGCTTGCTCACAGGTCGTGTTTTAGGAGAGATTGTTAGCAAAGATACTAAAGTTCAGATGCTGAAAGAATGGGCCCAAGGAAACAAATTGGAATTAAGTCAAACCATTGCTATGGGGGATGGCGCCAATGATTTGCCTATGATTCAAACAGCCGGCATTGGAATTGCTTTCAATGCTAAGCCAATTGTAAGAGAGCAAGCGCCCTATCAAATCAATGTTTATGATCTCTATCAAGTAATTGATATTTTGGATGCTAAGGAAAAATAGGAGGCATTATGCATATCTTGTTAGCACCAGATTCTTTTAAGGAGAGTTTGTCTGCCGTTCGGGTAGCAGAGGCCTTGAAAGAAGGCTTTTCCCAAGCCTTGCCAGAAGCGACTTTTGACTTACTGCCTATTGGAGATGGTGGCGAAGGGACTGTGGCTGCCTTGGTCTCTGCTATGAAGCTAAAAGAGTTTCGCCATTGGGTAACTGGACCTTTCGGCCAGCCAGTCGAAATGAAATATGCAAGACAAGACCAGCTCGCTCTCTTTGAAATGGCAGATTTAGTGGGACTGGCTTTAATTCCTAAGGAAAAACGCAATCCTTTAGACTTGGAAACTAGAGGTCTGGGGGAGCTGATTCTTCATTTGGCTGAAAATGGGGTCAGGAAGATTCTGGTCGGTGTTGGCGGCTCGGCAACGAATGATGGTGGAATCGGTATGGCAGCAGGTCTGGGCTATGAATTTTTTGATGAAAACAATCATCGACTGCGGCCTGTCGGCTCTTCTCAAGGGAGAGTTGCCCGAATTTCTGCGGACCGTGTTTCAACTTGCTTGGATGATATAGAAATCGAAATTTTGACAGATGTTTCCAATCCTTTATGTGGACAGCAGGGAGCGACTCAGGTCTTTGGAAGACAGAAAGGCCTGTCTGAATGGCTTCTTTCATCTGTCGATCAGGAAATGAGGAAGTTCTATGAACTGGCCAATCCGCAGATTTTAACCCAAGCTGGTGCTGGCGCAGGAGGAGGCATGGCAGCAGGGCTGGTCACATTTGCCAAGGGGAAAGTCGTGTCAGGAATTGATACCTGTCTGGATTTGCTGGATTTTGACCGCAGGGTTAAAGAAGCGGACTTAGTTATAGTTGGTGAGGGGCGCATGGATAAGCAGTCTTTGGCGGGAAAGGCTCCAGTTGGAGTAGCAAGGCGGACGCCGAAAGAGATTCCTGTTCTTGCGATCTGTGGCAGTTTGGCTGATGATTTGCCTCCATTTCCTAGGGAGAATATCCATGCAGCTTTTCCCATTATCTCGCAAGTGGCAGATTTGGACGTAACCTTAGCTCAAGCGAGGGAAAATCTGGTTCGTACAGCTCGCAATATTGGCAACCTATTAGCCATCAAAAAAAGAGAGTGGGACAGAAATCGGTAATTCGTTAGAATTCGATTTCGTCGTCCCACCTCCGCACAGTTGAGTAGGGCTGTAAAAGCTGATGAAATCAGCGTAGTAGAGCCCACTCAACCACTGCGTCTTGCTCGACAATCCAAAGACAATTAAGAGGCTAGGACTTTTGTCCCAGCCTCTTTTTCAGTAAATATTCGATTTCTTTGGCGATTAAGCCGTTTGCAAATTAAAATAGATCACAAGATAAATCACCATGGTCATTGACCAAAATTGTTAAAATCTGACTTTGCTCAGAATTGCTGTGATAGTATTGGCAAGTAAACTGTGCGGAACTGTTCTGATAGGCCTCCTGTATCCTGTGGAGGTAGGCTTCTTTTCCCTGAATGATTTCTGGGGATTCTCCATGCAGCTCCCAGACGATATGCTTGTTTAAAAAAGTTTGATAAATGTCCCAGTCATGCTGATTTTCTGCCTCGAAAAAGGTAAATAATTTCTCTAAATTTGTTATTTATGAAACATTTTTTTCCAAAGGGAAGTTTTCTTGCGGGGAGATGGTTTACTCTCTGCTGGGTGGAGAATGTCGGCAAATTGCTTGCTCAAGTCCTTTTCTTCCACAGTCACAGGACGATCACTATGGATAACCAAACCGAAAGGAGAGGATCGGCAAAAAGCAGAGACGATGGTGGCCTCGCAGCCTAAGTCTTTGGCGGTTTTTAGGTAGAAAACCTGCTGGCTGGATATGACTTCAGGCGATATTTTGACTGTGACGGGCTGGTAGCTTTCAGTGATCTTCTCAACAATTTCTTTAAAATGCTGTTTTAGAAGCGAAGAATTGGCATCCGAAATAGAGCAGTAAGCAATCACCCGCTCTTCAAAAGTTTCCAGAAATTTGCGCTGTTCATCAGGATTGAGCTTAGCATTTCCCTGAGATTTTTCCATGATAATGTTATTTAGATCTGTCATGTTTCTAGTATATCATAAATAAAGGATTTCTGATTTTCAAACCATTAAGAAAAAGATAGGATGTAACCGATTGCATTTTAAAAATTGTGATTTTTCACGCAAAGGCACTGTTTTTCCTTGAAAAAAAAGCGCTTTTGAGGTATCATAGACTAGTAAATAATTTTAAACAATAAGGAGAGTCAAAATGTCAATTATTACTGATGTTTACGCTCGCGAAGTCCTCGACTCACGCGGTAACCCAACACTTGAAGTAGAAGTTTATACTGAATCAGGTGCTT
>CAURCE010000023.1:0-24066 GCA_963523365.1 uncultured Streptococcus sp.
CTTTGTAACCACCCATGTATTTAGCAGCACCCATTGAAGTTTGGATCAAAACTGGTGCTTTTTTAGCTTCTGCCGCACGCAGGATTGCTTGAGTCCACTCAAGGTTGTTTGTGTTAAATCCACCAACTGCATAACCATGGTCACGAGCTGCTTGGACAAATTTTTCTGCTGAAACGATTGCCATTTGTAATAGGCCTCCTCTTATTTTTTGTGGAATGAACCACTTACATTGTTTATTTTATCACTTTTTCACTAAAATTGCTAGTTTTTCCTGAAATTTTAGGTAATTCCCAAGTAATTTTTAAATTCCGCTTCTTTTGAAAAACAAAAAAACTGACCGAAGTCAGCTAATCCTATGCGGAGAGAGGGACTTGAACCCTCACGACCTAAAGCGGTCACAGGATCCTTAGTCCTGCGCGTCTGCCAATTCCGCCATCCCCGCGATTGAGTACTTTACTAGTATAACAGGATAATCTCCCCTTGTCAACACCTTTTTTCAAAACTTTTAAAAAGTCTTTTCAAAAATAAAAATGAGACGGGCTCAGAAACAACAGCCTATCTCACTCTTTTCATTAATGTTTCTCCAGATTGCGTAGCATCTGATCAATCTTATTGCCGTACTCAATAGACTCGTCTTTGACGAAGGTCAAGTCTGGAATCTTATACATCTTGAGGTTTCGACCCAGTTCACGCTTAATAGTGCCAGTTGCCTTTTCCAAGCCCAGCTGCGCCTTTTGATTGTCCGAAGCCAAGTCACTCATGATACTATAATAGACCTTGGCCATAGACAGATCACCCAGCATTTGGACATCGGTAATGGTCACACCTTGGACCCGTGGATCACGGACTTTCTTTTGCAAAATCTCATTGACTTCACGCTTGATTTCCATTCCTACACGGTCGGTACGAAAATGATTTGCCATAGGATTTCCTTTCTAAATTTTTTCTTCTGCAATATGAGGCTGGGACAAAAGTCCTAGCCTCTCAATTGTCTTTGGATTGTCGAGCAAGACGCAGTGGTTGAGTGGGCTCTACTACGCTGATTTCATCAGCTTTTACAGCCCTACTCAACTGTGCGGAGGTGGGACGACGAAATCGAATTCTAACGAATTACCGATTTCTGTCCCACTCTCATATTTTTAGTTTTAGTTGAATGAAACTCGTTCTAAGCTCTTTGCGAAAAAGGAACTTGGACTAGAAGTATCAACTTCCACCAAATATACTTTTCACTGGGAGTTTTCGACGGATTTTTCTTATTTCTTAATTTCTTCCATGATGTAGGCTTCAATCGTATCATCCACTTGGATATCATTGTAACCATCAATCATGAGACCACCTTCGCGGCCGTTAGTGATTTCTTTGACATCATCCTTGAAGTGCTTCAAGCTCGCCAACTGACCGTCGTAAATCACGACGCCATCACGGATGACACGAACCTTAGAATCACGGGTAACTTTACCATTGATAACCATGAATCCACCGATAGTACCAACCTTAGAAACTTTGAAAGTTTCGCGGATAAGGGCTTCCCCGATGATTTTTTCTTGGTATTCTGGGTCCAGCATTCCTTTCATGGCATCTTCCATTTCTTCGATAACCTTATAGATAATACTGTGAAGACGGATTTCTACATCATCAGCTTCTGCTTGCTGGCGAGCTTGTGGTGTAGGGCGAACGTTAAATCCAATGATAAAGGCATTTGAAGCTTCTGCCAAAGTTACGTCGGATTCATTGATAGCACCAACCGCTGAGTGGACAATGGTGATCTTAACACCTTCCACTTCAATCTTCTGCAAGGAAGCAGCCAAGGCTTCTACAGAACCTTGTACATCGGCTTTGATAATGACGTTAACAGACTTAACTTCACCGGCTTTGAGGGTATCAAAGAGATTTTCCAGACTGACACGATGAGTAGCTTGACGTTGCTTGAGAAGGGCACGTTTCGCACGTTCCTCACCAGCTGCACGCGCAGCTTTTTCATCTTCATAGACGGCAAAGTGGTCACCTGCCATCGGAGTTTCATTAAGACCTGTGATAGAAACCGGTGTAGATGGACCTGCTACTTTAACACGACGACCTAAGTCATTAGTCATAGCCCGAACACGTCCGAAGGTATTTCCGACAACGATTGGATCTTGAACATTCAGCGTACCTTGTTGGACAAGAAGGGTTGCAACTGCACCTTTTCCTTTATCCAAACGGGCTTCGATAACCGTACCGATAGCGCGAACAGTCGGATCTGCTTTGAGTTCTTGGATTTCTGCTACAAGAAGTACTGTTTCCAAGAGTTCATCGATGTTTTGGTTGAATTTAGCTGAGATTTCAACAAACTCAGAATCTCCACCCCAAGCAGTTGACATAACACCATGCTCAGCCAATTCACCAATCACGCGCTCAGGATTGGCACCTGGCTTATCGATCTTGTTGATGGCCACAATAATTGGCACATTAGCGGCTTTAGAGTGATTGATCGCTTCAATAGTCTGAGGCATAACACCGTCATCAGCTGCTACGACCAAGATGGTAATATCGGTAACAGAAGCACCACGCGCCCGCATTGAAGTAAAGGCCGCGTGTCCAGGCGTATCCAAGAAAGTAATCTTCTTGCCATTTTCCTCAATCTGGTAGGCACCGATATGCTGAGTGATACCACCTGCTTCACCTGTCGCAACGCGAGAGTTACGTAGAGTATCCAAGAGGGTTGTTTTACCATGGTCAACGTGTCCCATGATAGTGACAACTGGCGGACGCTCTACCAAGGCATCTTGGTTGATATAGCCTTCTTCTACGAAGAAGCGCTCAATGTCAGCTGTGTCAACTTCCACCTTCTTCTTAGCTTCGATACCGTAGTCCACCATAAGGAGCTCAATAGTATCGCCGTCAAGAGATTGGTTTTGCGTTGCCATCACGCCCATCATAAAGAGCTTCTTAACAATTTCAGCTGGCTCGCGCTTGATCCGTTTTGCAATTTCTGCAACGGTCATTCCGTCTGTATATTCAAATTCAGTTGGCAACTCATGGAACTTACGTTCTGTAACAGGTTTTGGTGCCTGGTTATTGTTGCCCTTTCCTTTTTTATTTTTCTTGTTTTTATTCCAATTACTATTTCTTTGATTTCTCACTTGATTTTGACTGCTTCGATTCTTTTGTTGTTTTCTTGGACCTTCTTCTTCGCGATCAAAATCATCGCGCTTCTTATCTGGTCGAGCTTGCTTTTTACGACGTGTATCTACCGCAGCTTGTGCTGGTGCAGGAGCAGCCGGTTGGACTGTTTCAGCCGGAGTAGCTTTAAATACTTCAGCAGTTGTTGGCTCTGCTTGGACTGGCTCTTTCCGTCTATTCTGGCGTTCTTGTGCTTCTTTAGCTGCTTGAGCCTGCTTGAAACGCTCCTCACTAGAACGTGCGTACTCCGCATTTTGCTCTGCTTTCAGAGCTGCTGCCCGAGCCTTAAAGTCAATTTTCGGACCTTGAAGCTGTTGGCGGTTTTGACCGTTAAATCCTTGATGATTCTGACCATTCCGACGGCCATCTTGACCACGATTATCACGACGGTCATTGCGGCGCTCTTGGCGATCGTTGTTGGCCTTGCGGTCATGACGATCACGCTCATTACTTTCCTTCTGGTCAGAATTTTGTGGTTTCCGATTTTGTTGCTGCTTACGACGCTCTACTTGTTCCTTGGCACGTGCTTCACGCTCTGCCTTAAAATTTCGACTTTGTGGCCGAGCTGGAGCCGGTTTAGCAGGAGCTTCAGCTGCCGGTGCGTCAGCTACTTTTGGCTCTTCTTTTTTAACAGGGGCCACTTCTTTTTGGACTGGAGCAGCTGGTTTTTCAGCTACTTTATTTGGTGCTGGCTGGGAATTCACCTCTTTTTCTGGAAGAGGCTTAGCAACTTCTTTAGTCGCGAAGCTAGCCTTGATGCGCTGGCTTGCTTCTTCTTCTACGCTGGAAGAATGGCTTTTGACTTCTAGCCCTAATTCCTTAGCCCGAGCTACTACCTCTTTACTTTCCTTCCCCAATTCTTTTGCGATTTCGTACAATCTAATTCTAGACAATTCTTGTCCTCCTCTTCTATTGCATAAGAGACCTCATTTTCTTTGTAAAACCAGCATCTGTGATGGCGGCTACTTTACGAGCCTTGCCAATCGCAGTGCTTAATTCCAGTGTTGAAAACACGGTTGACACTTTTATCTTGTAATAATGGCTTTTATCAGTAATTTTTTTTGTCAGATTTGGTCCGGCATCCTCAGCTAGAAAGATCAGATGAACCTTTCCTTCTTGGATGGCTTTGATGACCAATTCTTCTCCTGAAATGATGCGGCCAGCCCGCTGGGCCAAACCCAGCAAGTTTGCTAGTTTTTCTTTATTCAAGACCCAACTCTCTTCTCTTGACTTTGTGATCGACATAGGCAATCAGCTCGTCGTAGAAGCTTTCTTCTACTTCCATACTGAAACTACGATTAAAGACCCGCTTTTTCTTGGCCTGCTGAGCTTCTTCATTATCTAGCTTGATATAAGCGCCTCGCCCATTGGCCTTGCCTGTTGGATCAATGAATACTTGACCTTCTTTATTCTTGACGATGCGCAACAGATCACGCTTGTCAATCACTTCATTTGACACAACTGATTTTCTTAAAGGGATTTTTCTTGTTTTTGCCATATCTGCCTCCCTTATTCTGCGGCTACTGCTTCACTTTCTTCGAGTTCAATTTCAGTTGCCACTTCTGTATCATTCAGCTCTTCCGCTTCAAATTCTGCTGAAGGAGCTTCTACTTCGGCTGGTACGTAATCTTGGCCAAATCCACCAAGCTCGTTGGCTGCTTCCATTGCTTCAAATTCGCTAGCTGACTTGATATCAATTCTGAAACCAGTCAAATGAGCTGCCAAGCGAACGTTTTGACCACGACGGCCGATAGCCAGTGAAAGCTTATTATCCGGTACGACAACCAAAGCTCGCTTGTTGTCTTCTGCATGGAAGATAACTTGATCGACCTCAGCTGGAGCAATGGCATTGTAGATGTACTCGGCTGGATCAGCAACCCACTCGATGACATCGATATTTTCCTCAGTCGGAATCATACGACCACTTTTGGCATCGTATTTGGCTGGGTGGAATTTGCTGGTAATCTTCTTGATATTGGCACCACCACGTCCGACGATGGTTCCGATCGCATCCACGTTTGGATTGTGGCTGCGAACTGCTACCTTGGTTCGATCGCCCGCTTCACGAGACACGCTCATGATTTCTACCGTTCCGTCGTAAACTTCAGGAATTTCCTGCTCCATCAAGCGCTTGATCATCTCTGGATGGCTACGGCTAACGAAGACATTGACACCACGCGGATTATCTTCTACTTTGTAGACAAAAACTTCGATGCGGTCATGAGAGGCAAAGACCTCACCAGGAATCTGGTCTTGTTTCGATAATTGTGCTTCAATGCTACCTAGATTGACATAGATAAAACGATTATCAAAGCGCTCTACTGTTCCTGACATGATTTCATTTTCATGTTCTTTGTAGGTATTGTAAGTGATGGCACGGGTTTGCTTGCGCATCTTTTCCATGATGGTCTGCTTGGCAGATTGAGCTGCTACCCGGCCAAATTCAGCTGGCGCTTCTTCAAACTTGATCTTGTCTCCCAACTCATAGGCAGAACTGATAGCCAAGGCGTCCTTGAGACTGATTTCCAAGCGGCTGTCAAAGACCTCGTCCACGACTTCACGGACAGTATAGACATGGAAATCACCTGTTTTTTCATTAAACTCAATGGCTGCGCTGTCTGCCTGACCGTAGCGACGACGATAAGCAGAGCGAAGGGATTCTGTCACTGCTTCGATAATATCTTCTTTTTTAATACCTTTGTCCTCTTCCAAAATACGGAAGGCCTCTAGCATTTCTTTACTCATCTTCATGTAACTTTTGCCGAAGCAAAAGTATTCCTTTCTTCATTAATATTATTACGATCTGTTACTAAAATTTAACGGCCAGTCTTGCTTTTGACACTAGATTATATGGAATTTCAACTTCTTTTTTGCGTGTTTTATCCATATATTCCATGAGCAAGACATCGTCTTCAAATCCAATTAACGTTCCTTCGAAAACCTTATTTTTATCCAGTGCCTTATAAAGACTGACATGGATATAGCTTCCAACTGCAGCTGCCACAGCTTCCTTGGTCTTCAGCGGACGCTCCAAGCCTGGGCTAGTCACTTCCAGAAAATACTGGTCAGGAAAAGGATCGGGCTTGATAGAGTCCAACAGAGGACTGATAATATCGGTCAAATCTGCTGTATCATTGACCGTAATCCCCTCGGGCTTGTCTACAAAAACACTGAGAACATAGTCACCGCCCATCTTGCCGTATTCAATATCTACTAATTCATAGGGTTCTTGGATGGCTGGCTCAATGACTTCTCTTACTAATTCAACAATTGTTGCGATAAGACTGCACCTCCTCACAGACAAGAGGCGAAGATACTTCCTCGCCTCTCTTTTATATTCACTAAAATGATTATAGCATAGTCTGCCTTGAAAATCAAGGGATATACTTCTAATTCTCTACAAAGTCTAAAATAGACTAGATAGAATAACTGTAGCTAGACGCCTTATTGATGGTCCGTTGATGCTGTTGTAGAACTGCTAGAAGAGCTAGAGTGACTTTCACTCTCACTCGCGGTGCTGCTGGAAGGTGATGACGACGATGAACGTTCGCTTGTACTAGAAGAACTTGTTACCGTACCGTCTGTTACGTAGAAAGTAATCTTGGTATTTGATTTCAATTTAATACCTTGACCAGCTGCTGGAGATTGGGCTGTCACTAAATCGGCTTGACTGGACTCCACGGAGCGATCAATCACTCGCTCAATACGAGACGAAGCGATTCCCATCTCCATCAGATAGGACCGTGCATAGGCATACGAAACTTGGAGATGACCAAAGTCCGGCATTGAAACAGTAGTCACTGTTTTAGCAACTGTCAGAGTAATCTGTTTATTTGACGTCACATCATAAGAAGAGCCTGCAGCTGGGGTTTGGCTGATGACCACTCCTTCTTCAACATCAGAACTTTCTTCTTCTACGATCTTAATCAGCTTCTCAGAAATATTGTAAGTACTTTTCAGATCTTCAATCGCCTCTGAGGACTTCTTACCAACATAATTTTCTACTGTAAAGGTTTTTGCTCCTTTGGAGACAATCAAATCCACTTTACTGTTTTCACGACGTTGACTATTAGCTGGTGGATCTGTCTTGATGATCTTACCTTCCGCCACTTTATCACTGTAGTCCTCCTTGACTTCTCCTACCTCAAGACCCTTAGCAGTAATGGTCGAACGGGCTTCTGCCACTGTTTGTCCTGCTACATCTGGAACCGTAGTATTAGCAGGACTCTTGTAGATCAGAAAGAAGAAGGCTGCAAAAACTAAGAGAATAGCTAAGAACAGAACTTTGTATCTAGCTCTTAAATGACGTTTTTTCGGCTTTTTGACTGGAGCTTTCAAAACGGAGGTCTCTTTCTTCACATCAGCCGCAGCTTTAGGAGTCACTGCTTCTACGACAGGACTTGGAGCTGACTGAGGAACTGGAGGAACTTTTGGCAAAGTTTTAGTATCTGCCTTGGCCCCATCATCAAAGACCAGTTTCTTTTCATTTCGGCGGTCATAGGATAAGCTGCTAGACAAGTCAACATACATCTCCGCAACCGATTGATAGCGATCGCTCAGCTTTTTAGCTGTTGCCTTAATGACCACATTTTCCAAGGCCTGAGGAACGTTAGGGTTTTCTGCGATGATTGAAGGCAGGGGCTTTTGGAAATGCTGCAAAGCGATCGTCACAGCACTATCTCCGTCATAAGGGATATGCCCTGTCAACATCTCATAGAAAATAATCCCCATGGCATAAATATCGCTCTGAACAGTGGCTTTGGAACCCCGTGCCTGCTCTGGCGAGAGATAATGCACCGATCCCAGCATCGAATTGGTCTGAGTCAGGCTGGTCTCTGCGAAAGCCACGGCAATCCCAAAATCTGTTACCTTAGCATCGCCATCTGGTGTCAAGAGGACATTTTGTGGTTTTAGATCACGGTGGACAATTCCACGTGTATGCGCCAGGCGCATAGCCAGTAGGATTTGCCCCATGATTCTAACTGCTTCTTCGTTTGAAAGTGGAGAATTTTCTTTGATATAGCGCTTAAGGTCAAGCCCAGACACATATTCCATGGCCAGATATTGCTGACCATCTTCTTCTCCAATATCGGAAATCCGGACAATGTAAGGATGATCCAAGTCCGCCATTGCTCTGGCTTCTCTTTGGAAGCGGGCAACTGCAATAGGATCTGTCTGATAATTGGTTCTAAGAACCTTTACAGCAACCTCCTCACCATCAAGTATCAGATCTCGCGCCAGATAGACATCTGCCATGCCTCCACGGCCAATCTGTTTGATGATTTTATATCGCCCGGCAAAGATCTTGCCGATTTGAATCATTCCTGTTCCTCCTTGTCAAAACGAACCAGAGCAACTGTGATATTATCCAGTCCTCCAGCATTGTTGGCAAAGCGAATTAAGGTTTCAGTTTTTTCAGATAAGCTGATATCGCTGGTGACAATATCATAAATTTCGCTGTCTGAAATCATATTAGTCAGACCGTCACTGTTGAGCAGAAGGTAATCACCAGCTTCTAATGTGATCATGCCATAATCAGGCTGCACTTCATCTTTTTGACCGATAGACTGAGTGATAATATTCTTCTGCGGATGGCGTTCCGCCTCTTCTTGTGTAATCTGTCCAGCCTTGAGCAAAGCATTAACAAGTGAATGGTCACTGGTTAATTGGCTATATTCCTCACCGCGAATCAAGCCAATGCGAGAATCACCAATATGAGCATAGATAGCTTGATTATCAATAATGGCCAAGGCTTCTAGCGTCGTGCCCATACCCTTGTATTCTTCGTCCTGACCAAATTGGTGGATACGCTGATTTTCTTGTTCCAAATGCTCTGCAAACCATTCACGGACTTGGTTCACTGAGTCAATCTGAGTATCAACCCATGCGGCACCCAGGTCTGTTACTGCCATTTCGCTGGCAATGTTACCAGCTCTGTGACCACCCATACCATCAGCCAAGATAATCATGGTCTTGCCAGCCCGATTTACAAAAAGATTGGCATAATCCTGATTATTTGTCCGCTTTTGACCAACATCTGTTAATATTGAAATTTCCATACTGTCAGTTTCCTCCTCTTAGTCCGATATCTTCCTAAATTGACTGATAAAAAATCCATCGCTTCCGTATAATTCCGGCGTAATCAAGATACAGCCGTCTTTCACGATATCTTCTCTTTCATGTTCTAGTCTAACTTGCTCAAAATTTGGGTGTCTTTCTAGAAATTTCTTAACTACTTCAAAATTCTCTTGAGACACAATCGTGCAAGTGCTATAAGTTATTATACCACCTTTACGTAGACTTTGACAAACGCTGTCTAATATATCCAGCTGAATTTTTTGTAAATTTTCAAAATCAGCGTTTTCTTTATTGTACTTAATGTCTGGTTTACGGCGAATTAAGCCGATGCCAGAGCAGGGAGCGTCTACTAGGATTTTATCAAATGCATTTGGTCCAAATGTCTCAAATACCTTGGTCGCATCAAGTTTTTTAGTCGTGATTTTATCTGCTAAGGCTAGACGTTCTGCATTTTGACGAATCAAGTCCAGCTTATGGTCATAAAGATCCAAGGCTGTAATCTGACCACTCGTCAGATAGGAAGCCATATGCACAGCCTTGCCACCCGGCGCACTGCAGGCATCCAAAATCTGCTCATGCCCTTCAATCTGCAGGGTTGGAGCCACCAACTGGCTAGACTCGTCTTGAATAGTAATCAAGCCTTTTTCAAAGAACTCATGACCAGCAAAATGCCCTTGTTTCTTAACCAAGGCTGAAGGAGCCAAGAGCGAAGTTTCTGCCCCCAAAACTGCTTTAATTTCTTCCTTTCGAGTCACATCCGTCACTCGGATGCTGGCCTTGTTGCGCTCAAATAGACTAGCAAAGATAGCTTCCGCGCGTTCCTCCCCGTATTCGTCAATCAACACCTTGACCAGCCAGACCGGCAGAGAATACTGGACTGAGTAGCGCTTGTTCTTGCGGTTGATGGTAGTCGGATCAGCTGCGCCTTCCCGCTCGATTTTCCGCAGGATTGCATTGACATATTTTTCACTGCCACGCTTACGGCCTTTTGCAATCTCAACAGCTTCATTGACAACAGCATGCTGGGGGATTTTATCCAGATAGAGCATTTGATAGAGGCTGAGCTCAAGCAGAATATAGAGCCAGTTATCTAGTTTATCCCTGTCTTCTACCCAATGAGCCAGTTGCCATTCCAGAGTGATTTTCCGAGCAACTGTACCATAAACCAGCTCGGTAACCAAGCTTTTATCAGCTGAACTGAGGGCACTCTGTTTCAGAGCCTTATTAAGGGCAATATTGGAATAAGCTCCCTCTTCAAAGACTTCTTCTAGAATTTCCAGAGCAAGCTCTCGGGCTCTTTTTTGCTTACTTTCCAAATTCATCACCTACCGCTAAGTTCCGGCCCAGACCGTTAAGAAAGTCCTTGATATCCATCTTAGGCTTGCCAAATGGCTGCACCGTCTTTAGAGAAATAGCTCCCTCCCCCGCTGCGACCACTAATTCTTTCTTGCTGATAGCAAGGATTTCACCTGGACGACCACTGCCTTCCGCTTGGCTAACTTCGTAAATCTTGAAGCGCTGGCCAGCTAGCAGGGTATGGGCCACCGGCCAAGGATTCATGCCCCGAACCTGATTGAAAATCTGGCGACTGGTCTTTGTCCAATCAATCCGCTCTTGTTCCGGGCTGATATTCGGTGAAAAAGTCACCAGCTCTGGATCCTGAGGCTGGGCTTGAATCTCTCCTGCTACATAGGCTGGCAAAACTTCTAAAAGAAGGTCGCGACCAATCACTGCTAGTTTTTCAAAGAGAGTTCCAACATTATCAGACTCTTCAATGGCTGTCGCTCGACTGGCAATCATATCACCAGCGTCCATCTCCTTGACCATCTCCATAATGGTCACACCCGCTTCTTGGTCACCATTTATCAAGGCATAATGAATGGGCGCTCCGCCACGGTATTTGGGCAAGAGAGAGGCATGGACATTCACTGCGAAGTTAACGCTGTCCAGCAAGCGGCTAGGCAAAAATTGACCAAAGGCTGCTGTCACGATGCCGTCAGCTCCCAAGTTCATCATCTCTTCCAAATCCGCGCTTTTAGCTAACTTTTCTGGTTGGTAAACTGACAAGCCGTTAGCTAAAGCCACTTCCTTGACCGGTGTCATGCGGATTTCCTTTTTGCGGCCCACCGCTCGGTCTGGCTGAGTGACCACCGCTAAAATTTCATATTGTTCGCTTTCCAGCAGGCCTTTTAAGACCGTTGCTGAAAAGTCAGGCGTTCCCATAAAAATTAATTTCACTGTCATTTCCTCAAATCTGTCGCAGGATCCCATCACCTGCGACTGTTTTTCTTTCTATTATATCAAAAAAGCGAACAAAGCTGATAGCTCTCGCTCACTTTCGCCATCAGATAAAATTCTGGGGTTCATTATCAATACTGAGGCGCAGGTCCTTGTTTTCCGCTTGCTGCGTTAGTTCCAAGACCCGATTGAGCGTAGCTTGCAGATCATCCTCAAAGCGATACTTCAGTAAAATCTGATAGTGGTAGAGATTGTGGGTTCGAGCAATGGGCTTGGGTGTGGGACCCAAAATTTGCACCTTGTCCGACAGGCCACTCCGTAAAATATCCATGACTTGATAAGATTTCTTGACTACCGTTTCCTCATCCTTGTGTGATAGGGTCAGCCCGACTGTATAGTAATACGGCGGATAGCCCAACTGCCGTCGAATTCCCATTTCATAGGCGTAGAAGCCTTCATAGTCCTGCTTTCTGGCAAAGTCAATGGCATAGTGATGAGGATTGTAAGACTGGATAAAGACTTGTCCTGCTTTTTCAGCCCGACCTGCCCGACCGGCTACCTGAGTCAGTAGCTGGAAGGTCCGTTCAGAAGAGCGAAAATCTGGCAAATTCAATGCCGTATCCGCATTGAGAACACCGACCAAGGTCACATTAGGAAAATCCAGTCCCTTGGCAATCATCTGTGTCCCCAGCAGAATATCTGCCTGCCCCTGACCAAAGGCCTCTAGGATTTCTTCGTGGCTCCCTTTTTTACGGGTCGTATCCACATCCATACGCAGAATGCGAGCCTCTGGAAAGAGGGTCGCCAGCTCATCATAGGCCTTCTGCGTCCCCGTACCATAGTAGCGAATGCTGCGACTAGAACAATTAGGGCAGGTTTGCGGAATGTCCTTGGTGAAGCCGCAGTAGTGGCAATTCATGGTCTTGGTATCCATATGTAGGGTCAAAGAAATATCACAGTTGGGACAGGTGTCCACCGTGCCGCATTCCCGACACATAACAAAGCTAGAATAGCCTCGCCTGTTGAGCATGAGAACCGTCTGCTCACCCTTATTCAGACGACCCTGAATAGCTTCTAGCAGGACTGGAGTGAAATTACTAGCTTCATTTTGCCCGATATAATCTCGGAAGTCCACCACTTGAACCTGGGGAATCTGTGCCAGCGGATTGGCCCGCTTGGTCAGCTGCAAAAAGTCATAAACGCCTCGGCTGGCTCTGGCCCTACTTTCCAAACTCGGAGTCGCCGAACCCAGCACCAAGACAGCTTGATTGTACTGAGCTCGCAAGAGAGCCACATCTCTGGCATGGTAGCGAGGATTGGAGTCCTGCTTGTAGGAAGACTCATGCTCCTCGTCAATGATGATGGCTCCGATATTTGTTAGTGGAGCAAAGATGGCCGAACGAGCACCAACAACGACCTGGGCCTCTCCCCGCTCCACCTTGCGCCACTCATCGTACTTCTCACCGTCAGATAGACCGGAATGCAAAATAGCCACCTTGTCGCCAAAGCGCGAGATAAAACGGTCGGTCACCTGAGGAGTCAGGGAAATTTCAGGTACCAGCATAATTGCTGTCTTTCCTTGACCTAGAGCCTCCTCAATCACCTTGAGATAAACCTCGGTCTTGCCACTCCCTGTCACTCCTTCTAGCAAAACGGGTTGAGCCTTTTCTTTACCGATTTTTTGACAAATCGCAGCGACAGCAACTGCCTGTTCCTCATTGAGAACCAGCTTTTTATCCTGTCGCTCCTTTTGGAAATGCGCCGCATACCGGCTGACCTCTCTCTCCTCTGTATGAAGAAGTTCCTTTTCTAAGAAAATGTTGACCACTGCAGGCGAAAAGAGCTTGCGTAGGTCTTTGAGAAGACCTGATTGCGGATTTTCCAGCAGATAAGTCTGAAGTTCCTGCTGCTTTTTCGCTCGGGCAGAAGGCAGAAACTGAGCCAATTGCTCTCTGTCCACCTGATACCAGGTTTCTGTCTTGATATGCTTACGGTCCGTTGCTTGGTATTCCAAGCGAATCTTACCAGCCTGAGTCAACCGCATGAGCTTGGACTGACTTTTCTTGTCCAAATCAGAAAAACGAAGACTAGTTTCCTGACCAAAAATGGCCTGTCGCTCCTCAGCTGAAAGCTGCTCCGTTGGATAAAGCAGCTTATCATAGCTAGAATTAAGAAGACTCGGCAACATAGCCTTCAGGATGGAAATTTTATAGGAAAAGACAGACTGTCGCAGCTGGTCAGCTAGCCAGAGCTGCTCCGCATTGAGAACCGGTCCAAAGTCCAGAACTTCTGCAATATCTTTCAATTCTCCGATATGCACCGCCAAATCCTCAGCTTCCTCATCAATCAAGTCAACAATCAACCCTTGAATCAACCGACCGCCCTTACCAAAAGGCACATGCACCCGCATCCCAGCTTCCAGCATGCCAGAAAACTCCTCTGGAACCGCATAGCTGTATGGTTTATCCGTCTGCATCAGAGGGACATCGACAATAACCTTGGCAACTTTCACACTCTCACCTCGCTTTCCCTAAACGAAAAATAAGATTGAGTAGCCCCAACCTTAAATTTTCTCACCCTCTTCTTTTTCTTTGGCAATTTGTTCTTTGATCTTGCGCTCTTCTTCTTCTTTGCGCAGGCGTTCTTCTTCCGCACGTCGGCGAACTGCTTCGCGTTTTCCTTCTGGATCTGGGTGAATCACGACATTACCAGATTCAATTTCTTCCAAAGCGCGTAGCGTTGATTTCACTGACTTGAAGTCCTGAGTTGGCTTAGCACCAGCTTCTAGCTCATGGGCACGCTTAGCTTCTAAGATAACCAAAGAATATTTTGACGGTACCTTGTCCAACAAGGTATCAATAGACGGTTTTAACATCATAACTATTTACCTAATTTCTAACTTTATTAACGGACGACTGCTTCATCCTTAGGAAGCATGTCTTGGTAGTGACCGATGACACGGTCCACACGAAAATGCTCGGCTTCAATCACACGTTTCACACGTTCAGCTGCCAAAGGCACTTGGTCATTGACAATAGCGTAGTCATACTCTCGCATCAAGGCAATTTCTTCTTTTGCTTTCTCAATCCGCTGAGCAATAACATCTGCGCTGTCTGTACCACGACCAACCAAACGGTCTTTCAGCTCTTCCAAGTCTGGCGGAGTCAGAAAGATAAACACAGCATCGGGCACTTTTTTCTTGACTTGGAGTGCTCCTTGAACTTCGATTTCCAAGAAAACATCTATACCCTTATCCAAGGTCTCATTGACATAAGTGAGTGGAGTCCCGTAATAATTACCGACATACTCTGCATACTCGAGCATCTGCCCTTGACGGATCAACTCCTCAAACTCTTCACGAGTGCGAAAGAAATAATCAACACCATCAACTTCTCCAGGACGCTGCGGACGAGTCGTCATAGATACAGAATACTGAAACTGATTGTCCGTACTCTCAAAAATTTCCCGTCTTACTGTTCCTTTTCCAACGCCTGAGGGGCCAGAAAAGACAATTAACAAGCCTCGTTCTGTCATCATATCTCCTTCACAGTCTTTCTATCTAGTGTAACAAAATTACGCTCATATTTCAAGAAGATTCAAAGAGATTTCCTTGAGAATCCTCCAGAATTCTGCTAGATTTTAGACGCTTTTATTCATCAAATAAGCCTTGAAGACTAGCGAAAGGACTATTGGCTTCTTTCTTCTCCATTTGCTGCTTTTGATAGTCTTCCTCCGTCAGCACCTGCCAGTCATTTCCCGTAGGCATACTCGCACCAGCTTCCTCTTCAGGAGTCAAAACTTTCAACGGAATATGAAGTAAAATATTGTCCGCCACACTTGCTGCCAAATCGATCGTATCTCCCTCGAATGGTAGAACCAAATCATCTTCCAGCAAATCTTTTTGCACAGATCCATCTTCGAGAGAAGCAAAGACTTCATGAACTGTGTAGGCTTCCTCCCTATCAACTGGAGCCATACTGCGACTAGAAGCCAGGGTAATCTGGTAGGTCAAGGTGTAATCCAAAAAATAAAGCCCATTTTCATACTGAGCCTGACCTCTAGCCACGATCTTCTGGATATCTAACACTTCACGATTACGTTCTTTTAGCTCTTGCGCCAAATCAAAGTCTTGATCAAACTGCAAGCCGCCAGCATTCTTCTTAATTTCTTGAATATTTAACATTTCAGCCTCGTTTTACATTATTTCTTTCTTCATTATATCATTTTCTCGACCAAATACCTATACCCCAAATAGCCAATGAGACAAGAAAAAGAAAATCTCTCAGCCTCTTAGACTGAGAGAAAATACGCTTCTTCCTAAAAAGCTTTGTTTATTTTCGGAATTTGAACTGGCTGTAAAGACCAAAAACGATGATCCAGACAGCTGATCCGATTGCTCCCACTACCGTTGACTCTTGTAAGAAAAGAGTGACAAAGACAAAGGCAAAGAAGAGCATGGTCAAAGGATTGAGAAACTTGTAAGCTGGCATAAGGTAACCATCTGCCATAAAATCTGGTGACTTACGATATTTGAGGTGGGCCAGCATAGTCAGACCATAGATAGCGATGTAAACACCAGATGAGGAAGCCGTAATCAGAGCAAAGGAGTCCGATACTCCCGGCAGAATCTTGATAAAAGCTGCAAAGGCAATGACAGCCGCCGAAGTCAAAATCGCATTCTGCGGAACGTTTTGCCGAGACAGCTTCCCAGCTCCTATTTTCTCAAGAAAAGGATTGGGCGTATCGTGGGCAATCTGATACAAATGGCGACCTGTTGAGTAAAGGGTCGAGTTCAGTGCGGAGGCCGCTGAGGTCAGAACCACGAAGTTAATCAAGGCCGCCGCCCATTTGAGACCAGCTAACTGAAAAACAATAACAAATGGAGAGTCAGCCGTTGCCAGTTTTTCCCATGGAATGATAGCCATAATGGCAAGGAGAGAACCCCCGTAAAACAAGACAATCCGCAAAGGAATTTCTTTGATGGCCTTTGGTAAGACCGCCCGTGGATTAGCCGTTTCAGAAGTAGTAATCCCGATAAATTCAATGGCCTGATAGGCAAAGAAGACCATCTGGAAAGCCATGATAAAACTTACAAAGCCGTTAGGGAAAAGCTGAAAACCGCGACCAATATTTCCCAGACTGGCTACTCCGTGAGGCGTTTCAAAGCCTGTCAATATCATAAAGACAGCCGTTGCAATCAAAGCAATGATGGCTACAATCTTTATCATCGCAAACCAAAATTCGACCTCGCCGAAAACTCGAACCGCTATCAGATTGACCAAGCTAAGAAGGGCTAGAAAGACGAGCTGAATCAGCCAAGCTGGCCAGTCAGGAAACCAGTACTGCACATACTGGGCAACAGCCGTAATCTCAGCCATTCCGATAAAAATCAGAGAAATCCAGTAGGACCAGCCGGAAAAATATCCCCAGCCAGTTCCCAAATATTTGGTAATAAAGTTGATAAAGGTATGCTGGTCAGGGTCATAATAGAGCATTTCCCCAATCGCCCGCATCATCAGATACATGAAAAGGCCCGTCAGCATGTAAATCAAGATGATAGACGGACCAGTCAGACTAATCGAGCGCCCCGCCCCCAAGAAAAGACCCGTGCCGATGGTTCCAGCAATGGCTATAATCTGAACATGCCGATTTTGTAAGCCGCGTTCCATCCCATTCTTTTCTGTTTTTTCATTATTTTTCAATTCATTTTCACTCATTTGATCATTTCCTTTCACAAATCGCTTTATTGTATCACAATTCAGACAATTCTGCTAGAAATTCTTTTATTTTTATCTATAAAAGTTAGAAAAAATATTTATTTTTATGCTAAGACCTGTTCATCTTCATCCTATGCTCTTAAAATCGTTTTCTCTCTTGTAGTAGATTTGGCCACGGATGATGTCCCTAAACTCAGTAAATCCCCTATTTCAAACTCCAGCCGCCATCTATTTTGATAATCTCACCCTGCATAGCAGCTGCCTTACCACTGGCTAGAAAGAGGCTGACGTCTGCCACTTCCTGGGGATCCAGCCAGCGCTTGATCGGCGTTTCCTCAGCAACCCAGTCTGCCAGTCCGCCTAGCTCAAAATCTGCGGCAGTCATGGCTGTCTTGACAGCGCCTGGTGCTAGGCCAAAGACTTGGATATTTTGATCCGCATAGTCCAGGGCTATCTGCTTGGTCAGACCAGCCAGAGCATGCTTAGAGGCTGTATAGGCAGCACCGCCACCGCCAGCCAGAAAGCTAGCAATCGAGCACATATTAATGATGACACCGGACTTTTTCTCCAGCATTTTCTGCAGGTAAAAGCGGGTGATTTTCATGGTGGCGGTCAGATTTAGTGCGAAAATCTGCTCCCAGTCCTCGTCTCTGGTCTCGTGCAAGGGACGATAATCGTCCAAAATACCGGCTGTATTACAGAGAATGTCCACCTCAGGCAAGCTAGTGAAGAGCGGTGTCAAATCCTCTGTCAAATCCATTTTAAAAAAACGTAATTCATTTAGAAACCCCGGATTTTCACCCTTATCTACCCCATAAACGCGGTAGCCATTTTCCAAAAAGGTCAGAGCCTGAGCTCGGCCGATGCCCGAGCTGGCTCCCGTCACCAGTACTGTCTTAGTCATCCACTTCTACCCAATCTGTCGCGAGCACATCACAAGGAGTCGGACTCCACATAGAGAAGCCCTCCCCTTCGCCTGAAACATTGATGAGGAAATACGGTGTCACTTCGAGAGCCACCCCATTCTGCTCAATCGTGTCAAAGAGCTGGACGTAGTTTTCCGCCCCGCCCCAGCCTGTACGAACATATTTTTTCTTGGCCTTAAGGCCTGGTAAAATTTCTTCAAATGTCATGGTTTTCTCCTTTTGTTTATTGGTATTCATTTACGAATTTGCTGTTAGCAGTCATAGGTAAGTTAAAGCTTCTTCTCCATCTCCACAAAGAGATGAATATCGCCATTGCTTTCCCGCGGAATGCGCCTCACCACTTCAAAGCCCATGTTGAGATACAGCTGCTGGGCTCGGTGATTGAAGTCAGCTACGGATAGCCTTATGACTTGGGGCGCAAATTTTTTCATGATAAAGTCCAGAATTTCCTGCAGAAATGAATCACCTTGACCTTTTCCACAGTGCTCCGGCTTCATCCCCAAACCAAGCTCCAAACTTCGCTCTCCTTTCTGCTCCAAGCAGAAAAATCCATAGAGTTCCCCTTCACTCAGTACTTGATAATAACGGTCCCCACGCGCTTCTGGAGAAACCAGTTCTTCATAATCTTCCAGGTCATTTTTCATATCATAAAAGTCATATGGCGCCTCGTAATGCCAATCATTGGCAATTTCTAAAGCATGCTGCTGAGTTAATTGTTCGATTTTCATCTTCTCCTCTTTTCTCTAAAATTCCCAATAAAAGCGTTTCTGGTCTGCTTTTTCACTGCAGCCAAGGCTGCGATAAAATTCATGGGCTGCGGAGCGGGAAATGCCTGAATTAATTCGAATTCCTGTGTAGCCTACGGCTTTTGCCTCCTCACGCAAAGCTTGCATCAGTGCGTTACCATATCCCTGCCCTTGAAAATCCTGAGCGACGGCCAAGGCCAAGAGATTGAGCAAGGATGGGAAATAGAGACAGTCGTAGCTAGCCGCATGAGCGTAGCCTATGACCTGACCGTCTTCTTCAGCAACCAAAATCAAATGCTGGTCATTCTCTAGCAGCCTCTTCAGTTGAGCCTCCGTAGCGTCCCTATCGAAATCATAACCCAAGCACTCAGCATTGAGCTGCTGAATGGCTGCGGCGTCACTTAGTTTTACTTTACGAATCATCTGTCACCTCGTTCTACTCTTTATTATAGCAGAAAAGCAGTCTTTTTGACTGCTTTCAATAAACTATTCTACCATCTATTCCTTCAACCAAGACTCCGCCTCTTCTAAAGGCTGGTCTGTTAAGACATCGGGCTGGATGCCATATTTTCAAAAGCTTATTTCCATCTTTCACTCTTGGAAAATGCAATCATGAGACCAGAACCAGCTAGAACTGCCAGAATAAGAAGACAAATATTTTTCAGAGGATAGAGCCAGTCTTTATTTTCCTCATGCCATCTTGACTTCCAAAGGCCAACATAGTCAGCGCTCATATGTTCGGGTTGATTCAGCTGGATATTGATTACAATCGCCAGTAAAAGTAGGGCAAACAGCCAAACCAATAATAGGAAATTTAATCTGATATTTCATATCTATCAACTAATCTGTAATTGAAGACCAATTATTCGTATCAGGAAAATCCATATTCTTGGAAAGACTAATTAGTTTAATATCATTTAAATTTAGGTTTAAGCCAAAATTCTTGAATATTGCCACACCTATCAATACCAGCAATAGTATTTCTGAAAAATTCAACATAGCTAAGATCTTCACTCAAAATTTCAGAACCAATTTTAAGCCAACCTGATTGCTCATCATAATATGTTTCCCAATTTTGAGCATAGTCAATTCGAAAACTATCCCCCCCATTAATATCATTATCTGTAACAACAATTACACCTTTATCAGATTTAGGAGGAACCAAACTTCTTTTTATCCAAGAAAAGTCGTTATGATAACCCCAAAATTGAGTGGACCCCATATTTTCTGAATTAAAACCTAAAAATAAATATATAAAATTAAAAGTAATATCGCTATTTATTGTTGGAGCAGCTATTAATTCCTTTGTATCTATTTTATATATTAACTCCTCTTGCTGAGTATACTCTTTTTTTATTATTTTAAACATATTTTCCTACCTATTAGTAAAGTTAAAGTGTACAACTTGGTTTGTATCTAAATCAACAACTAATTCCCATATACCACTGCTTCTTCCATTAAATGTACCCTCCACTTCCCAACGCAAACCATTTGGTAAGTACTTATCTTTTACAGGGATTCCACCATCGATAATTTCTTGAATAATTAAATCTGTCCCAGCATTATCAACGAATGGCCTAGCTTTATCACCTATGTATTTGCCACGTTTAATAACATCATTTGCATGATTTTTGACTGTTTCCGTCATAGTTAATTCAGAAGCTTGTATATTTTTAGAAATAACATCATCACTTCTAGCTACATCTTTTGCCGTATCCGTGGTCTTATCCACCGCCTTGACCGCATCTGCCACATCATCGCCATGCTTAGATAGTTGTTCACTAGCTTCCTTGCTGAACTCCTTGCCAACTTTCTTGCCAGCTTGTTCTGCAGCTTCTTTCGCACCCTTAGCTACTTCATCACTATGCTTAGCCAACTGCTCACTAGCTTCTTTGCTGAACTCTTGTTGGGATCACAGACATGTTCCAATGTATTCTGTAAATGTGATTTTTTGATAATTATAAAGAGTAGAGTAATACTTCAAAATTTCATAAAAACACCCTGAAAGCTAGATTTTTTATTCTAACTTTTAGGGTGCAGGTCTCCTTTCTGTCAATGGACTTCTTCATTTTTGGAGTAGGAACCTAACTGACTATTATTCATATATACCATGTTTTTCTATATATTCTTGTTCCTCATTATCTTCAGCAACTCTATAGAATGCAAAACCAGTCCACTTATGTTTCATAACCATTTGACGAAATTTCTCTGATACATATATCACAGTAAAGTTTTTCGAAGCGCGAAAAACATCTACTCCTTGACACTTTAAGGAGTCTATTCTTTCTCCTTTGGGTTCGAAAAAATAAACATCGTATTTCTCATTATAACGGTATTTACTATTTTTCATATCAAATGCATCAATTACACAGAGAACATGTAAAACAAAATAATTTGTATTGATGCTTCCAGTAGCTACATCAATTAATTTTACAGGATAAAATTCTAAATTGGGGTATTCTTTTTTTAGTATTTTTACTACATTCTTTCTAAATATAGGCCATGAATCAATATTACCTAAGTAATCACTTTCCTCTGTCATCTCCAATGAATTATAATAGAATTCTACATTTGGCCACGACTCTACTTTCTTTTCAGAATATATTATTGTATGAAATCTACCTTTAGGATAATTTTCATATTCGATGTCATTGATATTATTACCATCCCCATAAATATAGCATTTCTTTTTTTCAATAACCTTATCTACAAGATCCATATCATATTTTAATTGATAAAACATTAGTCTAAACCTTTCCAATAATTCGAGTAAAGCATTTTTCCATCTTACATACCTAACATATATCAATAATCCTCTTCGTTAGCTCTAACAATTATTAAGGGACTAAAATCACCTTTTTAATTTTAGAACCCATCCTAACAAACTTGCTCAATAAAAATTACTTGTCCAGAAAGGAACTTCTTTATATTTTTTTGAGTCAGATACAAGTCGCTTATGTCCGAATTCAACCTCAAAATAATCATACAAATCCAATCCATAATAGATAATATCTAAATCTACAACAGATAAAATGGGCATTTCCTTGTTTTCAAATATCGGGAGAAAACGATGCCCGTATAAAGGAATTAGAGGTGGAGCTGATTCTAGCATTTTTCTTATTTTCTTATTTTTATCTTCTACTCTATCAGGCTCTAGTCCCCAGGAAATCTCCCAAACTATTTCATCGATATTTTCCAAAATTCCATTATAAGGACTCGCTAATCTTTCTTTTATAGCTGCTATGTTTTCAACTGAAAAATCTCTCCAGTTATAAAAACGTTCTGAAACAGGCAGTATATTTTGATAAAATTCCAACCACTGCTGGGGAAATTTTACATTATATATTTTCTCAATTTTTCTTACTTCGTCATCGCTTAAGCCTTGCTCTATCTGGATATTATTCTCAAGCAATAGCTTTTTAATCTTAGCTATTTTCATTTTCAAATCATTTTGCTTCATATCTATTTTCAATACTCTATTTAGAAAATCTTAGGTAGACGTTATTATGCTTTCTACACCTTCAATATTCCTCATAAAAAACCTCGATATCTTTATCTGAAATACTCATATCAGACTCTAGTATAAAATTCTTTATATTTTTTATTTCCTTATTCGTTAGAGACTCAGCTTGAAACTCAATAATGAAGTCAACCTTATCTTCATTTCCTGAAATGATAATGATAGCATCTTCAATATATTCTCCCAAAAATATTCGTTTCAAATGCAGATATCCCGTTGCGGGAGTGGAGAAATATTCCTTCCAATTTATAGTCTCTGAATAGTCCATGTCTACATTCCTATAGAAAAAGTGAGAATGGTCTATTTGATGACTAGTATCCAATAATTTCAATAATCTATCTATCACAACTAACTCATTTATAGCTATTCTCAGTTCAATACCTAACATAATCTCATTCCTATATAAATAATTTAAAGATTGGGCTATTAGTCCGTGTCTTACTATGACTTCATCTCAGACTCTTTATATACTTGCACTTGTTCAAACTTCGATGAAGTGGCATTATTCAATGACATAAACATTAAATTTTTTTCTTCTACCACCAACTATGTATCTCTCAACACCTTCATCCCACCACAAAACAATGTCAGATAAAATCTCTAAAAAAACATTTTTAGAAACTTCATCATTGATAAAAAGATATTTTGCATTATTTATAAAAATATTAATGCTATCTGGGACTATACAGTCAGGACGCTCAAGACGATCAGCTAGTGCATCCCAATTACCATCTTGAAGATCATCAATATTAAAACCTTCCGCTAATATCTGTACAGCATCTTTTTCACTCTGTACTGTTTTTCCATCAATATGTAGATAAAAATAACCAGAGAATTTGAACATTAAATATATTTTCTCTAATTTTGTTATTCGTTTATATACATTCACCTTATTTCACCCTTATAAATTGTTCTCAATGCTTAGTTGTGTAGTACAAACTAGCTTCTCTTTCTTTGACTCTTAGAACAGTTTATCTATAAAACATCATTATCCTGCCAGAAGAAATGTGCATCCTTTAAATCAAGATGTTCTATCTGAATATCACGACAAACAATTGTCATTTGCAACAAACCAATATCAAATATACACTTCACAAAATCAGGATTCTCCTCATAAATTTGTAAAGAAATTTCTTGACCATGATGATGTAATTCTCCTCTAGTCATGTTTTTAACGGGTTGATCTTTTCTCCACTGAATATCTAAAGCATCATTGCTATACTCTACTTTTGCGCATACTAAAAACTTAATTTCCCAGTATTTTTCTTTGTTATGATAATCTTCTATGCACAAAGAAACCTCATCTCCAAAATAGGATATCTTTAAATCTAGTATTCCCATTTCCCAATAATCTATTGCTGCAATCTCTTTTTGTTTAGTTATTAAATTAAATAGTAACATAACTCTCTCCTTACCATTTATCCCAAGGAATATGTCCCGCAGGGCTTTTTACATCAACATTATTCCCATGAATATCTAACGGTTTCCCATTTTTATCATAAATGTGCATATGAGTATAATCTGTACCAACATTATCAGGTGGGTCAATACGCACTCTCATTTTCCCATTTTCCTTAATCTGTGTAGTAAACACTTCTATAACTTCCTTATTATTCTGAAACGGCTATTGCAAAATAAAAATTTTCTCCATTACTATTTGTATACTGTTTAATATAATT
>CAURCE010000024.1:0-23911 GCA_963523365.1 uncultured Streptococcus sp.
CTCCGTATCCGTCTTTAGCCATTGTTGTTACACCTTCGTATTGGATAGAAGAGTGCTTGTGGCTCATGTGCATACAGTAGCGACGGAATGAGTATGGCAATTTGTCAGTCCAAAGGACTGTCAAGTTTGGCTCTGGAGAGTTACCGATGTTGTCAAGTGTGTTCAAGAAACGGTAGTCCATCTTCGTAACACGGTGACGACCGTCGTTACCCATACCTGCCATAGAAGTTGTGATGAAGGTTGGGTCACCAGAGTACAATTGGTCATAAGCTTTTGTACGAGCGAATTTCACTGTACGAAGTTTCATAACGAAATCGTCAACGAATTCTTGGATTTCTGACTCAGTAAATGTACCACGAGCAAGGTCACGTTCTGCAAAGATGTCGAGTACGATTGGCACACGTCCTAGAGATGTTGCAGCACCGTTGATAACACGGCAGACAGCCATGAAGGCGATGTTAACCCATTGGATAGCTTCTTTAACGTTCATCGCTGGTTTGCGAACATCAACTCCGTAAAGGTCACCCAAGCGAACAACTTGTTGCAATGCTTGGTATTGAAGGTTGATTTCTTCACGAAGACGGATTGTTTCTTCATCGATTTCTTCGATTGCATTCCAGTCGTTTACTTTTTCTTGCATCAAGTAGTCTGCACCGTAAAGAGCAAGACGTGCGTAAACACCGATGATACGTCCGCGTGAGTATGCATCTGGAAGACCAGTTACAGTGTGAGCGTGACGAGCGCGACGAATGTTTGAAGTGTAAGCACGGAAGATACCGTCGTTAACTGTTGTTACGTATTTAGTGAAGATTTCGTGAACAGCTGGATCTGGTTCGTATCCATTTTCTTTCAAAGTAGTTTCAGCCATACGGATACCACCTTTTGGCATGAAGTTCAATTTGAAGAGTTCATCGTTTTGAATACCGTAAATTAGTTCGTTATCTCTGTCGATATAACCAGCAGGGATATCTGCAATAGATGTTGGACGAGTGTCCATTGGGAAACGAGTTTCTTCGTAGTGAGCTTTTGTTTCTTCTACGATTTTCTTGATGTGGAGTGAGCGCTCAGTAGGACCTGCCAAGAAGCTTTCATCTCCATCATAAGGTGTGTAGTTAGCTTGAACGAAGCGAGAAACACTTGCTTTCTCTTTCCAGTCTTCACCTTTGAAGCCTTCCCAAGCTTTGTCAAAAATATCTTGAGCTTCAACAACTGTTTTTACAACCATTTGATTTTCCTCTTTATTCTAGCAACATAAACTGTTACATTTATAAGTAAAGTATATCATACGGTAATCGGTTTCACAAACCATTTTCGGCAGAAAGAAAGACTTTCTTTTATAATACAGAAAGTAAAAAGTCGCGGATGTGTACTATAGATTTGAAAAACATAACTCTTTTCAAATATTTTGGAAAAATGGGTAAAAAAGTTATAATAAAAGTAATTAAAATGTCATACAAAAATTACTGACGAAGAATCTCACGTTTAAAATACTTTTTACAAGAATGAAAAACTGTTTCAGATTTATTTGAGCAAAAAGGACCGACTTTGTGAAATCCTGTAAGCTGAGATTGATGGCAGGAGAAAGGAGGAGGGCATGCTGATTTTTCCACTGATTAACGATACATCTCGGAAGATTATCCACATTGATATGGATGCTTTTTTTGCTTCGGTGGAAGAGCGGGATAATCCTAAGTTAAAGGGGCATCCAGTCATCATCGGCAGCGACCCACGCTTGACTGGCGGTCGTGGTGTCGTCTCCACCTGCAATTATGAGGCCAGAAAGTTCGGAGTTCATTCGGCTATGAGCTCCAAGGAAGCTTATGAGCGTTGCCCTCAGGGGATTTTTATATCGGGGAATTACGAAAAATATCAAGCAGTCGGCTTGCAGATCCGAGAGATTTTCAAACGCTATACGGACTTGATTGAGCCAATGAGTATCGACGAGGCTTATCTGGATGTAACGGAAAACAAGCTTGGGATTAAATCCGCAGTCAAAATAGCCAAGCTGATTCAGCACGATATCTGGAATGAGCTGCAACTGACGGCTTCGGCAGGCGTTTCTTATAATAAGTTTCTGGCCAAGATTGCCAGTGACTATGAGAAGCCTCATGGTCTGACTGTTATTCTACCCGAAGAGGCTGAGGCCTTTCTGGCGCCTATGGACATTGCCAAGTTTCATGGAGTTGGTAAGAAGAGCGTTGAAAAACTGCATGAAATGGGAGTTTATACTGGTGCAGATCTGCTCAAGATACCGGAAATGACCTTGATTGATAAGTTTGGTCGCTTTGGTTTCGATCTCTACCGGAAAGCGCGTGGCATCAGCAATAGTCCCGTCAAGTCCAATCGTATCCGTAAGTCTATCGGTAAGGAGCGAACCTATGCCAAATTGCTCCATGGCGAGGAGGATATAAAAAAAGAACTATCTCGCTTGGCAGCTAAGGTCGCTCTCAGCTTAGAGAAACACCAGAAAGCTGGCAAGACGGTTGTCCTCAAAATCCGCTATGCTGACTTTTCAACCCTAACCAAAAGGAGGACCTTGGAGCAAGAAACGAAGGAAGTCGAAGTAATTGAGCGGGTTAGTCATGAAATCTATGATAGCCTGGAAGAGCAGCCGCGAGGCGTTCGCTTATTAGGACTGACAGTAACGGGGTTTGGATAAAAAGATAAAGGCTTGGTTTTTACTGGGCTTTTTTATATATAGTTTTTAGTATGGTAAAGTTTCTTGTAACTAGCTTCAGAGTTTTCTGATGATTTCATTGATTAATTGATTATAAAAAAACTTTTTTGAAAAATACTGGACATGACTTTCAGTGTCTGTTATACTGAGATTGCATAATAAAAACCATCTGGTCGGTTTTTTAAAAAAAGAAAGGAGCAGGAATGAAGAAATCTGTAGTAGAAAAAACAAGTGAGCATATCCTCAAGTTGAATCAGGAGCTGGATCGGCAGCGTAAAGGGCAAAAAGAGTTTTTGCAGCAGCAGGCAGAGAAACGTAAAGTGCAGTTGGAAAAGATGACACGGGGTGAGAATGGCATCCGCTATTCTAAGTGGGGAGTCAAAGCTGGTTATGTCACCCTTGCTGGTGGTCTGTTGACCTCTGTCTTTAGCCCTTGGCGAGGACTGGGTATTATGGCAGTAGGAGGTCTGAGCATTGCCTTCAATCTTTGCCATATCCGGCGATTGCAAAATCAGGAAAGGAAGAAGTAGTAGATAGAAAGCCTAGATAAATTGGGATATCTAGAACAGTTTGGAAATAAAAGATACGGCTTTTTCTACTAGCTACTGAGTATAGTCCCGGCAGTTTGGCAGTTCATTTTTTGTCTTTGTTGCCATTTGCCTGATTACTTCTTACAAAAAAGCCAGTCTATCCCTTACAGCATTCTCTTTCATGGTTTGATAAATAGCCTTGGTTAATGTTTACTGGTTTTCTATAGTATCTGTCTTTGGTATCAAGTCCATCAAAAGGAGGTAGGACGGGATAGCACCAGAAGTGAAATATAGTTGTGAGTATGTAGTTTTTTTGTATTTCCCAGATTTTTTGATAGAATAGGGCTAGACTAGAAATGAAGGGAAGAAGAATGGCAGCGAGGGCAGATAAATCTCAGGCAATGATCGAAAAAATTTTGGCAACAGCTTCTCAACTTTTCGTTCAAAAAGGCTATGAAAAAACCAGCATGCAGGATATCGCACGGACAGCAGGTATTTCAAAAGGAGCTATTTATCATCATTTTCAGTCAAAGGATGAGATTATCCTAAAGGTGATGCAGCATCTGAAGGAACTGATGGTGGAAGAAATCGCCAGGACTTTGCAAGCGACCGAGCAGCTGAGCGGAAAGGAACAGTTACAGGCGCTCGTTAAGGCCAATCTGGAGAGCCAGACCATTCATTCCATGGATTCGGTTATGGATGAGTACGATAAGGATGCGGGTTTTGGACTGGCTATCTTGCAGGATAATCTGAAAATCAGCGCCCCTATTATTGCTTCGATTATCAAGAAGGGGATGGCGGATGGCTCCTTTCAGACTCAGTTTCCAGATGAAGGAGCTGAAGTTTTCCTTCTCTTGCTTAATTTTTGGTTAGTGGGCCAATTCTCAGAGAAAAGTTTTGAAAAGCAGGCTGAACGTCTCCGCTTTATCCGCTTTATGCTGGAATCCATTGGCATTGATATCCTTAGTGACGAGCTGATGGAGCAGACTCTGACTTATTTAAAGAGGGGCTGCTAGATCTATTGTTGGTTGCGTAAAGTAAAAAGGAGTTGAGATTTATTCTCAACTCCTTTTTGTGTTTATGCTCCAAAAATATTGTGAATATCTTCTTCTGTTATACCAATCATAGGATCAATTTTCTGGAAGTTTTCTTCTGTTAGGATATAATTTTCCATAGGTGGTTCGTTATTATCCACAGGATTGTGGATAAGTTTTTGAGGGGATTCTACATCTCCAAAACGTTCAATCAGATAGGTTTTGCGGGCTGTACCGGTATTTTTTACGGCGTAGTCAAAGGCTGACTTTTCCCCAAGTAGGATCAGTTTGCTCTTGGCTCGGGTAATAGCAGTGTAGACCAGATTTCGCTGGAGCATGCGGTGGCTGCTTCGGGTAATGGGAAGGATAACTACGGGAAACTCGCTACCTTGAGACTTGTGGATGCTCATGGCATAGGCTAGGCGAATTTTGTACCATTCGCTGCGCTGGTAGCTAATTTCATTGCCGTCAAAGTTGATGGTTAATTCGTCCTGCTTGGATTCGGTGTACTTAGCCGGCAGCAGGTCGGTGATATAGCCCAAGTCACCGTTAAAGACATTACTCTCAGCGTCATTGACGAGGTGGATGACCCGATCTCCCTGTCGATATTGGCAGTCGGATGCCTCAAAGGTCAGCTGGTCTTTTTCCACAGTATTGATGAGATTTTGCATGAGGCTATTAATCTGGTCAATGCCGGCCTGTCCACGGTACATGGGAGCCAGCACTTGCACATCTTGAGCAGGAATGCCACTGCGAATAGCTGCGCTGGCAATTCGTTCAATCATGGGCGGGATGTGTTCATTTCGAGCTTCAAAATAAGAACGATCCGCTTTTTTCTCAGTAAAATCTTCTGGCAACAATCCCTTTTGGATCTGGCTGGCCAGAGTGACAATGGTCGAATCTTGGCTCTGACGGTAAATTTTTTCCAGCTTGGTTTGGGGGATACTAGGTATTTGCAATAGGTCAGCCAATACCTGCCCAGGACTGACAGAGGGTAACTGCTCTGCATCGCCCACCAAAAGCAGTTTGGTATTGGAGGAGATATTACTGAGGAGCTGATTGGCCAGCCAAGTGTCTACCATGGAGAACTCGTCCACGATGATAAAGTCAGCATCCAGATAATCATCCAAATGACTGGTATCATCATCACCAGTCATACCGAGATGTCGGTGGATCGTAGCGCTGGGTAGGCCAGTCAGTTCGTTCATACGGCGAGCAGCTCGACCAGTTGGAGCAGCAAGGAGAATGGGCAAATCTGCCTTCTTTTTCAAATCCAAGTCTCGAAGCTGGCTATAGACGGAAATGATACCATTGATGACGGTTGTTTTTCCTGTTCCTGGTCCACCCGTCAGGATAAAGACTTTTTGTGTGATAGCGTCGAAAATGGCCTGCTTCTGAATCTGATCGTAGTGGATGCCTAGGTCATCTTCAGCTTGGCTGATGGCATCGAGGATTTTCTCTTCTTCAAAGCGATCCTGATGGCCTTTTTCCAAGAGGCGGATCAGATTGCTGCGGATGCCTTCCTCGGCAAAGAAGAGGCTGTTTTCAAAAATCTTGGTCTCAACATTTTGGACTTTGTCTTCTTCAATCAGGTGTGCCAATTCATCGGCTACCAGACTGGGGTCTAGCTCTACTTGGCGCGAACTTTCCAAAAGCTCAATAGTACGAGCCAATAGGTCTCTAGCTTCCAAATAGGTATCTCCAGTTTCCATACATTGGGTCAGGAGGGTATGAATCAAGCCAGCCCGAAAACGCTCAGGAGCATCACTTTCAATTCCCAACTGCTGGGCCAGCTGGTCAGCGATTTTAAAACCGATACCTTGGATATCTTCAACCAGTCGGTAGGGATAGTGCTCGACGATTTCCAGCGTTTCCTCCTTGTAGGTTTCCTGAATCTGAAAGGCTAGTTTGTTAGGAATGCCGTAGGCGGCCAGCTTAGCTAAGACCAGCTCTGTTCCATAGTTGAGTTGCAATTTGGCCACAAAAGCTTCTCGATTTTTGGCGGAAAGGCCAGTGATTTCTTTGAGTTTTTCTGGCTCAGCTAAAATCTTATCAATGGTTTCGTCCCCATAAAGATCCACAATTTTTTGGGCTATCTTGACCCCGATACCTTTAAAGTGATCACTGGAAAAATATTTAACCAGCCCCTTGCTAGTCGGTTTTGCCCTCTCGTAGCGGGAAATTTTTAGTTGCTGTCCGTACTTTGGATGTTGGACTAGGTTGCCCCAAAATGTATAATCCTCGCCTTCGATAATATCGGCCATGGTTCCGGTCACGATAATCTCAAAATCATCAAAATCTTCACAATCTGTGTCTTGGATATCCAAGAGGAGGATTCGAAAGAAATTGCTGGGATTTTCAAAAATGATGCGCTCAATAGTGCCTGAAAAATAAAATTCTGTCATTGTTTCTATATGCTCTTTAAAAAGCAAACCCAGCTGAGTAGTCAACTGAGTTTGGATGGAGTATACTCTTAAGTATTAGTAAGTCTTGAAAGGTAGGATTGGCCAGATGCGGAATTTAGCTTCGCCTTGAATCTGACTAGATTTAAAGGCACCGACCTGCCGGCTATCCTTGGACACGATGCGATCGTCACCTAAAAGCAGGTACTCATCATCTAGGAGTTTGATGGTAAAGACGGGGCTACCTTCCTTGTCCACTGTAAAGGCCTGGGCTTGAGAGGCTAGCTTGCGGAAGAAAGTTCCGTCGTCCGTGTAATCCTTGCCTACATAAGTAGACTGGAGCTTGTCCTTTTTGAATTTCTTGATGTATTCTGTTAAGTAAGATTCATCAGTTTTTTTACCATTGATATAAAGAGTGTCGTTTTCGTACTGAATGGTATCGCCCGGAAGGCCAATCACTCGCTTGACGACTTCTTTCTTTTTGCCGTCGTCATCCTTTTCAGAGGCTACAACAATATCGAAACGATCAATGGACTGGTGTTTCAAAACCATCAGATACTCCCCATTTGCTAAGGTTGGGTCCATAGAGTGGCCGTCTACCTTGACAGGTGCCCAGAGTAGCCAGCGAGTGAGTAAGATAACAGAGATAATCAGGGTAAAGACTCCCCACTCCTTGAGGAAGGCACGGAAGTCAAAGCGTTTATTTTTCATAGTCTACCTTTCTAAGAGCTTTTTAGCTTTTTCTGTATTTTTAAAATGAAGTTTAGCGGTATGCTGGAGGCCAGCCATTCCATAGGCTTGGAGGATTTGGCTAGCAACCTGGTCACTCTTGCTTCCAGCTCCACTCGGAAGGGTGTAGCCAAGCTCTTGGCTCAGATTTTCCAGATTTTCCAGGAAGAGGTCGCGAGCGATAATGGAGCTAACAGCGACAGCTAGAAACTTTCCTTCCGCTTTCTCAATGAGGCTAACGGGATTTGGGAAATGATTCTTTTCATTTTGCAGGTATTTGTCATAATTCTGCTGACTGGTAAAGGCATCAATGACAATTCTTTTTGGTGTTAAACCTTTTTGCAGTAGCAGATAAATGGCTTGATTGTGAAGGGCCACCTTGACAGATACGGCATTGTAACCAGAGGCAATCACTTCGTTATATTTTTCTGGAGACAGAAGCAGAGCCTGATGTTGGATTTCCTTTTTCAGAATCGGTGCCAGTTGCCGAATCTTAAGGTCGGTCAAGGTTTTTGAGTCGCCCACACCTAGATTACGCAGGAAAGTGTGCTGCTCTGGGCTAACGAAGGAAGCAACAACTGCTAAACCACCAAAGTAAGAGCCATTTCCGACCTCATCCGTACCGATAAGGGGAATGTTCTGAGAAGTCTTGCTTGTCTCTTCAGCTTGATGACCAAAGAAAGAAGCATAATGACTGGCTTTTTCTCCTTGGAAAAGAACCTTACCAGAAGTATAGATGCTGACAGTTGCCTGGTTCAATTTCAGTAGATATTGGATATACTGATTTTTACTAGGCACAAGCTTGTCTCGATATTTCTGGATAAAAGCTTCAATTTCTTCTCGTTTAGGACTTAAAGTAATACTTTCCATAGCCCCTATTGTACCACAAAATGAAACTAGGGAGAATGGGAAAAAGAGGATATTTTAAATATTATAAAAAAATTACACATTTTTCTTCCAAACATGACATCGATGTCATGTTGAACCCGATAGGGTTGTTGTATAATATAAGTGTTGAAGCGATGTTTGAATAAAACTGACCACAAACAATATATTAACAAGGTTAAGGAAGCCTTGTAAAAAAAGGAGAACACATATGGAAAACTTTGCTATGATGGACAACCAATTTGCTGCGTTGACTGAAGAAGAAATGATGATGATTGACGGTGGATGGTCATTCTTCGGATTCCCTGTTGATGTATTCACAGTATCATTGGCTGTTTTGGGCGGCTCATTGGTTTCAGGTTTCTTAGTAGGACTTTTCAGCTAATTTAGTATTTCAAGTAGAAGAAGGTGAATTTCATGAACAAAGATTTTAAATCATTGGATCAAAAATTTATGCCTCTTACTGAAGCTGAATTGGTTGAAGTAGAAGGTGGATGGGTCGGTGGTGACCTTGTACGTGCCGTATTTGATATCGGTCGTGAAGTTGGTCGCACTGTACGTGGACTTGCTATTCGTGCATATGGTCGTATTCGTTCTAGAATTGGATCACGTTCTGGCTCTAGCAATCGTGGTGGTGCTAACAACGGTGGTGCTGCAAGTCCAGACGTTTTTAACTAATATTTTGTGTTTCGACATAGAGCCTCTTGTTCGTCTTGATTTGGACAAGAGGCTTTTTAATGTAGAATGGTCTGATAAAGTTACTTTATGTCTGTTTTTTAAGTAATTTTATGTTTACATGGAGTAAAACGACTTATACCATTGGAAAAATACGCCACATTAGTGTATGATAGAGATATCTATTTTTTGCTTGTTATGAAAGCTTTATTCCTAATTTATACTTGTTTTTTACTGGAGAGAATCGCTATGAATAAAGTTGACAAGCAGTTTTTATTGAATAGTATGTTTACTAATTAGGAGTTTTTATGCGAGGGTCGTTCTCCATAAAAGCAAATTTACACTTTTGTGAATAAAGGAGTTTGTATGAGATTTACAAAGCGTCATTATAGGGCTCAAGTTGACGCGAGAGATTGTGGTGTAGCAGCGCTAGCCATGATATATGGTTATTATGGTTCCTATTATTCTTTGGCTAGTTTGCGTGAAATGGCCAAGACAACTTTAAGAGGAACAACTGCTTTTGGGCTAGTGAAGGTTTCGGAAGAGTTAGGTTTTGAAACACGAGCCTTTAAAGCGGATATGTCTTTATTTGACATGAAGGGGATCGTTTATCCTTTTATCGCCCATGTTATCAAAGATAAGAAATTGCTTCACTATTATGTTGTGACTGGGCACGATAAACATTCGGTTTATATTGCGGATCCAGATCCGGCTGTTAAAATGACCAAGCTTTCTAAGGAACAGTTTGCGCAAGAGTGGACAGGTGTCTCTATTTTCATCGCCCCAGCGCCAGAATATAGACCACACAAGGAAAAGAAAAACGGTCTCTGGTCTTTTGTTCCAATTTTAATGAAACAAAAGGGACTGATTGCCAATATCGTTATTGCAACGATGCTGGTGACGATTATCAATATCGTGGGCTCTTACTACATGCAGGGGATTATTGATACTTACGTACCGAATCAGATGAGGAATACCTTAGGGATTATTTCTCTCGGTCTAATAGTCGTCTACATTTTACAACAGGTCCTAACTTATGCTCAGAGCTATCTGCTTCTTATTTTAGGCCAACGCCTTTCGATTGATGTGATTTTGTCCTATATTAAGCATGTCTTTCATCTACCCATGTCTTTTTTTGCGACTAGAAGGACAGGGGAAATCGTATCGCGCTTCAACGATGCCAATAGTATCATTGATGCCTTGGCTAGTACCATTCTGTCAATCTTTTTGGATGTCTCTATCGTTGTCGTTATGGCAATTGTTTTGTTCTCACAAAACTTCTATTTGTTCTTTATCAGTTTGCTCTCGCTGCCGATCTATATCGTCGTGATTTTCGCTTTCATGAAGCCATTTGAAAAAATGAATCGTGACACGATGGAATCCAATGCTATTCTGTCTTCTTCCATTATCGAAGATATCAATGGTATTGAGACGATCAAATCCTTGACAAGTGAAGATTTCCGCTATCAAAAGATTGATAGAGAATTTGTTGACTATCTAAAGAAATCATTTGCCTATAGTCGGATGGAAAACATCCAAATCGGCTTGAAGAAGACGGCTCAGCTCTTGCTGAATGTTGCAATCCTTTGGATGGGAGCCCTTTTGGTTATGGACAATAAAATGACCTTGGGGCAGTTGATTACTTATAATACTTTGCTGGTTTATTTCACAAATCCGCTGGAAAACATTATCAATTTACAGACTAAGCTTCAGACTGCACAAGTTGCCAATAATCGCTTGAACGAGGTTTATCTGGTTGACTCTGAATTTATGGATAAAAAAGCGATCCGTGATTTGAGCATGACCAAGGGCGACATTGAGTTGAGAAATGTCAGCTACAAGTATGGCTATGGACGAAATGTTCTGTCGGATATTAATTTGACCATTGAAAGAGGCAGCAAGGTGGCCTTTGTAGGAATTTCTGGTTCTGGAAAGACGACTCTTGCCAAGATGATCGTGAACTTTTACGATCCAAACGAGGGAGAAATTCTGGTTAATAATATCAACCTCAATCAGATTGACAAGCATGTCTTGCGTCGTCATATCAATTACTTGCCGCAACAGCCTTATGTCTTTAATGGTACCATTTTGGAGAATGTTCTCCTGGGTGCCAAGCCCGGAACGACTCAGAAAGAAATCATTCGGGCATTGGAAATTGCGGAAATCCGTGAAGATATTGAACGGATGCCTTTGAATTACCAAACAGAATTGACATCGGATGGTTCAGGAATTTCAGGTGGTCAGCGTCAGCGTTTGGCCTTGGCTCGGGCTCTTTTGACCGATGCTCCTGTTTTGATCCTTGATGAGGCGACCAGCAATCTGGATATCTTGACAGAGAAAAAGATCATTGACAACCTTTTAGAGTTGGACAAGACCATCATTTTTATTGCCCATCGATTGACCATTGCGGAGCGATCTGAAAAAGTGGTTGTTCTGGACAAGGGTGAAATCGTGGAGCAAGGAACGCATGAAGAGTTGGTTGCTCAGGATGGCTTCTATGCTCATCTGGTGAATAGTTAGAAAGGAGAAAGAAGATGGAAGAACATTACTTAGAGAGTGCCGAATTTTATAACCGTAGATATTCTAGCTTTTCTGTGCGCGTGATTTTACCGACTTTCTTCTTGTTGATTTTTGTGGTCTTATTCTCCCTATTTGCTAAAAAAGAAATCACTATTACTTCAGGTGCTTCTATTGAACCTAGCAAGATTCTGGCTAACATCCAATCAACTAGTAACAATGCTATTGTCACGAATAATTTGAAGGAAAACAAGGTTGTTAAAAAAGGGGATCTTTTAGTTCAGTATAAGTCTGATAGTGAAAATACTCAAAAAGAAACCTTCTCCTCTCAAGTAGAAAGCTTGAAGGAGCAAAAACGTCAGTTGGAGCTGCTGCAAGAAAGTCTGAAGACGGGGACTAGCCAGTTTTCAGGAGAGGATCGCTTCGGCTATGAGCAAGCATTTAATGATTACAAGAATCAAGCTGCGAGTATCCGTAGCAATACCGAGCAGCAAAATTCGACCATTGCTTCTCAAAATTCAGCAGCTAGCAATTCACAGGCAGAACTGGGGAATCTGATCAATGAAACAAATGCTAAATTAGCAGATTACCAGACCCTTAGAAATGCTATCCAAAATGGAACAAGTGTTCCTTCGACTAATGCCGGCTATAGCATCTATCAGGCTTATGAGACACAAGCCGCTGCAGATAGTCAAGGTCAGCTAAAGAGTCAGGTTCTTTCGCAAATTGATAGTCAGATTTCTCAGTTTGAATCAGCTCTTGCAGGTTATCGGGTGCAGTATGCGGGCTCTGGTGCTCAGCAAGCCTATTCTGGTAGCTTGGATAGCCAGCTTGAGTCTTTGAAAGCTCAGCAGTTGACTAAAGTTGGTCAAGAATTGACGGCCTTGAATCAAAAGATTTTAGAAGTTGAAAACAATTTCAAGGTGCAAGGTGGTATCACTCAAAAGGGTATGATCACAGCAACTGAAGATGGTATTCTCCACCTAAATCCTGAAACAGCAGGAGCGAATCTGGTTCCCGAAGGGAAGTTGCTGGCTCAGTTGTATCCTGTTTTGACCAAGGAAAAAAAGGTCGTTATCACAACCTATGTGACCTCAAAAGATGTTGCTAGTCTGAAAAAAGGTGAGACCTTGCGTTTCACTGCAATGGATGGAAATAATAAAGAATTTGTTCTCAAATCTAAAATTTCAAACATTGACAACAATGCGACGAAAACGGAAAAAGGCAACTTCTTTAAGGTGGAGGCTGAAATAAGCTTAACGGATGCCCAAGCCAAGAAGATACGTTATGGTATTGAAGGTCGTGCGGTAGTCATTACGGGAAGCAAAACTTACTTTGACTATTACTTGGATCAATTCTTGAGAAGAGACTAGAGAAAGAATGGTCGATAAGTTTTGATTGAAGTTCTGATCTCGCAAATATGAAAAACCAAAGTACAACCATGGTTTTTACAGATCCCTAAAAGGTAGAGGAAAAGAGTTTGTTTGTTACCCTCTTGTTGACTAAATGAGGATCCCGTTTTATTTGGGGATTTATCAAATAAAAATCGAAGCCGAAAGGCTTCTTTTTATACTTGTTTTTTAATGTTCTGTGTGATATTATATTCTAAGAAACAAATGTTGCGCAACGATTGTATCTAAAAGGAGTTTTGATGCCACCTAAAAATAAATTTACTCGTGATGAAATTATCCAAGCAGCTCTAGGGATTGTCAGAGAAGACGGTTTGGCTGGTTTGACTGCTCGTTCTCTAGCGGAACGATTACAGTCTAGCCCCAAGGTTATTTTCAGTCAGTTTGAAAATATGGAGGATCTGAGTCATTCAGTTGTTCGGGCGGCAGAATTCGTTCTGGTCCAATATATTCGTTCGGCTTTGGAGCGAGCCAAGCCTTTCAGAGCAGTTGGCATGGCCTATATCCTTTTTGCCAGTCAGGAGCCTCAGCTTTTTAAAATTCTCTATCTAAATCCTCACAAGCACCCCATTGAGTCTTTCAAGGACTTTTTACCTCAGAAAGACCATAGTTATCAGCAGATATTAGAGTCGATTGTGGAGGATTATCCTATGTCCATAGAGAGTGCAGAGTTCGTTTATCAGCATTTATTTATCTATTCTCATGGTTTGGCTAGCATGATAGCATCAGGTATTTATTCTTTTAGTCAGGAGGAAATAACAGAACGCTTAACGCAAGTATTTACTGCCCTCCTAAAGGAAATGAAAGGAAAGTAAGAATGATTAGATTAAAGGGAATTCGCAAGTCCTACAATGGAAGAGAAGTTTTAAAAGGGATCGACTTAGAGATTGCTGACCGAGATTACTTGGTCATTTTAGGTGCTTCTGGATCTGGAAAGTCAACCCTGCTCAATGTTTTATCAGGCCTAGAAAAACCAGACAGTGGTCATGTGTACTTCGGTGAGGAAGATTTATCTCAGCTGACAGAAGGTCAGTTGACGGCTTTTCGCCGAGCGCAGATTGCCTTTATTTTTCAGCAGTATTTCTTACTTCCAAATCTTACAGTGGAGCAAAATGTCAAAATGGGTGCCAACCTAGCAGGCAATCAAGATTATGTCCGTATTTTGGAGGCTTTAGGTTTAGGTGATAAACTTCAGCATTATCCAAGTCAGCTATCAGGCGGTGAGCAGCAGCGGGTGGCTATTGCACGAGCCCTAGCTAAAAGACCGCGTGTCCTCTTTTTGGACGAGCCTACTGGAGCCTTGGACGAAGCAACAGGTCGTCAGATTCTAGCCTATATTTCAAGTCTTCAAGAGGAGCTAGGTTTTACGCTGGTCATGGTGACCCACAATGCAAATATTGCTCAGATGGCTAAGACTGTGGTTCATATCAATAGCGGTCAGATTCAAAGCTTAGAGACAAATAGCCAGCCCAAGACGGCCTATGAGATTGGATGGTAAGCTATGTTTTCAATAAAAGATTTGTATAGATTAGTCGTTGTATCAATTATTAGCTTTTGTGCGGTCTTTGTGACCAATCTCTTCTTAAATTTTTATCTGGATATCCGTTTACTAGATCAAACAAATTGGTTGCCTGAGATTCGAGCTGCTTACGATGCTCAAGTTGCGATTTCTTGGTTAATTGCATCAATTAGCGGAGCTGTTTTATCCCTAACATCGATACTCCTCCTCTTCTTTTACATTCGGCAATTTATTGACCAGCATAAGCCAGAATTAGGAGTTTTAAAGGCTCTAGGCTATAAAAACTGGGAAATTGCTCGAAAGTTTTGGATTTTTAGTCTTCCAATTGGCTTGGGAACAGGCGCTGGCTATTTCTCTTCTTTTGTCATGATGCCGCATTTTTATCAGTTGCGTAATCAAAGCGGAGTTTTGCCTGAAATTACCATTAGGCAACATTGGCCCCTCTTCCTGTTTCTTGTTGTCTTGCCAACTTTAGCCTTTGCTGTTTTAGCCGTTCTCTACGCTAGTTATTGTCTACGTTTGCCTGCTCTAGACTTGCTCAAGCGGGTCAGCCCTAGTCAAAAGTCACCAAAAAGGAAAGCAGGAAAGAGAATAAGAAAAGACCGTCCCTTTTTAAAAGACCTTTCTGCCAGTCTGCTCTGGTCTAGAAAATTATTAATATTCTTTGTCATTTTCGGTTCGATGTGCTTTTCAGCTATGATTCAGCTATCATTTGGTATGAAAGAATTGACAGATGAGACCATTCAGATCATGATGATGTCAATCGGTACTGTCCTGTCAGTGGCAATCCTCTATCTGTCGCTGGGAGTACTCCTGCAGGAAAATCAAGAAACCCTAGCTATTATGAAGGTTTTTGGTTATAGCAGAAATGAGTGCCATAAGAGTTTGTTTGCTCCCTATCGTATTCTTGCTTTTTTGGGCTTTGTCTTAGGAACGGGCTATCAATACGGGATTATGCAGCTTTTACTCAGATTGATGGAAAAATCAATAGCTCAGAAAGTTGACTATGATTTTGATTTTGGAGTCTGCCTGATGACTTTGCTAGTTTTTGTCTTAGTCTATGAAGGTTTAATCTATTTATCCAACAGGAGGCTAGATCAACTGACTATTAAGCAGGTCATGTTGGGAGAATAAAGAAAAAAATGAAGTGGTACTGTTCACTTCATTCTTTTTTGCTGATGATATGCTGAATACCTATCTGGAGGTGCTTGAGGATGTGTGTGATTTCCTCTGGAAAAACTTTATAGTTTTCCAAGTCTGTTAGGGGAATCCAATGGACTTGTTCTTGCTTATGCTGATAATCGAATTGCTTGCCGTGAGGCTTCATCAAATAATAGAAGCAAATCTCATGACATTCTAGTCCTTTGAGGACACCGGTTGAGTTTGAAAATAAATTTTCATGAACAAAAGCCAGCTTTTCAATCTCATACTTTTGTCCAGTTTCTTCGAAAACTTCTCGCTGAACAGCTTCTTCGGAGGTCTCTCCAAATCTGACCGCCCCTCCTACTGAATAGAAATAGTCCTCGCTGGGAGAAGATATGACACAGAGGGCTTCCTCCTCAATGATGACTGCAGCAGCCCGATAGCGAAAACGCTCCTGTCCTTGCCTATAAGAAATATCCTTTGCCATAGTATCCTCCTTGCGTTTCTTAGTTTACTTGATTTAGAACTTCCTGTCAATACTTTCTGTACCCAGACAGTTCTATTCTTTCTCTCTTGCGACAGGCTTTTTTTCCTGTTAAAATAGTTGCATGATTCGTTATAAAGCCCTTATTTCCTACGACGGACATGACTTTGCTGGCTTTCAGCGCCAGCCTCATGCTCGGAGCGTTCAGGAAGAAATCGAAAAAACCTTAACTCGTATTAACAAAGGCCAGCCCATTGTCATCCACGGAGCTGGTCGGACCGACAGCGGCGTTCATGCGCTTGGGCAGGTCATTCACTTTGACCTCCCGTCAGCTAGGGATGAAGAAAAGCTGCGGTTTGCCTTGGATACCCAGACGCCAGAAGATATTGATGTCATTTCTGTGGAGGAAGTGACGGAAGATTTCCATGCCCGTTACAAACCACACAGCAAGACCTATGAGTTTCTGGTGGATATTGGTCGTCCAAAAAATCCGATGATGCGCCATTATGCGACTCACTATCCCTATCCTTTGGAGATTCCTCTGATGGAGCAGGCTATTAAAGCCTTGGAGGGAACGCACGATTTTACAGGCTTTACAGCCTCTGGAACCAGTGTGGAAAATAAGGTTCGCACGATTACAGAGGCTCGTCTGACTTTTGATGCGCAGCGTAATTTTCTGGTCTTTACTTTTTCGGGCAATGGCTTTCTCTATAAGCAAATCCGCAACATGGTGGGAACCCTGCTCAAGATTGGAAATAAGAGGATGCCAGTCAACCAAATCGAACGGATTTTAGAAGAAAAGGATCGGCAGCTAGCTGGGCCGACCGCAGCGCCTAATGGTCTTTATCTAAAGGAGATTATTTATGAAGAATAAGTTGATTTTAGCCCTTTCTGGCAATGATATTTTTAGTGGTGGTGGTCTTCATGCGGATCTGGCTACTTATACGGTCCATGGCCTGCATGGCTTTGTAGCGGTGACTTGCTTGACCGCTATGACGGACAAGGGCTTTGAAGTTCTTCCGACCGACGAGCAGGTCTTTGCGCAGCAACTCTCTTCGCTCAAAGATGTGCCGTTTTCGGCTATCAAGTTGGGCTTGTTACCAACGGTTGCCATTGCAGATCAGGCTCTGGACTTCATCAAAAAGCAAACGGGCATACCAGTCGTGCTAGACCCTGTCTTAGTCTGCAAGGAAACTCACGATGTGGAAGTGTCGGCTCTTCGTGATGAATTGATCAAATTTTTCCCTTATACGACCATTATCACGCCCAATCTACCAGAAGCAGAGATCCTGACCCAGTCGGAGATCAAGAGTCTGGATGACCTCAAGTCTGCGGCTGTGACCCTCCATGAACTGGGAGCTCAAAATGTCGTGATCAAGGGAGGAAATCGTTTCAGCCAAGATCGGGCCCTTGATTTATTTTACGATGGCAAAGACTTTGTGTTGTTGGAAAGTCCTGTTTTGCCAAATAATAATACAGGAGCCGGCTGTACCTTTGCTTCTAGCATAGCTAGTCAGCTTTTGGCAGGCCAATCACCTCTTGAAGCCGTCAACTATTCAAAAGATTTTGTTTACCGCGCTATCCAGCGCTCAGATCAGTATGGAGTTATTCAATATGAAAAATAATCAGACAAGAAAAATCGCTTTGCTGGCTGTCATTACAGCCCTATCCATTGTTTTGGGGAATTTTTTCAAAATCCCTACGCCAACTGGCTTTCTAACCTTGCTAGATGCAGGGATTTACTTTACCGCATTTTATTTTGGTCGTAAGGAAGGAGCCTTGGTTGGGGGCTTGTCTGCTCTCTTGATTGACTTAGTGGCGGGCTATCCTCAGTGGATGGTCTTCAGCCTCATCTGCCATGGCCTTCAAGGCTACTTTGCTGGCTTCACTGGCAAGCAGCGTTATATCGGTTTACTCTTGGCCGGACTTGCCATGGTCGGTGGCTATGCTCTCTTTGGTAGCATTTTGAGTGGACCGGGTGCAGCTATTGCAGCGATTTGGGGCAATGTCATGCAAAATATTTTTGGCTTGGTGGTCGGCTATGCCCTTTACAGAGCCTTTCCCCTTGTCTTGAAAAGAACCGTTCAGCCAGAGTAAGTGAGGTCAAAGATGGATTTAGAGAAGCTTGAAAAGGAGACCAGACAGATCGCTACAGATGTCTTGGACAAGGCGGGTTTGGTCAAGGGAAATATTTTTGTCCTAGGTCTATCTTCTAGTGAAGTCATGGGGGGACACATTGGCCAGCATTCCAGCAGGGAAGTCGGTCAAGTTATTGTCAAGACCTTGTTAGATATTTTGCAAGATCGGGGGATTTACTTGGCCGTTCAAGGCTGTGAACACCTCAATCGCGCCTTGGTCGTAGAGCGAGAATTGGCAGAAAAGAAAGACCTAGAGATTGTCAATGTCCTACCCAGCCTACATGCAGGCGGGAGTGGCCAGCTAGCGGCTTTTGACTATATGGAAGACCCTGTGGAGGTTGAGTTCATCACAGCCCATGCTGGCTTGGATGTGGGAGATACGTCAATCGGAATGCATGTCAAGCATGTTCAGGTTCCGATTCGCCCTCAGCTACGCAGTTTGGGTCAGGCTCACGTTACTGCCCTTGCCAGTCGTCCCAAGTTGATTGGTGGAGCTAGAGCGTCTTATATCGAAGATAGGATTCGAAAATCTTAGTAGAAGAGGAGAAGAGGCTGGGACAAAAGTCCTAGCCTCTCAATTGTCTTTGGATTGTCGAGCAAGACGCAGTGGTTGAGTGGGCTCTACTACGCTGATTTCATCAGCTTTTACAGCCCTACTCAACTGTGCGGAGGTGGGACGACGAAATCGAATTCTAACGAATTACCGATTTCTGTCCCACTCTCTTTTCCAAAATGGCAGATTTTGCCAGTCGATTCTCGTACTGGCGAGGAAAGTAAACCCGCAGTTATAGGAAAATATTGTCTACTAAGAGCTGGACGAATGATCAAAAAAGAGCAAAAAGTAGCTTGGGTTTTGACCTGTGAAAGGGGAAAAGGCGAAAAATAAAAGGTGTCGCTTGAAAAAACTGCTACTTATGTTATAATGGATTGTATGCAAAAAATTTGAAGGAGAACTGACAGAATGTCTGTATCATTTGAAAACAAAGAAACAAATCGTGGTGTATTGACTTTTACTATCGGTCAAGACCAAATCAAACCTGCTTTGGATCGTGCTTTTAATGCAGTTAAGAAAAATATCGCTGTACCAGGTTTCCGTAAGGGTCATATTCCTCGTCCAGTCTTCAACCAACGTTTTGGTGAAGAATCACTTTATCAAGATGTCTTGAATGCATTGCTTCCAGCAGCTTATGAAGCAGCTGTAAAAGAAGCTGGTCTTGAAGTGGTTGCACAACCAAAAATTGATGTGACTTCAATGGAAAAAGGTCAAGAATGGGTGATCACTGCTGAAGTTGTGACAAAACCTGAAGTGAAATTGGGTGCTTACAAAGACCTTGAAGTATCTGTAGACGTTTCTAAGGAAATTACTGACGCTGAAGTTGATGAGCGCATTGAGCGTGAACGCAACAACTTGGCTGAATTGGTTCTGAAAGATGGAGCAGCAGCTGAAGGTGATACAGTTGTCATCGACTTTGTTGGTTCTGTTGACGGTGTTGAATTTGACGGCGGAAAAGGCGATAACTTCTCACTTGGACTTGGTTCAGGTCAATTCATCCCAGGCTTCGAAGACCAATTGGTTGGTCACTCAGCTGGTGAAACAGTAGACGTTGTTGTAACCTTCCCAGAAGACTACCAAGCAGCTGACCTTGCTGGTAAAGAAGCCAAATTCGTTACAACAATCCATGAAGTAAAAGAAAAAGAAGTTCCAGCTCTTGATGATGAACTTGCAAAAGACATCGATGAAGAAGTTGAAACTCTTGCTGAATTGAAAGAAAAATACCGTAAAGAATTAGCAGAAGCGAAAGAAGCAGCTTACAACGATGCAGTTGAAGCAGCAGCGATTGACCTTGCAGTAGAAAATGCAGAAATCGTTGACCTTCCAGAAGAAATGATTCACGAAGAAGTTCATCGCGCTGTGAACGAATTCCTCGGCAACATGCAACGTCAAGGTATCTCTCCTGATATGTACTTCCAAATCACTGGTACAACTCAAGAAGACCTTCACAAACAATATGAAGCAGATGCTGCAGCACGCACTAAGACGAACCTTGTTGTAGAAGCAGTTGCGAAAGCAGAAGGCTTTGAAGCGAGCGCTGAAGAAGTTGAAGCAGAAATCACTTCATTGGCAACAGACTACAACATGGAAGCAGACCGCGTTCGCCAATTGCTTTCAGAAGAAATGCTTAAACATGATATTGCTGTTAAAAAAGCAGTTGAAGTCATCACAAGCACTGCTAAAGTAAAATAATAGCTTCTAGTCAGCCCTAGTGGGTGACAAATGCAAGCACAAGAGAGAACGATTTGTTCTCTCTTTTTTTGATGTTGGAGAGCTTGTTTCGAAATAAGAACTGTTCAAGAGAGATGCGGGCAACCTAGGCCTCGGCTGGTCACTTTTCCTATAGATTCATGGCAATCTAGGCCTCGGCTGGTCACTTTTCCTATAGATTCATGGCAATTTAGGCCTCGGCCGGTCACTTTTCCTATAGATTCATGGCAATCTAGGCCTCAGCTGGCCACTTTTCCTATAGTTTCTTGGTAATCTAGGTGTCGGCTAGTTACTTTTCCTATAGATTCATGGCAACTTAGGCCTCGGTCGGTCACTTTCCTTTAGATTTTAAGGTAAATGATGCTTTTTGATAACTATTGGTCAAAAGCAAGTATCTGACGAGGGGAGATTTCTTTGTGTTTGGAAGACGGATAGAGGAACTGGCTAGTCTAGCTGGTTTCTAAGTCTCAGATAAGGAATTGTTTCAAAAATAAATAGGATACCAAAATGCAGTTTTTAGCTGATTGCTGAGAAATGCTCGGCTGTCATAGAGAGATATTTAGTTTTTAGACAGATTTTTTTGGGGAGCTTGTGATATACTGTTAGTATGGAAAAAAATGATATTGTTTACGGCGTGCATGCTGTGACCGAGGCCTTGATGGCCAATACGGGAAATAAACTTTACATTCAGGACGACTTGCGTGGCAAAAACGTGAGCAAGCTGAAAGATTTGGCGGCAGAAAAGAAGGTTTCTATCTCTTGGACCCCCAAGAAAACCTTGCAGGAGATGACGGATGGAGCCGTTCACCAAGGTTTTGTCTTGCGGGTATCGGAGTTTGCCTATGCAGATTTGGCGGATGTTTTGAAAAAAGCAGAGCAGGAAGAGAATCCTCTGCTATTGATTTTAGATGGCTTGACAGACCCGCATAATCTAGGCTCTATCTTGCGCACGGCTGACGCTACCAATGTCACGGGAGTGATCATTCCCAAGCACCGAGCAGTCGGTGTGACACCAGTTGTAGCCAAGACCTCTACGGGCGCTATCGAGCATATTCCCATTGCCCGTGTGACCAATCTTAGCCAGACTCTGGACAAGCTCAAGGAAGCTGGCTTCTGGATTTTTGGGACGGATATGCAGGGAACGCCTGTTCATAAGTGGAATACGGCTGGCAAGCTGGCCCTCATTATTGGCAACGAAGGCAAGGGGATTTCCAGCAACATTAAGAAGCAGGTGGATGAGATGCTGACTATTCCCATGAATGGCCATGTCCAAAGCCTCAATGCCAGCGTCGCAGCGGCCATTCTCATGTATGAAGTCTTTAGAAATCGGGTGGGCTAATGCAAGTACTAGGAGCTTATGCGTTAGAAAAATATCAAACAGAAACGTTTGAACCGATCATTTATGATATCTACCATAATAAAAGAGAAGATAATTATTGCTTTTGCTTTGAAATCACTGAGGAAGCAGATCAGTATCCCTTAGAGGATTTATTGACCCAATATTCCTTGAATTGCACGGATTTATACGGTCAAGGAAGTCAGGTAAATGGCTCTTTGAAATACCTAATTGAGGTCGAAACCTTATCCATTGATAAGGCGAATTTCATCAGTATTCTCAATTTTTCTACAATTTTAAATAAAGAGATTGTGAATTATGTAAAAGGAAAATATGAGTACCTTGCTGAAAAGAGGTGTATGAGTTCCTTTTATATGGGAAATCAAAAAGTGGAAGTTCCTGTGCTTGCTTACCGAAGTGATAATTCTGGGATGGTTTCTTTTCAAAATAAATATCCAGAAGTACAATTAGCAAATTTATTTTTAGAAGATAAAAAATATGATGTTGAGTGTTTAGATGGGGAATGGACTTGTATTGAATTGCTTAATGATAGAGCAAACCTGATTTTAAAAGATCCACAAGATGAATATTTCCAATATATTTTTGATTTGAAAGGTTTTCAAGGTGTCAGTCCTGTTCTAGACTGACCGATCGAAACTAGCTTTCCTAATAAGTAAGCAATTTCCAGTAGCCAGTCCCGATATGGTGGTAGGTAAATCACCACAATTACCCGTTTATGTCCATGGAGAAGCCTTCTCTTTGGTAACTAAAAAATGATGGAGAAAAAAGATGACATTTAAAATTTTAACGGATTCGATGGCAGACCTGCCAGAAAGCTGGGCCCAAGAACATGATGTGCAGGTTCTGGGCTTGACCATTCAGCTGGACGGCCAAACCTATGAGACCGTCGGACCAGATAAGCTGACCAGTGAGCAGCTTTTAGCCAAGATGGAGTCTGGCAGCAAGCCAACTACCAGCCAGATCAATGTTGGCCAATTTGAAGATGTTTTCCGCCAGTATGCTCAGGAGGGCACAGCGGTTCTCTATGTGGCTTTTGCTTCAGCCTTGTCTGGAACCTACCAAAGTGCAGTCATGGCAAGGGAGATGGTCTTAGAGGATTATCCTGAGGCGATCATCACCATCCTTGATACCAAGGCAGCTTCGATGGGGGAAGGCCTCTTGGTCATGAAGGCTGCAGAAGCGAGAGCGGCAGGTCAAAGTCTGGAGCAGACGGCAGACTTGCTCCAAAGTCTAGTACCTAGAGTCCAGACCTATTTCTTGGTGGATGACCTCAACCACCTCATGCGGGGTGGCCGCATTTCCAAGGCAGCGGCTCTTATGGGAAGTTTGGTCAATATCAAGCCCATCATCGCAGTCACAGCCGACGGAAGTCTGGATTCGGTCGCTAAGGTGCGAGGCAAGAAGAAGGCGCAGGCTGAGGTGGTTCGGATGACTTTAGAGACGATTTCTGATCCGCGGGTGGTGGTCGCCTATGCAGGAGAAAAAGAAGTCGCTGAAAATGTCAAGGAGCAGCTTTTAGCTTCTGGGGAGGTCACAGAAGTCCTTATCTTGCCTCTTGGTCCGGTTATTTCGACGCATACTGGCCCAGGTACTCTAGGACTCTTTAGCATTGGCAGTGAACTTTCGGACTAAATAGAAATGAAATCGTTATTTTATAAATAATTGCATCAAATATATTGACTTTTGGTTAGAAAATTTGGTATGATAGTAGGCGGTATTGTTTACCCCATTTGTAAGGCCCCGGAACCTTTCAAATAACCCGCGGACCGGAACATCCGCCCTGTAAACAAAAACGATATTCATATAGGAGAAATCATGAACAAAACAACATACATGGCTAAGCCAGGTGAAGTTGAACGCAAATGGTATGTAGTTGACGCTACTGATGTACCTCTTGGACGCCTTTCTGCAGTTGTAGCAAGCGTACTTCGCGGAAAAAACAAACCAACATTCACACCACACACTGATACAGGTGACTTCGTAATCGTTATCAACGCTGAAAAAGTTAAATTGACTGGTAAAAAAGCAACTGATAAAGTTTACTACACTCACTCAATGTACCCAGGTGGTTTGAAGTCTATCACTGCTGGTGAACTTCGCTCTAAGAACGCTGTTCGTTTGATCGAAAAATCAGTTAAAGGTATGCTTC
>CAURCE010000025.1:0-23799 GCA_963523365.1 uncultured Streptococcus sp.
CAGTTTTCAAAGGTCTTTATCGCTCTCTCAAGCGACAACTATATCAGTATATCACCTATCTACTCCCTTGTCAACACTTTTTTGAAATTTTTTTATCTTTTTTTCATCTTTTCTTCCTAACACCTCTAAAATCACCTATAAATCAATAAATTAAAAGGGAAAGGTATCCTCTCCCTCTTCCCTCTCCCTTATTCTCTATATCACCGTGCTGCTAAAGTCGCTTAAATATTCCTCTAACTCTCGCAGCAGTCTTTTACGTCCCTTAAATCGTTCGTCGCTAAGTAAAAATTTGTATCTAAAGACTCTATCTTAAACATGATCAAAATTGTAAAGTTGAGGATAGTGATCACACTCTGGATTTTTGGGATGGCAAATAGCCCGACCAAAGTAGATCATAGCCTGATGCGCAGCTAGCCAGCGTTCAGGTGGGAGAACGTCCATAACACGTTTTTCAACTTCTAAAGGAGTTGCTGACTTTTTGACAATATCGTGGTGTTTACAAATGCGTTCAACATGTGTATCAACGGCAAAAGCTGGAATACCAAACCCTACACTCATGACCACGTTAGCTGTCTTACGCCCCACCCCAGCTAAACTTTCTAATTTTTCCCGAGTCTGAGGCACTTGACCATTGAAATCGTCCAAGAGTTGCTGGGCACATTTTTTCAGAAATTTGGCCTTATTTCGATAAAGTCCTAAACTCGAAATGTGCTTGGCAATATCTGCCTCGGACGCTGCTGCCATAGCTTCTGGAGTAGGATAAGCTAAAAATAGATTCGGTGTAGCTTTATTGACTGCAGCATCTGTCGTTTGAGCGGATAACATGACTGCCACGAGTAGCTCAAAGTGATTTCTAAAATCTAAACTCGGTTTGGCATCAGGAAATAGGGCAATGATCTCCTCGATGACATGGCGTGCTCGTTTTTTTGATAAAACCATCAGTATACAATCTCCTTTGTTTGTTCTATATTATAGCATAAATTGATAAAGAAAAAGCCGAGCGTGCTCGACCTTTCTTAGACTGTTTTTTCAACTTTTAGTATTTTGACGTCATAACTGCCAACTGGTGTTTCTACTGTTGCAATATCACCAGTCTTCTTACCAATCAATGCTTGACCAATTGGACTTTCATTTGAAACTTTTCCCGCAAAGGCATCCGCACCAGCTGAACCAACGATAATGTATACTTCTTCTTCAGTCTCACCGACTTCTTGAATAGTAACAGTTTTACCGATGGCAACTTCATCTTTAGCAACTGAATCGCTATCAACAATCACAGCATAGCGAATTTTAGTCTCCAGACTTGAAATTTGTCCTTCAACGAAAGCCTGCTCATCCTTTGCTGCTTCATATTCACTATTTTCTGATAAATCTCCGTAAGAACGAGCAATTTTAATGCGTTCTACTACTTCTGGACGTCGAACCAATTTCAATTCTTCTAATTCTTGTTCTAATTTTTCCTTTTCTACAAGGGTCATAGGATAAGTTTTTTCAGCCATTACTTTATTTTCTCTCTTCTTTCTATTTTTTGATAAAACAAAATTATGTGGAAAACCACATAATTTAGTTAGAACTTTCACCTGATTGGTTTAATTTGCTATTAACGTGTTCTTCCACATTCTTAGCGTGTTCTTCGTAAGTATTTGCAAAATATACAGCCCCTGTTTCCACATTTGCTACAAAATACAAGTACTCTGTCTTACTTGGATTAATAGTAGCTTCGATAGCAGATAGGCTTGGACTATCTACTGGACCAGGCATCAAACCTTGCTTCTTGTACACATTATAAGGCGAGTCAAGATTTGTATCGATTTCAGCATCTTCTTTAAGAGTTGTCTTTTGACCAAGTTTTCCTTGAGCATAAAGAAGCGCAATATTGCTCTGAAGTGGCATAGCTTGGTTCAAACGATTATAAAAGACGCTCGCGATATCTTTGCGATCCTGATCAGTTGATCCCTCTTTTTCAACTAAAGAGGCGAGTGTTAAAACATCATTGACCGTCAGATTCTTAGACTCAATTGTTGAGTAATACTGCGATAGATTGGTATTCATAGCAGCCAACATTTGATCAATTAGTTCTTCAACCGTGGTTTCTTTTCCATAATCATAAGTAGCCGGGAAAAGATAACCTTCAAGACGATATTTAACACCACTATCCTTGCTCGGCAAAGTAGCTAGAAGCTGCGGATATTTAGCTGCCATTTTTGCAATAAAGTCTTCATCTTGAGCTTTATTTAGAAAATCTTCCTTACTGAATGGTGTTTTAGTATTCTTGTTCGCAGTTTTTGCAGCATTGACAGTAGTTGCTTCGGCAATTTGCTCCAAGGTGTACCCCTCAGGAATTGTTATCTTGCCAAGAACTGGAGGCTGTGGTGTATCTGTCCCACCTTCTTGTAATTGCTTAGCAATCGTATCTAAGTCCATACTCTTTTGAAGATTATAGTAACCAGATTGGAAATTACCATAACTTCTGATTTTTGAATAAAGATTAAAGACTTGAGCGTTCTTAATCAGGCCTTTCTTTTCTAAAATCTCTCCGATCTGTTTGGTACTAGAACCGGCAGGAATCTCCACCGTCACATATTCTGTCGATTTGGCATCTACTGGTTTCAGCGCAGAGGAAACATAATTGTATCCCACAAAACCAGTAATACCAAGGCCCAATAGGAAAAGTACCAAGACTGTCATCACGATTCGATTGGCTAGGCCGTTTTTACGTTTTTTCTTTTTACTACTATTGGTACGATCTGCACGTGAACGTTTCTTTCCATGAGCAACATCTCTACGGCTTAGCGTTGGTTCTGCAGTAGAAAAGTCTTTTTTAGCTTCTATTTCATCTGTAGTGTTTGAATCAGGTAACACTGTTTCTTTTATCTCATCTGCAACTGGTGCTACCTTTTCTTGATAAGCTTCTGAATGAGCCACAGAAGTTTGAACTTCTCCAGACTCTATACTTTCCTTCTTAGCAACATCAGCTTGTCCTGGTCCATCAACATTTGATGGAACTTCCGAAATCGTAGAATTACGAACTATATTTTCTAGCACATCTGCCTGAGTATGAACAGTAGGATCGCTTTTTCCCATTGGCTCTTCTACTTTGATCTTACTAGGTTCTTCCTCTACTGAAGTATCCTTCTCTAGAACCTCATGAGATTTTTCAACAGCAGAAACGAGAGATTCCAAGCTCTCCGCCAATTCCATTTCTTTACCTAAAAGAGGCTGCGCTTCTTCCTGAACTGAGTGATTTTGGGTACCATTGGCTGCTGCCAACTCATTCAAAATTTTCTCTTTAAAACTCAGCGTCTTTTCGTTATCCTGTGAATTTTCAGTCAAAAACTTGATCTCCTTCTTCATAATCCCTAACATTATATCTTAAAAGTCAGATAAATGCAATCATATCCGACTTTTAAAACTATATTATTTATGAAAGTTATATCTGGGGATTTTCCCAGACCATATCAAACCATACTTCATCTGCATACGTTGAGGCTGAACGGCCTTCGTTGACAAAGTCATGTTGCTCATAGTAGGCTACCAAATAATCATGACAAGTAAGATTGATACCGTGACGTTCATCTGCAATCGCAAATTCCTTCATAGCTTCCAACAAGGCTTTTCCTACACCTAAACCCTGTGCTTCTTTAGAAATAGATAGACTGGTTACAGAGATAAATCCGCCAGCCAGATAGCTATAATCTTCAACGTCCTCCGTAAAGGAAATATCTTTTAAATAGCGTTCTGGTCGGACAGGACCTTCTAAATAGCCCAAAATCTTGCCATTTTTTTCTGCAACCAAAAAAGTTGAGGAAATCTTTTCAATGTGTTTCGCCAGTATTTTACGACTAATAGCCTCTTCTGGACTGAAATTTTTCAATTCGATAGCATAAATGGCATCTAAATCAGCTATTTGAGCTTGACGGATAATCATCACTTCTCCTTACAATCAGGATTTTCCCATACCATATTTGACCAGATAGTCCCACCGTGAGTTGAGTCAGAAATCCCTTCATGGACGAAACCATTCATCTCAAAATAAGGTATCAGCTCATCATGGCAGGTAAGGCTAATGCCCTGTCGATTTTGCTGAACAGCTGTCTCCTTGAGAGCTGCAAGCAACAAGGTTCCGACTCCCTGCCTCTGAAAATCCAGATGGACGGACAGACTGTGGACAGCAATAAAGCCACCTGCTGGAGGATTGGCACACACCTTGCTAAAGAGATCATCTTTCAGATATCGAGCTAGAACAGCTGATCCAACAATATAGCCCGCCAGCTGACCATGCAGCTCTGCCAGCAAAAAAGTATCCGAGATGCGTTCAATCCGCTCTTTGAGAACTTCTGCACTGGCTGCTTCTGCTGCTGGAAAATTCAGCTGCTCGATTGCAAGAATCGCCTCCCAGTCGCTCAAGTCAGCTCGTCTGATTCGAATCGGTGCTTCCATCAAGTCTCCTCCTACTGAACGTTGCTGGTCAGATTGGACAGGAGACGTTCAAAGGAATATTCATAGGTCTGGATGTCACCAGCTCCCATAAAGACATAAACGGCATTATCGTGGTCAAGAAGTGGAGAAACATTATCCACATCAATAACCTTGGCCCGTTTCACAATCTTTTCAGCCAGATCTTCGACCTTAACATCGCCCTTATCCACCTCACGCGCAGATCCGTAAATCTGAGCTAGGTAGACTGAGTCTGCTTGATTGAGGGCTTCCGCAAATTCGTCCAAGAGAGCAATCGTCCGAGTAAAGGTATGTGGCTGGAAGATGGCCACAATTTCCTTGCTTGGATACTTCTGACGAGCTGCATCCAGAGTCGCGATAATTTCCGTTGGATGATGGGCAAAGTCATCAATAATGACTGTGTCGTTGACAATCTTTTCTGTAAAGCGGCGCTTAACCCCACTAAAGGTCTTGAGATGTTCCCTTACTAGATTCAAGTCAATACCTGCAATGTAGAGGAGACCGATGACCGCTGTCGCATTCATAATGTTGTGACGGCCAAAGCTTGGAATCTGGAACTCACCCAGCTCTTGCCCACGTAAGGAAACTTTAAAGCCTGAACCACTAGTAGAACGCAAGAGGTCGTGAGCAACAAAGTCGTTTCCTTCTTCCTTGAAACCATAGTAATAAATCGGCGCATTTGAAGTAATACGGCGTAGTTGCTCGTCTTCTCCATAAACGAAGAGCCCTTTTGTAATCTGCTTGGCGTAGTCGTTGAATGCATTAAAGACATCTTCCAAGCTTGTGAAATAATCTGGATGATCGAAGTCAATATTGGTGATAATCGAATATTCCGGATGATAAGGCATAAAATGACGTTCGTACTCGTCTGATTCAAAGACAAAATACTTGGCATTAGCAGAACCGCGACCTGTACCGTCCCCAATTAGATAGCTAGTATCTGTGATATTAGACAGAACATGAGAAAGAATGCCCGTTGTAGAAGTTTTCCCGTGGGCACCAGCCACTCCTAAGCTGACAAAGTCACGCATAAAGCTACCCAAAAACTCATGGTAGCGCTTGTAGCTAATACCATTGGCATCTGCATAGGCAATTTCCACATTGTTATCTGGACGGAAGGCATTACCGGCAATAATTTCAAAATCTGACTGGAGATTTTTCTCATCGAAAGGCAAAATGGGAATCCCAGCTTGCTCCAGACCACGCTGAGTGAAATAATATTTATCAACATCGCTCCCCTGAACCTTATGGCCCATCTGATGCAACATCAAAGCCAAAGCGCTCATACCTGAGCCCTTAATTCCGATAAAATGATAGGTTTTCGTCATGGTTACTCCTTAAATCTTAAATAACTGAAGCCTTATTGCCCTTGGGCATCTGAACTCAACTTGGTGATGTCCAATTCCTGTGCTTTTTTATGCTTATTGTGTTTTTCTCGCTTCTTGCCCTTGTTATAGACTTGGCTGGTTTTGAGAAAATCATAGTTATTCTTTTTCTTTTTTTCTGGATTCGTTGGTACTTCTATGAGAGGTTGAGACTGAACATCTGCTAATATGTAGCTATCTTGCTTTAGCTTATCACTGAACTTCGTCAACTCCCCCGGATTTTCCTTTTGGAAAGGGGCTGTTGGTTTAACTGGATTCCCCTCAAAAGGAGGTACCACCTTCCGACTACGAACCTTATTTGGGAGCTTGCTTGTCAAATAAGCAGCCGAACGTTTCTTCCTCAGATCAGCCCGAGCTTCCTCTCGTGCTTGCTCAGCATAGCGAATAGCTGGATCTTTCTTATCAATTGGCTTTTTAAAGTCCGTAACTGGAGCTTGCTTCTTTCTAGCTTTACTTACAGTTTGACTAGGAGTAGCATGAGCAGGACTTTCTGGCTTAGCAATCGGCATCCATTCTAAATAATTACGGTCCTGATAGTCCCCTTTAATGTTGCTAATCAGATCCAACTCATCGTACAAATTCATGTGTGGCATTTCTGTCAACATGATTTCGTCATCAGCAATTATAGGAAATTTAGTATTTGTCATAGCATGTCCTTTCAACTCTTCATTATTATAAACTATTCAAACTATTTTTCAAGCGATTCAGATGAAATTCCAAGAATTTCTCGAATTTCTTCCATCGAAAGACTGGAGCGAGACTCAGCGCCATCCAGAATTGTTGAAACCAGATTTCGTTTGGTGTCCTGTAATTCCTGAATTTTTTCTTCTATAGTCCCCCGTGTAATCATACGATAAACTTTTACATTCCGTTCCTGCCCGATACGATGAGCCCGACCAATAGCTTGGGCTTCTACTGCAGGATTCCACCAAAGATCCACTAAAATAACCGTATTTGCACCAGTTAGATTGAGACCGACACCACCAGCTTTAAGAGAAATCAGGAAGGCTGATCTTTCTCCTTGATTAAAGGCTTTGGTCATCTCCTGACGTTCTTTTGCTGGAGTTGAGCCTGTGATTTTGAAGGACTCCATTCCCATCTGGTTCAGTTCTTGCTCGATAATATCCAGCATGCCACGGAATTGTGAAAATATCAGAACACGATGTTCACCGTCTTGGATCTGCTCCAACAGCTCCCGCAAACTTTCCAGCTTGCCGCTTTCCCCATCATAATCATCCATAAAAAGCTTAGGAGTATCACAAATTTGACGGAGTCGCATAAGTCCAGACAAGATTTCAATTTTGCTGCGATTGATTTCTTCCTCCGTTGCATGGAGAATTCGCTCCTGCATTTGCTTGAGCAGAGCTAGATAAATCGTTTTCTGGCTGTCTGCGAGTTCATTACGGTAAGAAACCTCAATCAAATCAGGAAGTTCTTGCAAGACTTCTTCTTTCTTACGCCTCATGACAAAGGGTTTGATATAGCGGGCAACTGTTTCTGCCGGCATCTTCAAAAAAGCTTTCTTGCTCGGTAATAAGCCCGGAAGGACGATCTGAAAAATAGACCAAAGTTCACCGAGATGATTTTCAATCGGCGTGCCAGACAAGGCATAAGTCCGCTCCACCTTAAATGCTCTCAGATATTGAGCAATTTTGCTCTGATCATTCTTCATGACTTGTGCTTCGTCCAATATCAAATAGTCAAAATGAAGTCCCTGATACTCTTCAACATCTTGTCTGAAGGAAGCATAACTGGTGATGGTGATCTGATGATTTTCTGCAATCACAGCATCTCGAACATTTTTCAGTCCATAGACAACGGCCACATCTATGTCTGGAGCAAATTTGGCAAACTCATCGCTCCAATTGTAAATCAGGCTCGACGGTGCCAATATCAAGACTTTCTTAGACTTGGTCAAATGAGCAGTCAAGAAAGAAATGGTCTGAAGAGTCTTTCCCAAGCCCATGTCATCAGCTAGAATACCACCAAATCCATATTTATTCAGCATGGATAGCCATTTCACACCCGTTTCTTGATAATCTCGAAGCTCTGCCTGAACTTTCAGCTTAGGCAGAGGAAAATCCTCAGGGTGGGTCAAATCATAAGCCAGCTGGCGAAAATTCTGCGACAAGTCAACTCTTTCCTGATCTTTGAACAATTCAGAGAGTTGATAGGCAGCCAAGCTATGCGTTTGGATAACCCCATTTTTAGAATGTTTGCTTCTCAATTGTTGCAAGGTCTGGCTGATTCGCTTACTATTCTCATCAAAAATCACAACTTGACCCGTCTTGCTGATAAAGTAATCCTTTTGGCTCAGCAACGAATCTAGAACATCATCCACCTCAGACTGATCGATACCAGTAAAATCAAATCCGATATCCAAGAGCCCACCATTCATACTGATGGAAACCTTCGGAGGTTCTGTTTGAGATAGGCCCAGTAGCTCATCTGACAAGTAGACATTGCCCAATGCTCTAAAGCGTGGAATCAAGACAGAGAAGAAACGGTAAATTTCTTCGGGTCGTAAAGGCGGACGCTGGCTGATAAAATCATCTGCAAAACCTGCCTCCAGCATTGCTTTAAAAACTTGCTGTTCTCGCTCAAAATTACTGGCAAAGGGTAGGTTTCTCAGCTCTTCACGACTGGTGACAGTCTGACTACCATAATCAAAGACAAGATCCAGCAATACTTGCTTGTCAGTCCCTAAATAAAAATTGAAATTCACGGTAAAATCATGAATGAACAGTCGCTCAGGTGCTGTCACACGGCCAATTTTTTTGAACTCGAGCAAGCTTACTGCTAGTTTGGACTGCTCAGACACATCAAACTGCAGGCGCTTGACGCGCTCATGCTCAATCGGCAATTCCTGTAATGCCTTGATTAACTTGGTCTGCTGAGCTGTCAGTTGATAGAAGGTCTGATTATGAAAGATAAATTGCCCCCCATAGAGCATCTTATAATTCTTTTCAGATATCAGCAGCTCAAAAAAGTTTTCACGCTCTTGCACCTCAAACTGATAAATCCCCGCTTCTTCATGCAAGTCTTGGAAAAATACCTCAGCATAATCATAGAAGCTATATTCCAAACGGAACGAAGCAAGATTCATCAATCGAGTCACGCCTTCCTCAAAAAGACTGGCTGGAAAATAAAGGTGCCGCCCAGCATTGGGAAAGACCAACGAAGAGTCCTGTCCCTTATAATCCGTCACCAAGCCTCGTAAAAATTCTAGTAGGTCTTGACTAGCTTCATCAAAATTCTCCATTCGGATAGGCTCATAGTAGTTCTTACCGATTTGATAATGCCCACCCTTATTCAAGGTTCTCAAAAAGGACAAAATATCACGCACTACATAAGAGCGCTCATCCGGCAGACGGCTAATCCGCAGACTCCATAAAAATTGTCCTGTGTAAATATCTTCCTGTCCAGTCGCTGATAGCTCATAGCGGACTTGCTGACTGGATTTATCTAGCAAAATCTTATCCAAAAAAAGGCTACCAAAAGAAACCAATTTCTGGGCTTCCTGACTAGAAGACTCTTTTTCTGTCATCTTCGCCAGCAGATCTTTACCTGCTGGATCATTTTTCAAAAAATATTCCAAGGCAGCCAGATGGGCGCAGTACTTCTTCTTTTGAAAAAAATCACAGGAGCAGAAAACTGCATCATCATCTAGACTATAGCGTAGATTGTACTGATCCACGCGCGTGTATAAAAAGGAATCTTTGACGTCAAGAATTTCGACTTTTTTGCTATCACAGAGGGCAATTCCTTCCGTTCGAATTTTACCAGGAATTAATTTAGCCATACCTACCACCTAACATTTATCCCTTTATTATACCATAGGACAGCTATAAAAATAAAATAGAATTTCTTTATTTGCAAACATTCTTTGAAGTAGAATGAGCGAGAGCTTTCCCTACAACAAAAAGCCGTCCAAATTGGACGGCTCTTTTACATTATTTTACTTCTAACAAACCGATATCTCCATCTTCACGACGATAGATAACATTCGTTGTACTATCTTCAACATCTGTGTAAATGAAGAAGTCATGTCCCAACAAATCCATTTGCAAAATAGCTTCATCTAGATCCATTGGTTTCAAATCAATATGCTTAGAACGTACTACTTTAGAAGATGCTGCATCAGCTTCTTCTACTAGAGCATCAGTGAACAACTGGCTAGTTGCAACCTTGTTCCGGTTTTTCTTTTCAATTTTTGTCTTATTCTTACGAATCTGACGTTCAATCTTATCGATAACTAGGTCGATAGACCCGTACATATCTTGCGAAACATCTTCTGCCCGAAGGGTAATAGAACCAAGAGGAATCGTTACTTCGACTTTCGCCGTCTTCTCCCGGTACACTTTCAAATTTACCCGTGCATCAAGTTCTTGCTCTGCTTGGAAATACTTCTCAATCTTCTCAAGTTTAGAAACTACGTAGTCACGGAGAGCATCTGTTACTTCTAGGTTTTCACCACGGATACTATATTTAAGCATATAAGTACCTTCTTTCTAAACATAAATGTTTTATTTACAATATCATTATAACGCTTTCATTCCTTTTTTGCAAATATTTTCTTATCTTGCGAGTGAAAATGTCAAAACTTCTTTCACACCTGCTTCCAGCAATAATTCTCGAGCCAATTGCAAGGTTTTTCCTGTCGTATACACATCGTCTATCAGTAAAATTTTATCTGGCAGACAGACATCTTTTACCAATGTGAAACATTGCTGGCTGTTTAAACGTTCCTCGCGATTTTTACTGGATTGGGCAAGCACATCCTGCTTTTCAAGCAAGTGTTGATAAGGCAAGCCAGCTGCTTGCAAGAAGCCTTCTACCTGATTAAACCCCCGACTTTGGTATTTTTCAGGACTGACCGGAATAGGAACTAAAGTATATTTTTTGAAGTTTCTGAGGCCTTTTTTGAGAACTTCTGCAAACACAAATCTCAGAAGATAATCCCCTTGAAATTTGTATTTGCTGAAGAAATCCTTCATTAAATCATTATAAAGAAAGCAAGCCTGATGCTTCACCAAATAGCCTTGCGCTTCCCATATTTGACAATCCGAGCAGACTTCTACTTCCACTTCCCCATCCTTCCAGCAACGTGGGCAATGGATAGAGGAAATCGCTTCAAATCCCGCTCGACAATGTTTACAAATTGTATTTTGCTCTTTTTGCAATAAAATCAAGGAAGAAAAAGTCCTATTTTCTTCGACTGCTTGGCTGCATAACAGGCAATTTTTCATAGGCCAGCCTCCTTGTTCATCAGTTTGATTTCACGAATCGCTTTTTCGATTGAACGTGTAGTGCCGTCATGAAAGAAGAATAAATCTCCCGTTGGCCTCTCCATGCTACGTCCCACTCGACCAGATATTTGCACCAAGGCGCTACGGCTAAAGAGACGATGGTTGGCCTCCAGAACAAAGACATCTACACAGGGAAAGGTCACACCACGCTCTAAGATGGTCGTTGTGACCAAAATGGTAATTTCTCGCTTGCGAAACTCTTCAACGATTTCTAAACGATTTTCAGTTGTTGAAGCCACAAAACCGACTCTTTCCGCTGGAAAGATCTCCTCCAAAACTTGCGCAAATTCCTGACCTCTTTTGATTTCTGAAGCAAAGATCAGCAAAGGAAAGCCTGTTTTCCTCTGTCTCTCAATATATTTTTTCAGTTTAGGCGGCAATTTCTTTTTCGCTAGATATTTTTGAAAATCTGCCAGCCAAACTTTTTGGGGTACAAGCAAAGGATTGCCATGGAAGCGCCGAGGAAGACTAAGGCGTTTTAATTCTCCTTTTTGGACTTTTTTATCCAACTCATCCGTCGAAGTGGCAGTTAAGAAAATTGTCGTTCCCTCCTCCTTGACCGACTGCTCCACGGCGTGGTAGAGCACAGGATTGTCCACATAAGGAAAAGCATCCACCTCGTCCACAATCAGCAAATCAAAGGCTCGATAAAATTTAAGAAGCTGGTGGGTAGTAGCAATGACCAAGGAACTGCGAAAATACGGCTCGGATTCGCCATGCAAAAGTGAAATGGGGCAAGCAAAGTCCAGCTTGAGCCGGCGATAAAGCTCCAAACAGACATCAATCCGAGGGCTGGCTAGGCAAACGACACCTCCGCGATCAATCACTTCTGCAATCACCTGATAAATCATCTCCGTTTTGCCTGCACCAGTCACCGCATGGACAAGACTATTCTGCTTTTGAGCAACTGACTCTAACAGTCCCTGAGAAACTTTTTCTTGAAAGGTCGTTAATTGTCCCTGCCACTTGAGTACCTGATTTTCTGGAAAGTCTTCCTGTGGAAAATAATAAAGTTCTTGGTCACTCCGGACTCGCCCCAAAATCACACATTCCCTGCAATAGTAGGCATTGACAGGTAGTTGGTAGTTATCCTTGTCCACTTGAGAGCCACAGCGGCTGCAGAATAACTTTCTCCTTTCCTCTCGCATACTGGGCAGCTGCTGAGCCTGCAAGCGCAGCTCAGGGCTGAGCTGATCTTTTGTAAATATCCTACCTAGGCAATCTTTTCTTTCTAACATACTTTTTTATTCGTAAAACTTTTGGAAAAATCCAATTTTTTGTGTACAATAAAATTATGGAATATAGAACAATTAGACAAGACGGCCAAGCCCAGGAAGAAATTAAAAAATCCCGTTTCATTTGCCATGCAAAGCGCGTTTACTCAGAAGAGGAAGCTAGAGATTTTATTGCTGCCATCAAAAAAGAGCACTATAAAGCCACTCATAATTGCTCTGCTTTTATTGTCGGAGAGAAAAGTGAAATCAAACGAACCAGTGACGACGGGGAACCTAGCGGTACAGCAGGCGTTCCCATGCTCGGTGTCATGGAAAACCACCAGCTGACCAATGTCTGCTTTGTGGTCACGCGCTATTTTGGCGGTATTAAACTAGGAGCTGGTGGGCTCATTCGGGCTTATGCAGGCAGCGTCGCCTTGGCAATCAAAGAAATTGGTCTGATCGAAATCAAGGAACAAGCCGGCTTACGCCTAAAAATGTCTTACAGCCAGTATCAAAACTTCGATAACTTTTTGAAAGCTGAAGATCTGATCGAATTCGACACAGAATTCACAGATCTAGTTGCCACAACCATCTATATCGACAAGCAGGAAAAAGAACCACTAGAGCAAAAATTGGTCGAGTTCTTCAATGGCAAAATCCAAATTGATGATCAAGGTTTGCGCGAGGTTAAAATTCCCTTAACAGTTGAATAATTGAAAAAGCTAGGCTGAGTGATAAAGAATTTTTATCGTGGTCATAGCTTTTTTATATTTTACAAAGTGCCGCTTTCGTCTTATACTAGTTTCATTAAAGTATTGAGGTAGGAAAAATGGCAAATATTTATCAAAATATCACAGAATTAGTTGGAAGAACGCCAATTGTTAAACTAAATAATATTGTTCCTGAAGGAGCAGCTGAAGTTTATGTCAAGTTAGAAGCCTTCAACCCTGGCTCTTCTGTCAAAGACCGGATTGCTCTCAGCATGATTGTGGCAGCTGAACGCGATGGCCTTATCAAGCCTGGCGATACTATCGTTGAAGCAACCAGCGGAAATACCGGTATTGGCCTTTCATGGGTTGGAGCAGCTAAAGGCTACAAAGTTGTCATTGTGATGCCAGAAACCATGAGTGTGGAGCGCCGCAAGATTATCCAAGCTTATGGAGCGGAGCTAGTTTTGACTCCGGGGAGCGAAGGAATGAAAGGGGCTATTGCCAAGGCAGAAGAAATCGCTAAAGAACGAAATGGCTGGTTGCCACTGCAGTTTAACAATCCGGCTAATCCAGAGGTTCACGAACGAACAACAGGAGCAGAAATTGTCGCTGCTTTCGGTGAAACTGGACTGGATGCTTTTGTCGGTGGTGTCGGAACTGGTGGGACTATCTCTGGTGTCTCTCATGCTCTTAAAAAAGCGAATCCAAATGTCCAAATCTATGCGGTTGAAGCAGACGAATCTGCTATCCTTTCTGGTGAGAAACCAGGTCCTCACAAAATCCAAGGACTCTCGGCTGGATTCATTCCAGAAACCTTGGATACAGCAGCCTATGATGGTATTGTCCGCGTGACTTCTGATCAAGCACTAGAGTTAGGACGCCACATTGGTGGTCAAGAAGGTTTCCTAGTCGGAATTTCATCTGCTGCAGCTATTTTTGCAGCCATCGAAGTTGCTAAAAAACTAGGAGCTGGCAAGAAAGTCCTTGCCCTAGCACCTGATAATGGTGAACGTTACCTATCTACCGCTCTCTACGAATTTGACGCTTAATCGTGAAAATAGTTAACAAAATTCCTACCCGTTTGGGTAGGAATTTTTTACTCTTTTTGTTCTTTCAGAAAAGCTTTGGCTTCCCTTATCCAAATTGGCAATTGCTTACCTAAGGGCGCAAATCCAATTTTACAACGATCATTTGAAAAGCGATGCCGTCTCGGTAAACGATGTTTTTCCTCCTCCAAAGTTCGCATCGATAGGCTGGCCTTACCAGAAAACTCATCATAATCTACTACCTGCACAAGAACCTGATCACCAATTTTCAAAATATCGTGAATATTGTCAATATAGCCCGTCCGAATCTCAGAAATATGAATAAGCCCGATCAGACCGCTTTCTAGTTCGACAAAGGCACCATAGGGCTGAATCCCAGTAATTTTGCCCTTTAACTTATCTCCGATTTTCATTAGTCTATAACCTCAATCGTCTCAATGACAACATCCTCAAGTGGTTTATCCATTGAAGCTGTTTCAACCGCTGCAATTTTATCCAAAACTTCATAAGATGCCTCATCCACCAGTTGACCAAATACAGTATGTCGGCGGTCCAAATGCGGTGTCCCGCCCTTGCTAGCATAAACTTCAGCGATTGGCTTCGGCCATCCTCCCCGAGTCAGTTCCTTGGTTGAATAAGGAAGACTGCTATTTTGGACAATAAAGAACTGACTGCCATTGGTATTTGGTCCGGCATTCGCCATGGAAAGAGCCCCACGAATATTGTAAAGCTCAGGTGAAAACTCATCTTCAAAGCGTTCGCCGTAGATAGACTCTCCTCCCATACCAGTACCTGTCGGATCGCCCCCCTGAATCATAAAATCTTTGATAACTCGGTGGAAGATTACTCCGTCATAGTAGCCATCCTTTGATAAGGCGATAAAGTTGGCAACTGTTTTGGGCGCTTGGTCTGGGAAGAGTTGAATTTTCAGTTCACCATGATTTGTCTTGATCTTTGCAACTGGGCCTTGAACCTCATCAAGATGGAGCTGTGGGAAGGTCAATTCTTTCTCCACCATGCCCAATTGCTCCAAAGCATCAAAAATACCGTCTTCTTCGACCGTTTTTGTGACAAAATCAGCCTTTTTCTGCAATTCCTCATGGGAAACTCCCATAGCAATGCTGAGCCCTGCATAGTCAAATAATTCTAAATCATTGAGTCCATCACCAAAAACTAGGACATTTTCTGGTTTGAAACCGAGGTGCTCCACGACCTTGGCAACACCAGCTGCCTTTGAACCTTCTTTCGGTACGACATCCGATGAATGCTCATGCCAACGCACCATACGGAGAGATTTGGCCAAATCTTCTGGCAACTGCAAACTGTCACCTACATCCTCAAAAGTCCACATTTGATAGATTTCATGATCTTGGTAAAAATCAGGATTGACAGCTAGATCTGGATATATGATATCAATTGCTGACGAAATCATAGGATTGCGAACAGACAAAGCCGCTTCGTGACTGCCTACCAAACCGTACTCAATTCCCACTTCCTTGGTCCAAGAAATATAGGATTCCACGCATTCTTGCGGAATGACCGTTTTTGCAATGACTTCGCCTTTTCTATTTTCAACATAAGCCCCATTCAAGGTAACAAAAAAATCAGGATCCAAGTCACGAATTTCTGGAACGACTCCAAAAATGCCACGACCAGAAGCAATTCCTGTCAGAATTCCCTTTTCTCTCAGTTGCTTAAATACAACTTTGATGGATTCTGGGATGAAGCCTGTTTCCTTGACCCGCAAGGTATCATCGATATCAAAGAAAACAATCTTAATCTTTTTTGCCTTGTATTTTAATTTCGCCTTCATATTTTCCTCTTTCAATTTAATCTTCTCTATTATATCATTAAAAATCGTCTTGCGGAACAAGGTGATGCTGAAAAGCGTAGACGACTGCTTGGGTTCGATCGCTCACTTCCAGCTTAGACAAAATATTGGACACATGCGTCTTGACCGTTTTCAAGGAAATAAAGAGCTCATCAGCAATCCGCTGGTTTTCATAGCCCTTGGCTAAAAGCCCCAAAATATCCCGCTCCCGCGCTGTCAAATCCTCGTGAAGCTCTATATGATTCCGATGGTATTCGACCTTCTTACTGACTTCTGTTTCAATGGCAAATTCACCCTTTGCAACCTTTCTGACGGCGTGGAGAATTTCATCCGCACTGGAAGTCTTCAGCATATAGCCACGGGCTCCCGCATCCAACACTGGATAGATTTTTTCATTGTCCAGATAGGATGTCAAAATCAAAATCTTTGCCTCTGGCCATTCTTTCAAGATAGCCAAGGTAGCATCAATGCCACTCATCTCTGGCATAACAATATCCATCATAATCACATCAGGACGGCTTTCCAGAGCCTTTTCGACACCTTCTCTACCATTTGTAGCCTCTGTTACTTCTTCAATATCGTCCTGTAATTCAAAAAAGCTTTTCAAGCCCAATCTGACCATTTGATGGTCATCCACTAGTAATATTCTCATCCTTTTCCCCTTCTAACAATGGAACACTGATTTCGATAGAAACTCCTTTTTTGGGAGCCGTCAGAATCTTCAAGGTGCCAGCCATATCATGCACTCGATCTTCAATATTTTTCAAACCATAACTCATGTCAGCCAAGCTAGCTGGATCAAAACCGATTCCGTCATCAGAAACCTTGAGTTTGAGTCTATTTGGCGTCTGATAGAGATAGATGTCCAGACGACTGGCCTGAGCATGGCGCAAGGTATTATTGATGATTTCTTGGATAATCCTAAAAATATGCTCCTCTATCTGCTTGGGTAGACCGATGACCTCATGCTTAAACTGGACAGTCAAGTCCGACTTATCTGTCAATTCTTTGATTAAGACATTCATGCCCTCTACCAAGGTCCGATTTTCCAATTCTGTCGGCCGTAAATGTAAGAGCAAGATCCGCAAGTCTTTTTGTGCCGTATCTAGAATGTCTGCAATTCCCTTTAACTGCTGCTGGAGATTGTCTTTATCCAGACGCTCCACGTTTCCAGCGACACCTGAGAGAATCATATTAGCAGCAAATAGCTCCTGACTGACGGTATCATGCAAATCGCGAGCAATCCGCCTGCGTTCTTTTTCAATAATCTTCTCTTCAGCCTGTAAAGCCTGATTCTCAGATTTCTGCAAATTTTCGGTTAGACTATCCAACTTTTCTTTCAAGTTGACGAAAGAATCATCTAATTCTGCCTGCCCGGTTTCTTGTATGTCACCGCCTTCTAAAATATCTTTTAAATTCTTCTGAACTTGAGAAAGAGACAGGTGCTGAAGGAAACGCGCAGCAGCGGCCAAAAGGATAGTCAGCGCTAAGCCCAGAACCAGAACAAAGAAAGCAAAGGACTGGAGCAAGTCCAGATTATTCAGCAGCTTTTGCCATTCTAAATTAAAAAGATTAAAAATGTAGTGAAAGATAACTCCTAAAATAAATAAGGTATAGAGAAAAATAAGCAAATAACTTGTTTTTTTCACTTTCTAACAACCTCCACATTTCCTAAAAAGCTGACCAAGACAATTTTCACAGTTTTGCTGGCTCGCTTATAGTCAGGCGTTGTCAGAGAAATCGTTTCATTGCGTAGCTTGCGTGGCGGATGATTTAAAAAATTCAAGTCTCCGTATAGGGTATTGATCTGAAGCTGAATTTCTACATCCAAAGGAATGACGATCTTGGTATCCCCAAAGCCCTTGCGAATCACGATGACATTATCATGATTGACCACAATGACATCTTCTAAGTGAATGGTGTCCTTGCCCATCATTCTTAAGAGATTGATATCATGAAACTGGCAGTCATCCTTTGAGAAATGCTGCAAATCCCCCAACCAACGATTTTTTTCAGCCCGAACTTCGGTCGCATCTTCAAAGAAAAGATGGGTCTCTTGATTTTCTTTGTAAAGATAGGGATAGGCCACAATCATGCCGTAAATCAAGGCGAAAAGGACAGCGGCAATAACAAAAGGATTGAGCATGACAATGAAAAAGAAGACAATCATGGTCGCAACTAATAGCGAATTGCCTCTCTGCTTGCCGAAATAATAATATAAAAACAAGAGAAAGAGTAGCATGATGAGAACAACACGCGAAAAATCGGCAGCCAGCATGGTAACCAGCGCCATTGATAATAGAATCGCTTCAACAAAGATGAATAATTGAACTTTCCACATAGCTATTCCCTTCCTTACATGTCTATTGTAACAAAATTAAGCAAAAAAACCTCCGTCTGAGGCATGAAATAGCAAGATTATCCTATCTAACCCAGCAGAACTTCTTGGTTCTAGACTTCTTTGCACCTTTCCTCTAAAAAGCAAAAAATCACTTCAAATGCTGTTTAAGTAAAACAAACATTTAAAGTGATTTTTAAGTTTATTTCTATTGTTCAGATAAGCTTAGAAATGGACTTGTGCTTCCAAGCCAAAATGGTCACTAACGACTGGACCACGTTGCCCATCAAACACAACAGCAGATGTTTCAATATTGAAATCTTTACTTGTAAAAATATAATCAATTTTTAGAGCATCTTTGTTTCCTGCCCAACCAGCAATATCGCCTTCAACCGTCGCTGTACCAATCGTTTGGTCAGCCACCTTATGGCTGTCCTGAAGAACAAGCGGGCTTTGAAGAATGTGCTGGTAACCCTCGTAATCAACGGGATTGTTAAAATCCCCCATGAGGACAAGAGGAGTATCAACTTGCAAGAGCTCAGATTCAAATTTCGCCCACTCTCCTTGGAAGCCTTTATCCCACCAAGATAAGTGACAAGAAGCAACCGTGATAGGCTGACCATTGAGCTCCGTTTCTGCCAGCAAGACTTTACGTGTATGGTAGTCACTTGGATCATTGATATCAGACACCAAGAGTTCTCTTGCCTTCAGGGGTTTTCTAGACAGGATTGCGACCCCTTCATTGTAAATATCAAACCCAATATGATTATAAGCCCAAGACCAGTAATAGTCCAGACCTGCCTCAGCTAATTTCTCAACCAGACGCAGGGCATAGTGGTCCTGGTGAATCGGAATGGCGCCATCTACCGCATAATAGAAGGGAGCCTGAACAACCTGTTCAGACTCCACTAATTGATTGACTTCCTGCAGGCAAATGACATCATATTTTTCTTGGAGAATCCGCTCAGCTAGCTGATTTAGCTTGCTTTCTTGCTCTTCTTCCATCCAACTATGAGTATTTAAAGTCAGGAATTTTGCCATGATTTCTCTTTTCTATCTTACAATTCTACTTTAGCCACTACTGTCTTAGGAGCGACTTTACCGAATTTCTCAACTGCTACTGATTTGATTGCTGGAGCATTTGTGAAGACAACGATAGTGGTTGTTTCACGACCCGCTTCTTTAATAGCCGCCAAATCTGCTGTTACCAAAAGATCACCTGCAGCGACTGTTTGTCCTTCTGCTACATGTACTTCAAATGGTTTGCCTTCAAGGCTAACAGTATCAAGACCGATATGAACAAGCACTTCAAGACCAGCTTCAGTCAAGAGACCAAGAGCATGTTTTGTAGGGAAGACGCTTGTCACTTTACCAGCTACTGGAGAATAGATCTTGCCATTTGCTGGTTCAACTGCAAATCCGTCACCCATCATTTTTTGTGAGAAGACTGGATCTTTAACATCTTCCAACTTAACAACTTCACCATCAGCTACTGTTTCGATTGCTTCTGTCACACCTTTGTAGCTAACTGCTGCAGCTGCAGACTCAGCTTTTTGACTTGGTAGAGTTTCAGGAATCACTTCTCCTGAATCCAACAAGTCTTGGATATCAGATTTAAGAACGTCAGCTTTTGGTCCGTAGATTGCTTGAACGCCTTGCCCCTTCATAACTAAGCCCATAGCGCCTTCAGCTTTCCACTGTTCTACCGTTCCAACTTTTTCAGCATCTTTGACAGTTACACGCAGACGAGTCATACATGCATCAACATCAACGATATTAGCGCGACCACCTAGAAGATTGATAACATTAACGGCTTGAGAAGCTGCAGCAACTTTACCATTACCAGATTCTGATGAAGAAGCCTCATCTGAACCTTCTGCTGTTTCATAGTTACCGTTGCGTCCTGGAGTTGCATAGTTGAATTTTTGAATCATGAAGTTCGCGATGAAGTACATGATTACTGCAAAGAGAACTGTTACCCAGATAAAGTTAATGATATCCATACCCAAACCAGCATTGACTGCCATTGGAGTACGAGTCAAGAATTCGATTGATCCGAATGAGTGTACACGAAGGTTGACGATATCTGCCATTGCAAATGCAGCACCTTGTACAAAAGCATAGATGATATATAGCGGTGTTGCAACAAACATGAACATGTACTCGATTGGTTCAGTAACCCCTGTCAAGAAGGTTGCCAAAGCAGTCGCAATCATCATACCTTTGTATTTGTGTTTCTTATCAGCATCTACATTGCGGTAAATAGCTGCAGCAACACCCATAAGGATACCAAATGAACCAATCATTTGTCCAACTTTGAAGCGAGCTGGGTGGAATGTGTCAAGCAAATATTGGTACTTAGTAGGATCAGCTGTCTTAGTACCAACTAAGTCAGTTGCCCAAGCCAACCAAAGTGGATCTTGTCCAAATACTTGAGTTCCTTTAGCTGCACCAGTCAATACTTCATAAGTTCCCCCAAGTTGAGTATAGTTCATTGGGATAGTCAACATGTGGTGCAAACCAAATGGAAGCAAGAGACGTTCTAAAGTACCATAGATGAATGGTGCTAGGATTGGTGCAGTATCTTGTGAATTTGCAATCCAAACACCGAAGTTGTTGATACCTGATTGAACAACTGGCCATACGAATGACAAAACAATTGCTACGATTGCTGAACGCAAGATAACAACGAATGGTACAAAACGCTTACCATTAAAGAATGACAAAGCATCTGGCAATTTACGGAAGTTGTAGTATTTGTTGTAAGCTGTTGCTCCGACAAAACCTGCGATGATTCCGACGAAAACTCCCATATTCAAAGCAGGAGACTCAAGAACACTGATAAAGTAATCAGAAACCTTGATGCTTCCTCCTAAGAAAGTGCTAACCACTGCTTTAGAATCTTTCAGCATATCGCTTGATACACCAAACATAACCCCAGTGATACGGTTAATCAAAATGAAGGATAGACCTGCCGCAAAGGCACCACCAGCACGTTCTTTCGCCCAGCTACCTCCAATAGCAAGAGCAAAGAGGATATGCAGGTTACCGATAACCCCCCAACCAATTTGTTCTAAAACGCCACCAGTAGTCACTAGAAAACCTAGCTCAGGATTGATCATCGGAATTGACTTACCAATACTGATCATCAAACCTGCTGCGGGCATAACCGCAACAACCACCATCAAAGCTTTACCGAATTTTTGCCAAAATTCAAAGCTAAAAATGTTTTTGAATGAATCTTTCATCATCCAGACCTCCTTATATTTTCACAAACCACCCCTTGATGAAATCGTTTGCATTGAATAATACTATTATACCACTATTTTTAATTTTGTAAAGGCTTTTATAAAAATTATTTTGGGACTTTTTCCTATATTTAGTGGAATAATATATAGAATAAGGTGAAATCATAGCATGCAAGCGATTGCGTATATTTCCATAAATTTGCTGAAATGACAATAAAAAAGCCGAGAAACATTTAATTCTATGTTTCTACAGCTTCTTTTTTTATTTATATTCTTTTTTATAGCGGTCAGCTTCTGCCTGATTAGCCCAGACATAGTGACCAGGCCGGATCTCAACCATGCTAGGTTGATCTACTGAGTAGTCATGCTGCTCTGGATCGTAAACCTTTAAGACCTTTTTGCGCTCCAAAATTGGGTCTGGAATCGGCACAGCAGACAAAAGGGACTGCGTATAAGGGTGGATTGGATTATTAAACAGTTCTTCTGTCTCTGCCACCTCAACGATAACCCCTTTATAGATAACAGCGATTCGATCTGAAATAAAGCGAACTACAGAAAGATCGTGAGCGATAAAGAGATAGGTCAAACCAAGTTCTTTTTGGAATTTTTTCAAAAGGTTCAAGACTTGCGCACGGACTGAAACGTCCAAGGCAGAGATTGGCTCATCCGCAATAACGAAATCTGGCTCCATGACTAAGGCACGAGCAATCCCAATCCGCTGGCGTTGACCACCAGAAAATTCGTGGGGATAGCGTGTCAAATGCTCAGCTAAAAGACCAACTTCACGAATGATATTCTTAACCTTTTGCTGGCGGTCTTCTTCATTTTCAAAAAGATGATAGTTATAAAGGCCTTCTGAAATAATATAGTCAACCGTCGCACGCTCATTCAAGCTGGCAGCTGGGTCTTGGAAAATCATTTGAATCTTACGGATCAATTCAGCTTCCTCAGCTTTAGATTGCTTCCCGTTGATCTTTTTACCTTCGTATAAAATCTCACCTGCACTAGTATCGTTCAAGCCGATGATAGCACGGCCGATGGTTGTCTTACCAGAACCAGATTCACCTACTAGGGAAAAAGTTTCTCCTTTATTGATAAAGAAATTTGCATTTTTTACAGCTACAAATTTCTTACTTCCTTCGCCGAAGGAAATTTCTAAATCTTTAATTTCAACTAATTTTTCAGTCATTTCCTTCCTCCTAAGCTTCTAAGTGATTGAAGCCCATTTTTGAACGAATTTTATCATGAAGGTTTTCGATAATAGCTGGCTTCTCAACTCTTGGTGCATCTTCGTGCAAGAGCCAGGTCTTAGCCCAGTGCGTATCGGTAACCTGAAAGGCAGGAGCTTTTTCTTCGAAATCAATAGCCATAGCATAGTCAGAACGAAGGGCAAAAGCATCCCCTTTAATGCTAGTATATAGCGATGGTGGTGTACCTGGAATCGAGTAGAGTTCACCATTTGCTTCAGCTAACTGCGGCAAGCTAGACAGCAGGCTCCATGTATATGGATGTTTTGGATCGTAGAAGATTTCCTCAACTGTTCCATATTCAACGATCTCGCCAGCATACATAACTGCCACTTTATCAGCAATACTTGCTACAACACCAAGGTCGTGGGTGATAAAGACAGTCGTGAAATGGTATTCTGCCTGCAATGACTTGAGCAAGTCAATAATTTGGGCTTGAATTGTCACATCGAGGGCCGTTGTTGGCTCATCACAGATCAGAATATCTGGACGACAAGCCAAGGCGATCGCGATAACAATCCGTTGGCGCATCCCACCAGAATATTGGAAGGGATACTCTTCAAAACGTTTTTTAGCGTCAGGAATTCCAACTTTAGTCATGTAGTCGATTGCCATTTCTTTGGCTTCTTTGCTTGTTTTTCCTTGGTGTTTGACGATAACTTCGGTAATTTGACTTCCGATTGTATTAATCGGATCTAGGCTAGTCATCGGATCTTGGAAAATAGTCGCAATTTTGGCACCACGAATAGGTTCCCAGTCCTTGTTGCTCTTTAGGGCAGTTAAATCAGTTCCTCGGTAATCAATCGTTCCTTGAGCTACACGGCCATTTTCTTCCAACATTCCAGTAAATGTTTTTGTCAAAACAGATTTACCAGAGCCAGATTCTCCAACCAAAGCTAGAACTTCACCTTCAACTAGGTCAAGGGAAACGCCTCGAATGGCGGTCAATACTCTGTCACGAACGTCAAATTCCACGACAATATCGCGAGCAGTCAATATTACATTTTTAT
>CAURCE010000026.1:0-23154 GCA_963523365.1 uncultured Streptococcus sp.
TGCCCTTCTTGGAAAACCAGGATTTGAAGAATTGAGCAAAGAACTCAACGCACGTTTGTAATATAGAACGCAGCCTCCCTTTGGGAGGTTTTTTGCTCTTTTAAAAATCAACTGCTAGCATGCTTTGTTAGCCAGCCCGCTATCTGGCTTTCTCCTTACTTGTCGGCTTAGCAATGGTTTTCCTTTCCCTGATTATATGTTACAACCAGAGAAGATACAGTAGCAATGGGATAGACTTTTATCAAAAAATTGAGCTTGTTACTATTTGGGCGGCTCTGGAAAAGCAGAGGACCAAGATTGGGAAGGAGTTCGGATGAAGTTATTATTGGCTGAAAAAGTGAAACAAAAATAGTCATATATAGTTGGTTTTGTGGGCACGGACGAGAGTTCGTGCCTTTTTGCTTGTGTACTTTCAAGCTAAGCCAGTTCAAAATATGATATACTGGAATAAAGTTATATTAGCATGACAAGTTTCAGGGTAGGCTATTGTCTTGAAACAGTTAAGTACACGAGGTAGAAATTCTGATAGTTTGTGTAGCTATTTGACTGGTATGGTTATAGAAAAGAGAATAGCAGCATTCAGCGAAGAAGCAGTGTGAACTGTTAATAGAGTCGTCTTTTCAATGATAGAAGAGCCAGTAGATGAGGAGGAGCTATGGGAAAGAGAAATCTGGAAGCTTTGAGGCAGAAACATCAATCAAAATTCAAGAAGGCCCAAACGAAAAAGAAAGCAGATAACCAACCATCCTTTCTATCCAAATGGAAAACCAAGGAAGATCAAGACATCAAACCATCTGCTAGATTGAAAGAAGCGCAGGGAGGATCAAAAGAAAATCAAGCTCGTCCTTCCGTTTCGTCTCCATCAAAAGTGGCCTTTCCAATAGAGAGCTCAAGCAATGAGTTGTCTGCCGTCTCTTCAATAGAGGACAAAACCGGCTATGGGGCTAAACCAAGTCCTCAAGACCAGCCAGTGTTTTCTGAGCAGTTAGAAGGAGCTCAGCAGGTAAAGGAGCCTCTGTCGCTTCTGTCGCAGAATTTGTTGGAATTAAAGCAGAGAGAGCTGAAGCGTCTCATTTCTAGCTTAGAATCACTGAAAGCTAACAAACAAAACCAAGTCCTTGGTGGAAATCAAGCTAGCCAGCCGGTGTCTGACCTTGTAACAGAACCAAAGCAGACAAAGCTTTCTCCGCGAATATCCTCTAATGAGCTTGCTAGAGAGATAGATAAAGTAGAGTTTAAGAAGAAAAAACTAGGATTCTTTTCTAAGATATGGGTGATGGTACTTTCTAGTTTGGGTATTATGGCTTTTTTGGCTGACGCTGGAAGAGCATGGCTAGAGATGGAAAAGGTAAAAGATAAAGAAAAAGCTGCAGATATTTCTCTTATGTTAGACTCATATAGAAAGGATCAAGATTTAAAATCTGATAATCGTCCAGAATGGATTGCTAAAAAAGAGGAGTATCAGTTTCATATTAGCTATGATGATGTCACTTCTTTGTTCTCAGACTTCACTTCATCGGTTCCAAATCTGACCACGGTCGACGAGGTGGTTGCAAAGTTAGGGAAAGCTGAATCCGGTAGGGAAACGAACCAAGATGACCTAATCAAGACAATAGATTTAAACTATTCACAAGCAGGGACAGAGGCGAAAGTTAACCTCTCTTTTAAAAGCTATCTTGGTCCTTCTGAAACTCCTAAGTTGCAGTCCCTAAAATGTGCTCATCTCAGTAGTGCGCATCTGCCAAACCGAAATGCTCAACTCACTCGTCAAGAACTTACTGGTATAGAGAAAGGAAGGACCTATCAGGAGATTGTCAGTCAGTTGGGACTTCCAGAGCGCCTTGATTGGAATGGGGGAATCTTTGGCAATGCTACTTTATCGATTTATTACCGTTTAGAGGGTGGGCAGGAAGTCGGTTTTTCTTTTGAAAATAATAAGTCTCAAAGCTATCAATTGACAGAGAGTTCAGGTTTGGAAAGAGAAGCGGGAGATGCAGGTGCTCACTAGCGCTTGCCTAGCAGGAGCATCAGCCGTTTGTAGAAAGGGAATGAGTAATCAAGTATTTAGTTAATAGGTGAAAAGGTGAAAGATAGAAATTTAGAAGCATTGAGGCGGGAGCACAAATCCAAGTTTAAAGCTAGAAACACTTCGTCGGTCAAGAATCAGCGGGAAAGGGGAGGAGCTGCCCTCGAAGAGACAAAGGAAGAAACAAGGAAAGAAAAGCGGCGAACAGAGTCAGCAGGAAAACCTAATGGCCAGCTTTTAGCAAAGTCTTGGCTATCTCCTTATGCCTCACTCTTAGTGATTGCCGCAGGTCTAGTGGGACTGATTAGCTTCTTGATGGTGTATATGCGACCAACTTTTAAGTCAGAAGGAAATCAATCAGCTATATCGTCTGTTAATACTGTTCCGACAGAATCAGAAAATAGGATAGAGATCCTGAAGGAGAGTAGTTCACCTTTTATTGAAGATAATCGAGAGGTAGATTTTCCATTCGAAGAGATATTCGAGTTGATTAAAACCATGAACCAACCTAATGTGTCTCCAGAGGATATCGTTGAGAAGTATGGGAAAGCCAGCTCTGGGAGTGTGGATAATCGTGTGGAGAATAGTCAACTGGTGCTGCTTTCATACAAGCTAACAGGAAGAAAAGGAGTTGTTAATATGCGTCTTAGGAGTACTGGAGGAGGAATGGAGCTCTATACGGTATCTGCCGCTTTCTTCCAGAATGCTGGGGAATCGATTACGAAGACAGTTGATGATTATCGGTTGCTCATTCCCAAAAGTGATCGAGAAGGAATGGAAGTCAAGCAAGCCATTGCAGAACTGGGGATGCCAAAGAGTATTTATGCTCATAAAACGCTTAAAAAGCAAGTTGATTTTTTTAGTATGAGCTATCTAACTAAGGAGAAGATGTCTGTTTCTTTGTATTTTGACGAAGTGAATGGAACTTACCGCCTCACCAGTATGATGACAAGTACGGTCTGAGAGCCTAGACTGAGAGCACGGATTTTTTTCTTAACATAGACAGGGATAGAAGAATGGGAAAAAGAGATAAGGAAGGCCAATTTCATCTGAATAAAGTTCAAGAGTCTAAATAGCATACTAGCTGCTAATAAAGTCCTAACTGCATAGCCGAATTATGTTATAATAGAGAAATAAAAAAGATAGGAGAGGAAATTTTCCTCTCCAAACAAAGAATAGAAAGAACAAAGAGGTGACGCCATGTCTGCTACGAAAATGAACGCTCAAGAAATTATCAAATTTATCGCTGATGCCAAGAAAAAGACTCCTGTCAAGGTAACCTTTGATGGAGAATTGCACGGTTCAATTCCTTGGTCTGTTGTGAAGTTAGGCAATGTTCTTTTTGGAGACTGGGAAGAAATCAAGCCACTCCTAGTGAACTTAGAGGAAAATAAGACCTATGTCGTAGAGCAGGATGCCCGCAACTCAGCGGTGCCGCTTTTGGACAAGCGCGACATCAATGCCCGTATTGAGCCGGGTGCTATTATCCGTGACCAAGTTGAAATTGGTGATAATGCTGTCATCATGATGGGGGCAGTCATCAATATCGGTGCGGAGATTGGTGCTGGGACCATGATTGATATGGGTGCTATTCTGGGCGGCCGAGCGATTGTCGGCAAAAACAGTCATGTCGGTGCTGGTGCTGTTCTGGCGGGAGTCATTGAGCCAGCTAGCGCTGAGCCAGTTCGCGTTGGAGACAATGTGCTGATTGGTGCCAATGCGGTTGTGATCGAAGGTGTACAAATTGGCAGTGGTTCCGTTGTTGCGGCTGGTGCGATTGTGACCCAGGATGTTCCGGAAAACGTAGTGGTTGCTGGCGTTCCGGCACGAGTTATCAAGACCATTGACGAGAAGACCCAGCAGAAGACAGCTCTGGAAGATGCCCTGCGTACTCTTTAAAAATAGCATAAATTTGAATTGATTGGGCCTAGCCCAAAACTTTGACAGGTCTGACAAGATTTTAAAGGAAAGAAAAATGCTTGATTATCTGAACATTCGCCGTGATTTACACCAGATACCAGAAATCGGTCTGGAAGAATACAAGACTCATGCCTACCTGATGCAGGTCATTGATGGACTGACAGCAGGTCTAGACTTTGTGGAAATCCGAACTTGGCGAACTGGTATTTTGGTCTTTATCAAGGGAAGTTCACCAGATAAGACGATTGGCTGGCGGACAGATATTGATGGTCTTCCGATTGTGGAGGATACAGGACTGGACTTTGCCAGCACTCATGAAGGTCGGATGCATGCCTGTGGACACGATATGCACATGACGGTCGCTCTAGGCCTGCTGGAACAAGCTGTGAGCGCTCAGCCTATCCACAATCTGCTTTTTCTCTTTCAGCCTGCTGAGGAAAATGAAGCTGGCGGTATGCTAATGTACGAAAACGGTGCTTTTGGCGACTGGCTGCCGGATGAGTTTTACGGCCTCCATGTGCGGCCGGACCTCAAGGTCGGTGATATTGCCACTAATAGAGGAACGCTTTTTGCTGGTACCTGTGAAGTCAAGCTGACCTTTAAGGGGAAAGGAGGTCATGCGGCCTTTCCTCATGAAGCCAACGATGCTTTGGTGGCGGCTAGCTACTTTATCACCCAGGTGCAGACCATTGTCAGCCGCAATGTCGATCCGATCGAGGGGGCAGTTGTGACCTTTGGCTCGCTCCATGCTGGCACGACCAACAATGTCATCGCAGAAACAGCCTTTTTGCAGGGTACCATTCGGACTCTGACTCAGGAGATGAGCATCTTGACTCAGAAGCGCTTACGGGAAATAGCAGAGGGCATAGCCCAAAGTTTCGATCTGGAATTGGACTTGGAGCTTAAACAAGGTGGCTACCTACCTGTAGAAAATCATCCTGACTTAGCATATGAATTGATGGACTTTTTCCAGAAGGAAGAAGGAGTGCGACTGATTGATATTGCGCCGGCTATGACAGGCGAGGACTTCGGCTATCTGCTCAGCAAGGTCAAGGGCGTCATGTTCTGGCTGGGAGTGGATAGTCCCTATGCCCTCCATCATCCCAAGATGACACCGGATGAGGCAGCACTGCCCTTTGCTATTGAAAAGATTGGGAAATTCCTAGATTATAAAATCAACGAAAGATAAAAAAGGTGGGGTGAGCCGCATGAAAAAAGAACTACGACAAACTGTACTAAAGAAAATGAAGAAACTGTCGGGAAAAGAAAAAGAGCAGGCGGATAACTGGCTAACCCAGCACTTGCTCAGTTCAGCAGCTTATCAAGAAGCTCAGGTCATCGCTACTTATCTTTCCATGCCGCATGAAGTCTCAACTGCAGCCTTTATCGAGCAGGCTCAGTTGGATGGCAAGCGGGTTTTGGTGCCCAAAACCTATGGCCAAGGTCGGATGATATTTGTGGACTATGATGAAAGTCGCCTACAAAAAAGCTCTTTTGGTCTGCTGGAGCCAATAAGTGAAGAGGCTGTGGAGAAGACGGAAATTGATCTGATTCATGTGCCGGGTGTGGTCTTTAATTCTCAAGGCTTTCGGATTGGTTACGGAGGCGGCTACTATGACCGCTATCTGGCTGATTATGAAGGAGCATCCATCAGCACTATTTATGCAGTCCAACAGGCAGAATTTACACCAGCTCAACATGATGTCGCAGTAAAGGAGTTACTCATTTATGAAACAAATCTTTGATAGAGACTATCCTGTGACAAGTATCCTGCTTATCCTAACGAGCCTTGTTTTTGCCTTGATGTTTCTTTCTTACGGTTTTCAATACAGCAGTTCTAAAGCCTTGTATCACTTTGGAGCCGTGCACGGTTACACGATTCAAGCGCTGCCGGAGCAGTTTTGGCGGGTTTTTGCTGCCATTTTTATCCATATTGGCTTGGAGCATTTTGTGGTCAATATGCTGACGCTCTACTTTCTGGGTCGACAGATTGAGGCTATCTTTGGCTCATGGAAATTTTTGATACTCTACCTGATGTCAGGCGTGATGGGGAATTTATTTGTGGTCTATTTTTCACCCAATAGCCTGGCAGCCGGGGCGTCTACTGCTCTTTTCGGTCTTTTTGCTTCCGTTGTTGTGCTTCGTTATGCTACGCGAAACTACTATCTGCAGCAGCTGGGTCAGTCCTATATGAGCTTGCTAGCTGTTAATCTGGTCATGAGTTTTTTACCGGGAATTAGCCTTGCAGGTCACTTGGGCGGTCTAGTCGGCGGAGCTTTAGGAGCTGTGATCTTACCAGTATCGGGAGAGCGCTACGCTTTTAGCAAGTCTCAACGATTTTTAGCACTGGCAGCCTACCTTGGATTAGCAGCTATTCTAATTTTTTTGACTTTTCAACGACCGATTTTTTAAGAAATGAATTCAATACCGCTTTAAAAAGCGGTATTCCAAAATGTTGCCAACCTCTATCAGCAATAGAAAAAATTGCTGATAGAGGTTGATTATCATATAGTGAAAACTCTTAGAGATGTTGATGTGACATTATTTTTAAGAGTTTTTTTACTTTATCCAGTAAAAGAAAAAGATTGAAGAAATTATCCAAAATGGACTTTTTCTTCAATCTAACACCTAGATTTACTAGGTGTTTTTCTGTACGATGATAAAAGCTGACGCATTAGCTAATCTATTACTTGAGCGCTTCTATTATTTTTTCGTTTTCTTATCTAATTTTTTGCCTAAATCGATAATGTACTGTTTCAAATCGTCTTTGACTTGAGGGTGTTTGAGGGCATAATCGATAGAAGTTTTCATGAAGCCAAACTTGTCGCCGACATCATAGCGATCGCCTTTGAATTCACGGGCAAAAACGCGCTGAGTCTTGTTGAGGGTATCAATGGCATCAGTCAGTTGAATTTCATTGCCCGCGCCGGGAGTTTGTTTTTCCAAGATTTCAAAAATTTCTGGCGTTAGCAGGTAGCGACCGATAATGGCCAAATCACTTGGTGCATCCTCTGGTGCCGGTTTTTCGACGAATTTTTCAACGCTGTAGAGGCCATTGACGCCTTCGCCTTGCGGTGCAATAACGCCGTAAGCAGAGACTTCTTCGTGAGGAACTTGCATAACTGCAATGGTAGACGCGTGGGTTGCTGCGTAGTCATCCATGAGTTGTTTGGTGAGTGGCACTGCCTTGTCATTGGTAATGTCCATCAAATCATCACCTAGCATGACCACAAAAGGTTCATTTCCAACAAAGGCCTTAGCTTGAAGGACTGCATCCCCGAGTCCACGTGGATGACTCTGACGGATAAAATGCAAGCCAATACCAGTGGTCTCATCCACCAACTTGAGCAAGTCGTTCTTGCCCTTTTCTTTGAGGTTGTATTCTAGTTCAAAGTTGGAGTCAAAGTGGTCCTCGATGGAGCGTTTTGACTTCCCTGTGACAACCAGAATGTCTTTGATTCCAGATTTGAGAGCTTCTTCGACGATAAACTGAATAGTTGGTTTGTCAACGATTGGCAGCATTTCCTTGGCCAGTGCCTTAGTGGCTGGCAAGAAGCGGGTTCCGAGACCGGCTGCAGGGATGATTGCTTTTCTGACTTTTGACATAAAATTCTCCTTTAAAAAAATATTGTAAATTAAGACCACTCATTTTCAGCTTTGAATTCATTATTCATCATATCATGAATGGCATCTTTGATATCATGGCCGTCATAGATGACCTTGTAAATAGCTTGGGTAATTGGCATGTAGACACCGAGCTCCTGAGCCAGTTCGTAGGCTGCCTTGGTCGTAGAGATTCCTTCGATAACCATGCCCATATTAGCTTCAATATCAGCCAGTTTTTCGCCACGGCCCAGCGCATCTCCAGCCCGCCAGTTGCGAGAGTGGATAGAGGTTCCTGTGACGATCAAGTCGCCGACACCAGAAAGACCGCTGTAAGTCAGAGGGCTGGCACCAAGCTTGACACCAAGCCGGGTAATTTCAGCCAGCCCGCGTGTGATGATGGCAGCTTTGGCATTGTCACCGTAGCCCAGTCCGTGGAGAGCTCCGGCTCCAACTGCGATGATATTTTTCAGAGCACCTGCTGTCTCTACTCCAACGACATCGGTATTGGTGTAGAGGCGGAAGTAATGGTTGCTAAAGAGTTCCTGCACATATTTAGCGGTTTCGAGGTCCTTAGATGCTGCGGTAATCAGGGTAATATCGCGGACGATAGTTTCCTCAGCGTGGCTAGGACCTGAGACAACGACAATCTCACTACGCAAGTCTGCAGGGATTTCTTCTTCCAGAATAGTCGAAATTCGTTGGTGGCTGTTAGGCTCTAATCCCTTGGATGCATGCATGATTTTTACCTTGTGATCTAAGGTTTGCACAACTTGTTGGGCTACCAGACGAGTCACCTTGGTCGGTACGACAAAAAGCACAGCATCAACGTTTTCTAGAGCATCTTTTAAGTCATGATAAGCCTTAATTTCTTCGCTTAGAACAACATCTTTGAAATAGCGTTTGTTTGTATGCTGATTATTGATCTCGTCAATCTGCTCTGCAATATTGCCCCAAATTCGGACTTCATGGCCATTATCATTGAGGACTTGCGATAGAGCCGTTCCCCAAGAACCAGGACCAATCACAGCAATTCGTTGTTTATCCATCTTTTCTCCTTGTACGAGACCCACAAAAGGACTCAATCAATTTTAGAGTTATTTATTATATTGTACCATATAATAACTGAAATTTCTTACTTGACATTGTTTTTATCTATGATATAGTAAGGAAGCTAAACAAAGTTAAAAATCTACGAGGAGGAATTATGTTCAGAAAAGCTTTATCAGCCTATAAATTATTTATCTTTTTATCTCTTCTTATGACATCGCTGATGCTGGCTAGCTCGCTGTTGCAGCCCTTGTATTTAAAAGATGTTTTGAATGCTCTTTTATCAGGAAATCGGGAAGAAATCTATCGTTTGGGGGCCTGGTTGCTGGGCTTTGGTCTAGTCGGCTTACTTGCTGGCGGGGCAAATGTGACCCTGGCAGCCTATATTGCTCAAGGGGTGTCGTCAGATTTACGGGAAAAAACCTTTCGGAAAATCCAGACCTTTTCTTATGCCAATATTGAACAGTTCAATGCGGGGAATCTAGTTGTCCGCATGACAAACGACATCAACCAAGTACAAAATTTGGTCATGATGATGTTCCAGATTTTATTCCGCCTACCTATTTTATTTTTAGGTTCCTTTATTTTGGCGGTGGTGACCATTCCTTCCTTGTGGTGGGTGATTGTCCTGATGGTCTTTTTGGTCTTCTTTTTGACAGGAGTGATGATGGGCTTGATGGGGCCACGCTTTGCCAAATTTCAAGTTCTCTTAGAAAAGATCAATGCGATTGCCAAAGAGAACCTGCGTGGTGTCCGTGTCGTCAAATCTTTCGTGCAGGAGAGAGAGCAGTATCAGAAGTTTACGCAAGTTTCAGATGAACTTCTGGAGCAAAATCTCTTTATTGGCTATGCCTTTTCGATCGTTCAACCGATGATGATGATCGTCGGCTACGGGGCTGTCTATCTGACTATGTGGCTCTTGTCTAGCATGATACAGATGGATCCAAGCTTGGTTAGCTCGATTGTCTCTTTCATTTCTTACTTGAATCAAATCATGTTTACTATCATCATGGTTGGCTTTTTGGGCAATACCGTTACACGTGCCATGGTATCAATTCGGCGGATCAAGGAGGTCTTGGATACAGAGCCAGCTATGACCTTCAAGAATGAAGCCGAAGAAGATTTGGAAGGTAGTCTGGTCTTTGACCATGTGACCTTTACCTATCCGACAGATACAGAGCCCATGCTCAAGGATATTAGCTTTGAAGTCAAACCAGGAGAGATGATTGGTGTTGTCGGAGCGACAGGAGCAGGAAAATCAACTCTGGCCCAGCTCATTCCGCGTCTTTTTGATCCTCAGGAAGGCTCCATCAAAATTGGTGGCAAGGACTTGCGAGACATTAGTGAAGCTTCGTTGAGAAAAAATGTCTCTATCGTTCTGCAAAAAGCTATTTTATTTAAGGGGACGATTGCGGACAATCTGCGTCAAGGAAAGCAAGATGCCAGCCTGCCAGAGTTAGAACAGGCGGCGCGCATTGCTCAGGCAAGCGAGTTTATCAATCGCATGGAAGATACCTACAACAGCCAAGTCGAAGAACGGGGAAATAATTTCTCTGGCGGACAAAAGCAGAGAATGTCCATCGCGCGTGGTGTCGTCAGCAATCCTAATATTCTTATCCTAGATGACTCAACTTCAGCTCTGGATGCCAAGTCCGAAAAGCTGGTTCAGGAGGCACTGAACAAGGATTTGAAGGGAACTACAACCATCATTATTGCCCAGAAGATTAGCTCTGTTGTCCATGCGGACAAGATTTTGGTGCTAGATCAAGGGCGCTTGATTGGGCAAGGTAGACACGCAGACTTGGTCGCTACAAATGATGTCTACCGAGAAATTTATGAGACCCAAAAAGGAAAGGAGGACTAGCATGAAAACAGCAAAATTTTTCTGGCAATATTTTAAAGAATATAAACTGGCCTTTTTGGTCGTCATGATTATGATTATCATCTCGACAGTTTTACAGGTTCTCTTTCCGATTTTTACTGGTCTCGCCATCAGTGAGCTGGTGGAGTTGGGCAGTGCTTTTGCGAGTGGCAAGCTTGCTTCAGGTGATGTTTCAGCCTTTGCTGCTTTTCAAGGAATCATGTGGAATTTAGCGCTGGCTTTCATCTTCCTTTCGCTATCGAGCTTGATTTACATGCTGCTGATGAGTCGGATCATTTCCTATTCAACCAATGAAATGCGCAAGGGACTCTTTGGAAAATTGGCTCGCTTGAGCGTTTCCTTCTTTGACCGTCATCAAGATGGGGATATCTTGTCGCGTTTTACCAGTGATTTGGATAATATCTTGCAGGCTTTCAACGAGAGTCTAGTCCAAGTGATGAGCAATATTGCTCTCTACATCGGCTTGATTATCATCATGTTTATGCGGCATGCGACCTTGGCTTGGGTGACGATTGCCAGTACGCCAGTAGCCATCATTGTCTTGGTGTCCATCGTCAAGCTGGCTCGCAAGTACACAGACTTGCAGCAAAAAGAAGTTGGTCAGCTCAATGCTTACATGGATGAGACGATTTCCGGCCAGAAGGCAGTTATTGTGCAGGGAATGCAAGAAGAAGTCATCAAAGGCTTTGTCCAGCAAAATGATAAGGTTCGGTCAGCAACCTTTAAAGGACGCGCTTTTGCTGGCTTGCTCTTTCCTGTCATGAACGGAATGAGCCTGATCAATACGGCTATCGTGATTTTTGTGGGTTCAGCCATTATGCTCAATGATCCTAATGTGAAGACCTCAGTAGCCATTGGTCTGATTTCAACCTTTACACAGTTTTCTCAACAATACTATCAGCCTATCATTCAGGTTGCGGCAAGCTGGGGAAGCCTGCAGCTGGCTTTCACTGGTGCGGATCGGATTCAGGAAATGTTTGATGCGCCCGAGGAAGTGCGCCCGCAGAATGCACCAGCCTTTACCGAGCTGAGAGAAGGCGTCGAGATAAAGCATGTGGATTTCTCTTATGTCGAAGGTAAGCCGATTTTGAAAGATGTTTCCATTTCAGCGCCAAAAGGTAAGATGATTGCCGTTGTAGGACCGACAGGATCAGGGAAGACGACCATCATGAACCTGATCAATCGTTTTTACGATGTGGATAAGGGCAGTATCGAATTTGACGGGCGCGATATCCGAGATTATGACTTGGATAGCTTGCGCAGCCATGTAGGTATCGTTTTGCAAGATTCTGTCCTGTTCAGCGGAACCATTCGAGACAATATCCGATTTGGAGTACCGGATGCAAGTCAGGAGATGGTTGAAATCGCTGCGCGTGCTACTCATATTCACGAGTATATTGAAAGCTTGCCTGATAAATACGATACAATCGTAGATGATGATCAAAACATCTTTTCAACAGGTCAAAAGCAATTGATTTCAATTGCTCGAACCCTTTTGACCGATCCTCAAGTGCTGATCTTGGATGAGGCCACCTCCAATGTTGATACGGTAACCGAGAGCAAGATCCAGAGCGCGATGGAGGCTATTGTGGCAGGCCGAACCAGCTTTGTCATCGCTCACCGCTTAAAGACTATATTGAATGCGGACCAGATTATTGTCTTAAAAGATGGGGAAGTCATTGAAAGAGGCAATCATCATGAATTGCTGCATCTAGGTGGCTTCTATTCTGAGCTCTACCACAATCAATTTGTGTTTGAATAGATACATGCAGAAACGGAGGTATTTCATGAAGATGCCTTCGTTTTTGTTTTTGATATTCATTTATCTTGCCCTAAAAATTAGAAGCTAAAAAAGTCTGTCGTTTATCCTCTGATTGATTAGAGGATTCGAGAAACGTTTTGCTTTTTCGCTTGATTATAATATAATAAACGTAAGTGAAATGTTAATAAGTATAGGTGACTAGGAGATGGGAATGGGATCAAGTAAGGGAAAAAAGAGGATTCAGACTTGCCAGAAATGCGCTCTCTGGTCTATTTTTGTGCTGGTAATCTGTTGCCTTACTTTTATTTATTCTAAGGCTAGCATGCCCGACAGTAGTCAAATTAAAATCGGGGCGACCTATATGACCATGAACAATGATTTTTATCAAACCTTGAATGCTGAATTGGAGAAAAAAACCAATCAACAGGGGAGTCGGCTCTATGTTCGTGATTCGGAATTGGATGAGAAAAAGCAGAGTCAGCAAATTGCTTATTTTATCAAAGAGAAAGTGGATGTCATCGTCATCAACCCAGTAAAGAGTGATAGTCCAGCTATTATCAGAGCTCTGAATAAAGCTAAAAAAGTGGGCATCCGCATTATCGTGGTAGATGCGCCAATGAGTAAGCAAGTAGCCGTTGACACGACTATCGTGTCGGATAACTATCAAGCGGGAGTTTTGATTGCTAAAGATATGATGGGGCGGCTTTCCGAGGCGGATATTCTCTTGCTTGAACACCAGAATGCCATCTCAGCTATGGATCGGCTACAGGGCTTTCTGGATACGATCAAGGGACATCCAAGCTATCGAATCGTTTCTCAGCTGGAGACTTTGGGACAGACCGAAGAAAGCATGCCTCAGGTCAAAAATGCCTTGGATAATGGCTTGGAATTCAACGTTGTCATGGCTCTTAATGACCGTGCAGCAATCGGTGCCTTGGCAGCAATCAAAGATCAAGGTGTCGCAGAAAAAATTTATATCTATGGGGTTGACGGCTCTCCAGATATTAAGAATTTTTTAGCCAATACGAATGACATTCAAGGAACAGTGGCCCAGTCGCCTATTCAGATGGGACGAAAGGTGGCAGAAGTGATTGAGCTGCTGCGGGAAAAGAAGTCCTGTGATAGACAGTATTTGATACCAGTCTGCTTGATAAACAAGGACAATATCAGCGAGTACACAGTTACAGGGTGGCAGTAATGAAACCAAACAAAAGCATTTTTTACAGTAAAATAGCTCTGATGGTCATCAATTTTATAGCCATTGTCTATAATGCTTCGATTTACCTCTTTGCAACTAATTATGTCGTAACAAGAGGCTTCAGTCACTCGCTTTTGGAGCGCTTAGATGCCATTCCAGGATCTCCCAGTTTCATTTTTCTGATTTCCATTATCTTTTATGCCTGCCTATTGCTGGTGATGTACTATCGGGAAAAGCATCCCAATCAGCTATCCGTTTATGATAAGGTGACCATGATTGAGATTTTACTGATGCTGGTCATCTTTACTGCTTTGCATTCGTCTTACAATGGGCTGATTCTTCTCGTTTTTGCAGATATTTTCTATGGATCTAAGGAGTTCAATGCCTCCAAGGATAAAAAATACTGGTTTTCCTTTATTATCTTGAGTTTCAGTATGTTGCTATTGTCAAACTACGACCTGCTGTCACTCTTTGTCAAACTGCCTTCATTGGATGCCTATATTCGTTTTTATCCAGAATCTATACGTTTGCTGTTGCTTTTTGGTAAGAACTTTCTTTTTTCCCTCAATATTGTTGTCTTTATGATATCCTTGCTCTTTTATATCATGTCGGCGATTACGGAACGGCACCGGATTGAGGAGGAACTTCGCATGGCTTTCCAAGCCAATCGGGAGCTGAACAGTTATCTAGCCTTATCAGAAAAAATTGCTGAAGACCGAGAAAGGAAACGAATTGCCCGTGAGATTCATGATACACTGGGCCATGCTTTGACGGGTATCTCAGCGGGAATTGATGCCATCAAGGTCCTAGTGGATATTGATACCGAGCGGGCCAAGGAACAGCTCAACAATGTCTCGGTTGTCGTTCGTGACGGGATTCGGGATGTTCGAGGTTCGCTCAATAAAATGCGGCCGGGTACTCTGGAGAATAATAGTCTGAAAGAGGCTTTGTTAAAGATTATCCGAGAGTATGAAGCCATTTCCAACTTGGATATCCATTTTCTCTATGAATGGGATACGATCGATTTAGATATTGCCAAAGAAGATATTGTGTTTCGCATCGTTCAGGAATCAATTACCAATTCTGTGCGTCACGGGCACGCCAAAACCGTTTGGATTGAGTTGTTAGAAAAAGAAAATTATATTATGACCATTCGAGATGATGGTGTAGGGTTTGATGAATTGCACTATGGCTATGGTCTGAAGCAAATGCAGGAACGGTTGGCTATTATCGGTGGGAAGGTTCATTTTGAAAATCGAGAGGGCTTCTATACCTACATTGAAATTCCCAAAATAGGAGGTTGGAATGATTAAAGTTTTAATTGCAGACGATCAGGCCTTGATTCGTGAGTCTCTGCAAATCATCCTGTCCGCTCATGCTGACATCGAGGTAGTCGGGACAGTTGGAGACGGCAAGGAGGTTCTGGAAAAGCTTCATCGGGTACGCCCAGATGTGATTTTGATGGATATTCGTATGCCGGTCATGGACGGTGTACTCTGTACCAAGGCTGTCAAGGAGCAGTATCCAGATGTTAAGATTATCATTCTGACGACCTTTGATGACGATGAATTTATCTTCTCCGCTCTCAAATACGGTGCGTCTGGTTATATTCTCAAAGGGGTTTCGACAGAAGAACTTCACGAAGCCATTCAGACAGTCTATCGAGGCGGAGCTATGATCAATCCCAATATTGCCACCAAGGTCTTCAAAATCTTTTCACAGATGGCCCAGTCCAACTTTGCTATCACAGTGACGGAGGAAAATATAGAGGACATGAGCCGGACGGAGTGGAAGATTATCCAGCAGATTGGCTTCGGGATTTCTAATAAAGAAATTGCTGCTAAGCTCTTTCTGTCAGAAGGGACAGTCCGAAATTACCTGTCAGGCATCCTAGCCAAGCTCAACTTGCGCGATCGAACCCAGCTGGCTATCTGGGCTGTGCAGACCGGAGTCACCCAGAGAGATTTTAGTAAGGAAAGCGACAAATGAAGTGGAGACTGAGACATTTGGCCCTACTGGTTGTCCTGATTATATCTGTTGCTTTGGCTTTTGTCTTTTGGGCCTCAGCTCAGGAAAAAGTCCTGCGTATCGGGGTCTATGCTGGCTCTAGCTGGGATGTGCCTAACAGCCGCGAAAACAAGGTCTTGGATAGCTTGATTAAAAAATTTGAAAAGACGCATCCTCATGTCAAGGTCGTCTATGAAAGCGGTATTCCCAAGGATGATTACGCTGACTGGCTGGCAGAGCAAGTCTTGAAAGGCGAGCAGCCGGATCTCTTTATGGTACCGGAAAACGACTTTAGCATGTTGGCTTCGACTGGCGCCCTTAAATCCTTGGATACCCTCCTAACGGATGATGAACGGACAGCCTTTTATCCAGTGGCTTATGAAGCTGGGCAATATCAGGGAGTCAGCTATGCTCTTCCAGTTGAGAGCAATCCTATCATGATGTGTGTCAATAAAGACCTGCTTGAAAAAGAAGGGATTAGCATTCCTGAGTCAGGTTGGACCCTGGCGGATTTCTATGAGATTTGCAAGAAAGTAACCAAGGACACCAATGGCGATGGTGTGGTGGATCAGTACGGTATTACAGATTACACTTGGCAGCAAGCTCTGGTAGCTTACGGCGGCCATTTGACCGATAAATCCGGTATCAACAATGTAGACAGCGCAGAGATGCACCAAGCCTTGGCCTTTATGAGCAAGCTGGACATGCTCAGCCAGCACTATAAGGTGACTTCTCATGACTTTGATGAGGGGCGAGTGGCCTTCTATCCTATGAGTCTAGCCCAGTATCGGACCTACAAGCCTTATCCTTATCATGTTGCCAAATATTCTAGCTTTTCTTGGACCTGTATCCCCATGCCGACAGCCAATAGCAAGGTGATGGGAACGCAGGTCAAGACTTCCCTCTTTGGCATGTCTTCCAACACTAAGCAAGAGAAGCTGGCTTGGGAATTTATGCTCTTGCTGTCACAAGACAAAGAAAGCCAGCAGACCTTGTTTGAAAAATCGCAGGGAACTTCAGTCTTGCCCTCCGTAGTGAAAAGTCAGCAAACCAAACAAATTCTGCAGGCAGATGACTTCGGCTTGGATTCTCTGACCTCTGAGAGGCTAGATAGTATGATGGAGCGTTCTATCATAGATATTGGACAAGAAGTCGACCGGCAGACCTTGGAAAGACTTGATTATTTGATTAAGGAAGCTCTGGGAAATCAAGAAATTGACAGTGCCTTGCCAAGCATTCAAAGAGAAATAGAAAGCAGATAATTTTCTGCTTTCTTTTTTATTTCTAATTAAGTCAGAAAAAAAGCCACGGGTGACTAGACCAATATGACATTTGTCACATCTAAACTCACATTTGTCATCTTTTCAAAGTGACATTTGACAATAGGGAAGCGATTTCATTTTGTGTACAATAGAATCAAGAAAATAAGGAGGCAGGAAAGATGAAATATCTTGTACTGGTCAGTCATGGGGGGCTAGCTGAAGGCGTACAAAGCTCCTTGAAGATGTTTGCTGGTGATAAAACAGACCAAATCATCGCCGTGGGTCTGAAAGAGGGAAAATCAGTTGATGATTTTGCTCTCGATTTCCGCCAAGCCTTGGCAGGTTTAGAAGCAGAGGATACTGTCTTGGTTTTGGCCGATATTGTAGGAGGCAGTCCATTGACCACAGCGGCTAGTGTCTTAGCGGAATTAGGCAAATTAGATTCGGCAGTCATTCTTGGAGGGCTGAATCTGACGATGGGGCTCACTGGGCTTGTGATGAAGGATATGCTGGAAGGCAAAGATCTTGCACAGACGATTCTTTCAGAAGCGACGGCAGCCTTGCAGGAGTTTGAAGTTTCATCAGACGATGATGAGGAAGACGACATTTAAAAAGTTATTCATTTACTAACTTAGATAGGAGATTCAAAATGGTAGTAACATTTGTACGGATTGACGACCGCATGATCCACGGTCAAACTGTCACTCGTTGGGCTAAGGAATATCCTTGCGATGGCTTGATTGCAGTCAATGATGCAGCGGCAAGCAACAAAGTTTTGATCCAAGCCTACAAAGGGGCTTCTGACAAGAAAACTTTCGTTTGGACCAAGGAAGCCTTCAAGGAAAAATCTGGCAAGGTAACCGAATCTGACAGCCGTTATTTCTTGATTACCAAAAATCCGATTGATATGAAAGAAATCTTGGTGGACCAAGGCTTTGTGCCAGGTAATGTCAAAGAAATCATCGTCGGACCAGCCAATGACCGTCCAGGAGCTGTCAAGCTGGGCAACAATCAATCCATCACACAAGAAGAAGCTGAAGCGATCGAAGCGATTGAAAAAGCAGGCTACAAGGTAAAATTCCAGCTGCTTCCAGATGTTTCCATCGGTTACTGGAGCGATTTCAAATCTAAATTTGGTTTTTAAACAGGGGCAGAAGTTAAGCGGGACACGGTTTTGGACTTTCGATAGCCTTGCCAAGCAAGGTCTATTTGAAGGAGTTGGAACCGAGCTCCTGCTACTGCTCGATCTTACTTAAAGGAGAAAGATTATGACAATTTCTTGGTTGCAAGCCGCAATCCTCGGTATCTTTGCTAGTTTGTCTTCTATGCCGGGTATGGGTGGCTCAAGTATTGGTAACTATACACTTGGACGTCCGCTTGTCGGAGGACTCGTCTGTGGTTTAATTTTAGGAGATGTGAGCCTCGGGATTATCTGTGGGGTAGCCATGCAGTTGGTGTATATCGCACTGGTAACCCCTGGCGGTACTGTTTCTGCCGATGTCCGTGCAGTTTCTTATATCGGTATTCCTTTGGCAATGGTTGCGATCAAGTCACAAGGGATTTCAGATGCTCAGCAGGCTGCTGACTTTGCAAAATCAATGGGTGTGCTGGTTGGTACGCTGGGAACTGTTCTCTTCTACGGAACAGCAACAATGAACTTGGTATGGCAACACATGGGCTGGAAAGCGGTCGAACAGGGAGAATACAAAAAATTGTATGCGGTTGACTGGTATCTGCCATGGGTTTCCCACTTCCTCTTCTCTTTCTTGCCAACACTGATTCTTTGCCGTTACGGTGCTGATGCTGTTACAGCTCTGAAAGATGCCCTCCCAATGGATGGTCTACCAATGAAAACCCTCTTCACAGTAGGTTCTCTCCTCCCATGTGTCGGTATTGCGATTCTCTTGAAACAAATCGTTGAAAAAGTGACAGACTTTGTCCCATTCTTCGTTGGCTTTACCTTGGCTGCCTCACTTGGCCTCAACCTTGTGTCTAGTGCAGTTGTATCACTGATCTTTGCCCTGCTCTTCTATGAAGTACAGATGGCGAAAAATGTCAAAGCTAGTGCTGTGGCAGTAGGTGATTTTGACGATGATGACGAGGAGGATATCTAAGATGGCAACTAAAAAAATATCTAAAAAAACACTGACCAAATCATTCCACCACTGGTACTATGGTCACTTGACCTGCTTCTCTCAAGAGCACATGCAGACTTTTGGTTACTTGACTTCTATGCTACCAATCGTGGAAGAATTGTACGATACAAAAGAAGAGCAAGCGCGTTCTATGCACACTTATACAGCCTTCTTCAACACGGAACCTCAGCTGGGTACTCTGGTCGTTGGGATCACAGCTGGTTTGGAAGAAGCGCGTGCCAATGGTGCAGAAGCAGTAAATGACGAAACCATCAACGGACTTCGGGCTGGCTTGATGGGGCCGGTTGCTGGTATCGGTGACTCTCTGATCGTTGGAACCTTGATTCCAGTTATTTTAGGGATTTCAATGGGGCTTTCAAATGGAGGCTCACCTGTCGGTGCCATCTTCTATATCCTAGTTTGGAATCTGCTGGCTTATTTCGGTATGCGTTTCGCTTACTTTAAAGGCTATGAATTGGGAGACAAGGCCGTTGAATTTCTAGTAGGAGAACAAGGGCAAGCTATCCGTAAATCTGTTGGGATTGTCGGCGGAATGGTTATCGGTGCTGTTGCAGCAACTTGGGTACCTATCAAAACTGCCTTCCAATTGACCAATCCGGGTGAAAAAGAGCCTTACCTTGTCTTACAAGATAAATTAGACGGTGTTTACCCAGGTCTCTTAACAGCTGTTTTTATCGTATTTTGCTGGTGGCTCATGGCCAAGAAGAACCTTTCTCCAATCAAAGTGATGCTCATTCTGGTTGTTATCGCCTTTCTTGGAGTACTGGCTGGCTTCTTTAACCCAGGTCTCCAATATTAAGAAAAAGAGGAAAAATCATGACAGAACAAGAATTGATTCAAGGCTATGAAACAGAAATTCAATACCAGAAGCATATGATTGAAAATCTCGGACGCTGGTTTAGTCTTTTCTTTACCATTGCCAGTATCGGTTTTGTCCTGATTTATCTCTTTCATCGAACTAATCTGCTTCTGTTTATCGTAGGAGTCATCTTAGCTATTTTGGGAATTCTTGTCATGCTGGTCTTTGGCTATGGCATCTACAAGGGTAGACTAAATCTGCAAAAAGTGATTGATGATTTTGAAGAGAAACTGAAGTTAGCTCAATAATGTTTCCAATTAATTTCCCCAAAAACTTTGTCATTCGGCAAAGTTTTTTCTTGACTATTTCTGACCAAGTGATAAAATAATAACTATAGATTAGCACTCGATGTCATAGAGTGCTAAAATTCAATCTTTGGAGGAAAAAGATGTTAAAACCATTAGGTGACCGTGTGGTCTTAAAAGTAGAAGAAAAAGAACAGAAAGTTGGTGGCTTTGTCATTGCTGGTGCAGGACAGGACGCGACAAAAGAAGCAAAAGTTATTGCAGTTGGCCAAGGAATCCGTACGTTGAACGGAGAGTTGGTTGCACCAAGTGTCAAGCCAGGTGATAAGGTTTTAGTTGAAAGTCATGCTGGCATTGAAGTCAAAGATCAAGATGAGAAATTCTTGGTTGTTGGGGAAGCAAGCATTCTTGCAATTGTGGAGTAAAAATCTAAGAAAGAGGTTTAAAAATGGCAAAAGATATTAAATTTTCATCAGATGCACGCAGCGCAATGGTTCGTGGTGTGGATATTCTAGCAGATACTGTCAAGGTAACCTTGGGCCCTAAAGGTCGCAATGTCGTTTTGGAAAAATCTTTTGGTTCACCCCTCATCACCAATGACGGTGTGACCATTGCCAAGGAAATCGAACTGGAAGACCATTTTGAAAATATGGGTGCTAAGCTAGTGTCAGAAGTGGCTTCAAAAACCAATGATATCGCTGGAGACGGAACAACGACTGCTACTGTCTTGACCCAAGCTATCGTCCGAGAAGGGATTAAAAACGTGACTGCGGGTGCCAACCCAATCGGTATCCGCCGCGGAATTGAAGCAGCAGTTGCAACAGCTGTTGAAGCCCTGAAAGAAACTGCAATTCCAGTTTCTAACAAGGAAGCGATTGCTCAGGTTGCTGCCGTTTCTTCTCGCAGCGAGAAAGTCGGCGAGTACATCTCTGAAGCTATGGAAAAAGTTGGCAACGACGGTGTTATCACTATCGAAGAGTCCAAAGGGATGGAAACAGAGCTGGATGTCGTAGAAGGTATGCAGTTTGATCGTGGCTACCTGTCTCAATACATGGTGACGGATAGTGAAAAAATGGTGGCTGATCTGGACAACCCTTATATCTTGATTACAGACAAGAAAATTTCTAACATTCAAGAAATTTTGCCATTGTTGGAAAGTATTTTGAAAACCAACCGTCCGCTCTTGATTATTGCGGATGATGTGGATGGTGAAGCTTTGCCAACATTAGTTCTTAACAAGATTCGTGGTACCTTTAATGTAGTGGCTGTTAAAGCACCAGGTTTTGGTGACCGTCGTAAGGCTATGTTGGAAGACATTGCCATTTTGACTGGTGGTACAGTGATTACAGATGATCTTGGCCTAGAGCTCAAAGATGCAACCATTGAAGCGCTTGGACAAGCTTCTAAAGTCACTGTTGACAAGGACAGCACCGTGATTGTCGAAGGCTCTGGCAATCCAGAAGCTATTGCCAATCGTGTGGCCGTTATTAAATCTCAAATTGAAAGCACAACTTCTGAGTTTGATAAGGAAAAACTGCAAGAACGTCTGGCTAAATTGTCCGGTGGTGTGGCGGTGATTAAGGTCGGTGCTGCAACCGAAACTGAACTTAAAGAAATGAAACTCCGCATTGAAGACGCTCTTAATGCGACTCGTGCCGCAGTAGAAGAAGGAATCGTATCTGGCGGTGGTACAGCCTTTGTTAGCGTATTAGATGCAGTAGCTGCTCTCGAATTAACAGGTGATGAAGCGACTGGTCGTAACATCGTCCTCCGTGCCTTGGAAGAGCCTGTCCGTCAAATCGCTTTGAATGCTGGTTTTGAAGGCTCTATCATCATTGACCGCCTGAAAAACTCTGAATCAGGTACAGGATTCAATGCAGCGACCGGCGAATGGGTGAACATGATTGAGGCTGGAATTATTGACCCAGTTAAGGTGACGCGCTCAGCCCTGCAAAATGCCGCTTCAGTTGCTAGCTTGATTTTGACAACAGAAGCTGTTGTGGCCAATAAGCCAGAACCTGCACCAGCAGCACCAGCTATGGACCCAAGCATGATGGGCGGCATGATGTAAGACACATCAGAGAAAGTACAACTTTTCTGAAATCAATAAAGTAAAAAAGACTTCAAACTATTGATTCAAAACAATAGTTTGAAGTCTTTTTATTGTACGGATAATGAGACAAAAATTTGTAAAATAATGAAAAAGCCTTGGATTCCAAGGCTTTTTAGTCATACTTTCTATGCCCCCTGCAGGGCTCGAACCTGCGACCCATAGATTAAGAGTCTACTGCTCTACCAACTGAGCTAAGGAGGCAACAGAAAAAGCTGTATTGGTGCCGGACCTTCACGATTTGTATTGAACCCGCGCAATTAAGCAGGTGGGCAACTCGCTCTAACTGAAGCTGCTTCCGCGTGACACGGCTTGCATGCTGTTAGAAGTCTTTTGTTTCCCTAATAATACAAAAAATAGTCGGTCAACACTTAAGTGTGAAGTCGTACACCACAGCGTTTCTATAATTATAATACCATAAATTTTGAAAAATTCAAGAGAAAAATGTGATTTTTTGCAAACGATGTCATCATTTTTTTAAGTCATCAATCTTATCCTTAGTCATTCCAAGGGCTCGCTCGTATTTGCCATTCTCATTAGGCGTGAAGTAATTGGCATCTTTTATCTTGTCAGGCAGATAGTCCTGCTTGACCCAATTGCCAGGATAGGAGTGAGGGTAGAGATAGTCCTGTGCGTTGCCCAATTCCTTGCTGCCGGCATAGTGGCCGTCGCGTAAGTGGCGGGGAATGGGAAGATTTCCATTCTTTCGTAAGTCAGACAAAGCTTTATCCATGGCCACATAGGCTGAGTTGGACTTGGGCGATAGAGCCAAATCAATGACAATATTGGCAATGAGGATACGGGCTTCAGGAAAGCCGATCCGTTGGGCAGCTTCTAGCGCTGTAACGGTATGGACTTGGGCGTCAGGATTTGCCAGACCAATATCCTCGTAAGCGATAACGGTCAAGCGTCGAGCTAGGCTAGGAAGATCTCCTGCCTCAACGAGCCGAGCTGCGTAGTGGAGGCTAGCATTGACATCGGAGCCACGGATGGACTTCTGCAGGGCAGAGAGGACATCATAATGGCCGTCCCCGTCCTTATCCATGGTGATATAGCTCTTTTGCAGGCTGTTTT
>CAURCE010000027.1:0-22609 GCA_963523365.1 uncultured Streptococcus sp.
GGATTTCGCGGCTGTCTTTGTCAAAGACAATCTTGATGGCAACTTCGTGGTTGTCGTGTTTGATAAATTCTGGTTTTTGAAGATCGTTAAAGCCAGTTTCAGTTGCGTTATAGCCAGCAGCTTTGGCTTTTTCAAGAGTCAAACCAGTTGAAACCATGTGAAGGCCATAGATAGAGATACCATTTGATCCTTGCACACCGATTCCTTCCAGTTCATGACCACAAGCGTTGTAAGCACCCACAATACCAGTACGTACAGCGTTAGAGGCAAGAGCGATGTAGCTAGTGTCTTTACGTGCATTGTCATAAACAGTCGCACAGTCACCAACTGCGTAGACACCTGGGATAGATGTTTCTTGTTTCTTGTCTACAAGGAAGGCACCGTTGCGGAAGAGTTCAATCTTACCGTCAGCAAGGGCTGTGTTTGGACGGAAACCAACTGCAAGAACAACCATGTCCACATCAAATGTTTCTTTGTCTGTTACCAAGCGTTCTACTTTGCCGTCACCTTGGATTGCTTTAACAGTTTGACCAAGAGCCAAGCGGATGTTGTGGTCTTCCAAGTTCTTCGCCATCATTTGAGTGAAGTCTTTGTCATAGTAGCCGTTCAAGACTGTGTCTACGATATCGACAAGCACCACTTCTTTTCCAAGACGCTCAAAGGCTTCGGCAAGTTCTACACCGATGTAACCACCACCAACAACGGCAATGCGCTCAAGGTGTTTGCTCTTGTCTTCAAGTTTTTCAATAACTTCTTCAGCGTTTTGGTACAATTTAACAAATTGTACATTTTCAAGAGTCGCTTTGAATTCGCGGTTACCCTTAACGATTTCAACACCTTCGATTGGAGGCAAGATTGGAGTTGAACCAGTTGCAAAGATCAATTTATCATAAGACTCTTTGTGTTCTTTACCTTCAACTTCTGCTGTCACAACTTTGTTATCGTAGTCAATTGAAAGAACTGGTGAGTTCATGTAAACTTTAGCACCTTTTGCTTCCAATTTTTCTTTATCAGAGTAGAAGAGACCTTCTGGGCCATCAATTTGTTCCCCGATCCAAAGCGCCATTCCACAACCAAGGAATGAAATATTTGAGTTTTGGTCAAATACTACGATTTCGTTCTCATGTCCGAAGTTGTCCAACATGGTATTAATACAAGCTGTACCAGCGTGGTTAGCACCAACTACAACGATTTTACTCATAGAATAATCCACCTTTAAATTTAATTTACCAAACTAGTATACCATGTATCTGTTAGCGTTTACAAGATATATGCTCAGAATTATTTTAAAATTTGGCAAATAACTTTGATTTTGGACAAAAAATTTCAATTTTTCTGAAAATATTATATATTTACAATTGTGAAAACGGTATCTTTCTGTTATACTAATAGAGAAGATTAAGAAATTTAATAGGGAAGGTTGTGATAAAAGTGGATCTTATTTCTAGATCCATCCATTTAATGGGATCGACTATCACTATTTCGATTCTCCATGAAAATGTCGACAGTCTCTTAGACCAGGTATTTTCTCTCCTAAGATTGTATGAAAAGCGCTTTAGTGCAAATGATGACAGCTCTGAGCTCATGCAAATCAATCACGCTGCTGGTAAACATCCCGTTTGTGTCCATCCTGATTTGTTTGAGTTGATTGAGTTGGGAAAAAAACATAGTCTCGCTCCGGACAGTCATCTCAATATTACCTTGGGGCCCCTGATTCAAACTTGGCGAATTGGCTTTGCAGATGCAAAAGTTCCCAGTCCAGAAGAAATCAAGCAAGCGCTGTCACTCACTGACCCTGAGTGTATCGAGTTAGATGCAACCGCCTCCAGTGTTTTTCTGACAATGGAAGGCATGAAAATCGACTTAGGCGCCCTTGCCAAGGGTTATATTGCAGATAAAATCGTTGCGTTCCTACGGGGACAAGGTGTCACTTCTGCCCTCATCAATCTTGGTGGAAATATCTTAACCATCGGTCTAAATGAAAAGAATAATCGTTGCTGGCGGATTGGCATTCAAAATCCAATCTTGCCACGTGGAAACAACCTGGCTCTTCTGTCCGTTCAGGATCAGTCTGTCGTTACCTCAGGGATATATGAAAGAAAGCTGCAAGTAGATGGCAGGGTTTATCATCATATTTTTGACCGTACCACAGGCTACCCGATCAACAATCAGCTAGCTAGTCTCACGATTGTTTCATCAAAATCAGTCGATGGTGAAATATGGACAACCCGTTTATTTGGGGAAACTCCTACTTCCATCTTAGAGAAAGTCGAGCAAGAAAATGGAATCGAAGCCTTCGTTATTACAGAAAATCATCAAATTTTTTATTCATCTGGTCTCAGCCCAGAAATCTTATCCTAAATCCAGAAAGGAACCTACTATGTTAAAATTTATCGGTCTAGTTGGTACAAACTCAAAAAAATCAACCAACCGCCAACTCCTTCAGTACATGCAAAAGCATTTCGCTGATAAAGCAGAAATCGAGTTGATTGAAATCAAAGAAATTCCTATTTTCAACAAACCATCTGATATGCAAGTTCCAGAGATCGTTAAAGAAATCGCTGCGAAAATCGAAGCTGCTGATGGTGTTATCATCGGAACGCCTGAATATGATCACTCTATTCCTGCTGTTCTTATGAGTGCCTTGGCTTGGTTGTCTTACGGTATCTATCCATTACTTGGTAAACCAGTGATGATTACAGGAGCCTCTTATGGAACTCTGGGTTCATCTCGCGCCCAACTACAACTCCGTCAAATTTTGGATTCACCAGAACTCAAGGCTTCTGTTATGCCAGGTTCTGAATTCCTACTTTCTCACTCACTTCAAGCCTTTGATAAAAATGGAGACTTGATTGACCTCGAAACCATTCAAAAATTAGACGCTCTTTTTGATGACTTCCGTTTATTTGTTAAAATTACAGAAAAGTTATCAAGTGCCCAAGCACTTCTTCATCAAGAAGCTGAAAACTTTGACTGGGAAAAATTGTAAGAACTAGAAGGGAAAGAATCACATGAAATTTGTTGGACTTGTCGGCTCAAATGCAGACCAATCATACAACCGTAAATTACTAGAATTTATCAGAAAACAATTTAAACTGAAATTTGAATTAGAAGTTTTGGAAATTGATGAAGTTCCACTCTTTAATCAAGATGAAAAATGGGACGAATCCTTCCAGTTGCGCCTTTTGTACAACCGCATCACGCGCGCTGATGGTGTCATTATTGCTACTCCTGAGCACAACCACACCATTACAGCAGCTCTCAAAAGTGTCCTTGAATGGCTCTCTTATGAGGTTCACCCATTTGAAAGCAAGCCTGTCATGATTGTGGGAGCTTCCTACTATGACCAAGGAACCTCTCGTGCCCAAGTGCATTTGCGTAAAATCTTGGATGCTCCAGGTGTCAATGCTTATACTTTACCAGGAAATGAATTCCTTCTTGGTAAAGCAAAAGAAGCTTTTGATAATGAAGGCAACATCACAAACGAAGGAACTGTTAAATTCCTTGAATCTTGCTTAGATAACTTTGTTAAATATGTTGAGGTAGTCTCAAAATTGAAAAAACCTAAACCAATTGCTCCTGAAGACTTAGATGTCACGAATCCAATCGCAACAACCATCACAGAAGTTGACCCTGACGATCCAGAATGGGTAGAAAAAGCTGCAAAAGCTGTTGGTGCTGTTTCTGGCGATACCTATGTCAAGCTTGACCATGGTATCCTGACTGTTAACCAAATCGACATGTTCTTAAAGGCTATGCCGTTTGAGTTGACTTACGCAGATGATAACAACCAGTTCCTTTACTATAACAACGCTCATCAAGATCCAGACACTATGTTTGCTAAACGTGTACCATCCCAATCAGGTGGCCGTCTCTCAACTCTACACAACTCTCTTCCTGCTGCCCGCATGAAGAACGTAGAATGGGTAGTTGGTGTTCTTCGTAATGGTGATCAAGAGTACGTTCGTACAATCGTGCCTGGCTCACCAGCAGGTGTTATCAATACCCACAACTACCAAGCAATGTACTATCCTGATGGATCTTACGCTGGTATCAACGAAATCGTCTTCAACTTCCAACCTTGGCTAGATTGGTACCTAAAAACAACTGGTCAACGCTTGGTTGGAGGAAGCGGTCCTTTTGCTCCTGCAGCTGCAGCAGCCGACGCCACTTCTGGTGCTTCAGATACTGGCGGTGGTCACGGCGGCGGAGATGCTGATGCAACATCTGGCGCTAGTGCTTAATCAGAACAAAATGAAAAGAATGGATTTTTACATCCATTCTTTTTTATTTTATTTCATTTCCTTGAAGGCCTTTTCTGCTTCTTCGTTGCTGATTGCTCCAAATTGAATCTTCCCAATTTTTCCTTGGCTATCAATGAGGATTTCGGTTGGAATACTGCGAACCTGATAGGCTTGGAAGATTGCACCAGACGTGTCAAATAGAACGGGCACATCCTTATATCCTTGTTCTTGATACCATTTTGGGAAGTCCTCAACAGACTTCTCTCCTTGGAGACCCGGTGCTACAATAGACAATATTTCAAAATCACGGTCCTTTTTACCAGCTAACTCGACCAATTCTGGCATGCTTCGCTTACAAGGTCCGCACCAAGAAGCCCAGAACTTCAGATAGACTTTTTTCCCACGGTAATCAGAAAGCTTGACAGTTTTTCCATCCATCGACTGGAGAGTGAAGTCCGGTGCCTCCTGGCCAACTGCAACCTGCGATTGGACACTTGTATTGGACTGGCTTTGACTATCCATCCCCTTTTCGTCAGATGAACAAGCTGATAGTGTCAGAAAAGCTATCGAAGCAACAACGATCGAAAGAATTTTTTTCATCTTTTTCTCCTTTTATCCAAAAATTCCTGATAAAGCATTTAACTGCCCGAGCATGAGAAGGATTCCCATAAAAATGATTAAGGCTCCTCCAATTTTTTTCATTAGCCCCATATAGGGTTTGATTTTTGAAAAATACCGCATAACGAAGCTAGAAGCTAAAGCTAAGATGAGAAATGGCAAGGCCATTCCCAAAGTATAAACCAATGTTAGGAGCGCTCCTTGGATAGCTCCATTTCCTCCAGAGGCAGCTAGAGCCAGAACCGAACTAAGGACAGGTCCAATGCAAGGTGTCCAACCAAAACTGAAACTAATACCAAGCAAAAAGGCTGAAAGAAAATCATTCCGACGACTGTTCTTCTTAAATTCCACATTTTTCTGGAATTGTAACTGCCTGATATTAATCAGCTCCATCTGGTGAATTCCGAGCAAAATGATGATGATCCCCATCAGATAACGGAATTTCTCATCGTAAATCACTCTACCTAGGAATCCTGCACCAAAGCCTAGTAGAAAGAAAACTAAAGAAATTCCAGCAATGAAACACAAGGTCTTGATCAGACCAGTCCAAGCGATCTTTCTGCCTAAAAACTTGACTTCTCTAGGCTCTTCTTCATCCAGCAATATCCCTATGTAGACTGGTAACAAGGGAAAGATACAGGGTGAGAAAAACGAGAGAATTCCAGCCAAAAAGACCGAAACAAAAAATAAACCAGACTCCATCCCAACCTCCTTTAAGATGTGTTTTCAATATTATTATAACAAACGATTTAAATTTTTCCACATTTTGCTACACTATCCTCATTTTTGTATCATTTATCGGAGAAGCCATCTGTAAAAGGCCTATTTCGTTCCTAATCAGCAAAAAAGCCGGAAATTTTCCGGCTTGAATATTGAAGGATAGCGAACTTAAGCATCTGGATCTAGTGGCAAATAAAGACAAATCTGGGTGAATTTATCTGGTTCGGATTGTATTTCCATATGGTAGTCTTCTCCGAACTGCAACCTCAAGCGTTGATCGACATTTTTCAGACCGACACCACCTAAGCGAAGGAGAGTCGCATCCATAGAGGCGTTGACATCAAAGCCACGGCCGTTGTCATAGATAGATAATATCAGCTGCCCCTCTTCTGCTGCTGATGTCACCCGAATCACGCCTTGTCGGTCAATTTCCTTGATACCATGGTAGATGGCATTTTCAACCAAGGGCTGTAGTACCAGCTTGGGCAGTTTATAATCAGCTAGAGATTCATCCTCTTCAATCTCATATTGGAGCTTGTCACCATAGCGCTGCTTCTGGATAAAAAGATACTGACGAACGTGATCAATCTCATCTTTAAGAGAAATCTGTTCATGTCCTTGATTGAGCGCCAAGCGGAAATACTGAGCGAGTGATTTCGTTACCTCAACAACACGCTTGCTGTCGTTAAATTCAGCCATCCAGACAATTGTATCTAAGGTATTATAAAGGAAATGGGGGTTGATTTGAGCCGAGAGAGCTCGGAGCTCATAACGACGGACATTTTGTTCTTCAGCCTTGACAGCTTCCATCAGCTGTTCAATTTGATCCAGCATTTTATTGAACTGCTGAGCCAAGTCAACCAACTCTGGAGAACCCTTAGCTTCCGCTCGCAGGTTTGAGTCACCTGCGCCAATCTTCAGAATGACAGCCTGCAGATTCTGCAGAGGCTTAATCCACAAACGCAGGACAAACCAAATACCAGTCAAGCACATCAGGAGTGCTAAAATTCCCATTCCCACAAAAGAATAAAGCATCTGTGACTGAAGCATCTGCAATTGCTCTAATGAGGTAACGCCAATTAGAGTCCAGTCGCTGTCCGCAATATCAATCTGGTAGACAAAAGCCTGTTTCTGGTCTGCATAACCGTCCTTGACCGAGATATAGGGCTGCATAGCTTTCATTTCCTGACTAGAGGAATAAACACTTTTCTTGGGATGATAGACAAATTCATGCTGGCTATTGACAATAAAGCTAAAGCCCTTCTTCCCTAGCTGAAGCCGATCCAAATAGGCTTTGAGACTCTTATAGCCAATATCCAAACGCAAAACACCGAGATTCTGCCCTGCTTCATCCACTACTTCCTGAGTGACGGAAACAACCCACTTCTCCTTTTCTGATGACAGAGACTCTTTGCGAGCAGGAGTCAAGACAGGCATGGCTTTGGTATGAACAGCTTCCTGATACCATTTTTCATTCATCATATCAGAAGATGTCTGCATACTGATTTGCGAATCTGTCGAGACCACGCGCCCGTCCTTGGTAACCAATACTGCCGACACCAAATCCGGATCTGTCTCAATGATGGTTTTCATCAAAGACTGTACTGACGTTTCGCTGCTTTCTTGATTCTGAGCAAACTTACGAATCGTTTCTTCCTTGCTCAGTGTGGAGGTGGTTTGTTTTAATTTTTGCAAATAGGAAGCAATGAACTGCCCGCTTTGCTCCATGCTATTACGCGTCGTCCGCTCTGTCAGCTGCCGAATAGTCCCCGAGCTAGTTTGATAGTAGAGGCTTCCAACAAACCCCAAGAGTAAAAGAACCAGCAGAAAAATATAGACAATCAACTGGATAAGAAGCGGATATCGTTTCATTTCTCCTCTCCTTTTTTAAACTGCCGAGGTGTCAGCCCGACCACCTGCTTGAAGCGCTGAGAAAAATAGTTCATATCGTCAAAACCCACCTGCTCTGCTATTTCATAAATCTTCAAATCTGTAGTCAAGAGTAAGAGTTTTGCTTTTTTCATCCGCTCTTGAATCAGATAATCTTGAAAGGGCAAGCCTAGTTCTTTTTTTATGAGAACACTTAGGTAAGATGGACTAAATCCTAGTTGAAAAGCCAAACTTTTCAGACTTAATTCTGGATCAGCCAGTTGTTCATGAATAGCTTCTTCCATCTCAGAGTGCTGTCCCTGATCAACCAAGTTTTGAATCTGAGCTTTTTTACGTTCCTTATCAAGCTTGGTCTGCACCTTGGCCAACATCTCCTCAACATCATCCTTGGAAAATGGCTTGAGAAGATAGTCATCTGCACCTAACTTAATGGCCGTCCGAGCATAGTCAAAGTCATCATAGCCTGTCAGGAAAACGATATGGCACTTAGGAGCCTGGTCTCTGACTAGCTTGGCCAGTTCGAGGCCGTTCATCTGTGGCATATTGATATCGGTTAGCAGGATGTCAGCAGGATTTTCCTGAAATTTCTGCCAAGCTTCTCTTCCATTTTCAGCCTGGGCAATAACTTGCATACCAAACTGTTCATAGTCTACCAAGGACGCAATTCCCTGTCTTACCAGATACTCATCCTCTACAATCATAATTGAATACACAAGATTCAACTCCTTATTTATACTGGATTTATTATAGCAAATTTTCAATCAAAATGCTCTTAAACATAATCCAAAAGATAACCGTAGCCTTTCTCCTCCATCTCAGCTTTTGGAATGAACTTAATGGACAGACTATTGATGCAATAGCGCAAGCCGCCCTTGTCCTTAGGACCGTCTGTGAAAACATGGCCCAGATGTGAATTTCCAACCCGACTGCGAACTTCTGTCCGTGTCATATTGAAACTCTTGTCTTCTTTGTAAGTCGCAACATCTGGACTGATAGGACGGGTGAAACTTGGCCAACCGCAGCCTGAGTCAAACTTATCCTTTGATGAAAAGAGAGGCTCGCCTGTCACCACATCCACATAGATACCAGCATCGAACTTATCCCAATAGCGATTAGAAAAAGCCCGCTCTGTGTCATTCTTTTGTGTGACTGCGTATTCTTCTGGCGAGAGCTTGGCCTTAATATCTTCATCGCTAGGCTTAGGATAGCGGCTAGCTTCGATAACAGGGTATGCAGCTTGATTGACATCGATATGGCAATATCCATTAGGATTCTTTTTTAAGTAATCCTGATGATAATCTTCTGCTTTGATAAAGTTTTTCAGAGACTCTTTTTCAACAGCCAAAGGCTTATCATATTTCTTAGCAACTTCATCAAAAACTTGATTGATGGTATTCAAATCTGCTTCATCCTTATAATAAACTCCTGTCCGATACTGGGTACCCTGATCATTTCCCTGCTTGTTTTTAGAAGTTGGATCAATAATGCGGAAATAATGCAGCAGAATTTCTTTTAGCGAAATTTTCTTGGCATTGTAAGTGATGTGAACAGTCTCAGCGTGACCAGTTTGAGAGACCAATTCATACTTGGTCGTGTCTCCCTTACCATTTGCATAGCCAGATACTGCATCAAGTACACCTGGCACGCGAGAAAAGTATTCTTCTACACCCCAGAAACAGCCACCAGCCAGATAAATCTCCCTCTTGTCCTCTTCCTTGACATCTTCTGTCTTTTGTTTGGCTACCGCTTCTGTCTTGCTCATAGAGGCTTTCTTAATTTGCTCAGGAGAAGATTGCTTACCATTCCCTGCAATCACATAGACCAGTCCAAAGCAGACAAGCAAGCCAAGCAGAACCAGAAGAATTTTCCATTTTCCTTCCATGTTTATTGCTCCTTTTTACTTGATTTCTTTCAATGTTTTCTCAATATCTTCCTTGCTCATGTAGCCAATATGCGTCTTGGCAAGAGAACCGTCGCTGCCTACGAAAAGAGCAGATGGATAAGAGCGAATCCCGTATTCTTTCAGCAATTCACCCTTGGTGTCCATGAGAACTGGGAAGTCTTTGTATTCCAAAGACTTATACCATTCCTTGAAATCATCAGCAGACTTTTCTCCATTAAAAGTCGGAGACACCACCGACAGGACAACATAATCTTTTCCTGACTGCTCCTTAGCCAAATCATTAGTATCACCAAGTGTAGATAGACAGATAGAACACCAAGAAGCCCAAAATTTTAGATAGACTTTCTTACCTTTGAAATCAGACAGCCTATAGGTCTTGCCGTCCACTCCTTGCAGACTAAAGTCCTTAGCCATCTTGGTAGATTGCTCAGAATCAGCTTTTGTTTCCATATTGCTTTTATCACTTTTAGAAACTTCCGAGTTCATCTTCTGATTTGAACAGGCTCCCAAAAAGCCGACACAAAGCAGACTGATAGTCAATATCGATAACTTCTTCATCGTTTTCTTTCCTTTCAAAATAAGGAGAAAGCCGACAAAACTGACGACTTTCTTTCCTATGGTGGAATTCTTATTTGTCAGATGACATTTCGGATGAATCTTTCATGTCATCCTTCATGCTTGAATCACTTGATTTCATATCATCTTTCATGTCAGACTTACTGTCGGACATCATAGAAGAGTCCTTCATATCATCCTTTTTCATCTTATCGTCTGACATGCTAGAGTTTTTCATATCCTCCTTCTTCATGTCGTCTTTTTTCATATCCTCTTTCTTCATCATACTGCTATCATCCATCTTTTTCATGTCTGAATTTGACTTTTGACTGGAGCAAGCAGCCAAGGCAAAGATACTAAGAGTAGCCATTGTAAGGGTAGCGATTTTTTTCATGATATTTCTCCTTTAATTATATAATATTTATCCAAATAGTGACGCTAAAGCGTTTAGATTTCCGAGCATTAGCAAAATTCCCATGAGAATGATGAGTGCACCGCCGATTTTCTTAAGCGTTCCCATATAAGGTTTGAGTTTGGCAAAGCGCTGTAATACCCAGCCAGAAGCCAAAGCCATGGCTAGAAAAGGAAGGGCTAATCCTAGTGTGTAAACCAACATAAGTAAGCCTCCCTGAAGAGCGCCGTTGCCTCCAGAAGCTGCAATTGCTAAAACAGAGCTCAGAACAGGTCCCACACAAGGCGTCCAACCAAAACTAAAGGTGATGCCTAAGAGAAAAGCGTTAAGAAAATCACTTCTTTTACTATTCTTTTTAAGTTGGATGCTCTTTTGCTTTTGCAGTTGCTGGATATTAATGATTCCCATCTGATGGATTCCCAGTAGAATGACAATCCCACCAAGAACGTAGCGAAACCAAGGGGCATAGAGGACTTGCCCTAAAGCACCAGCTCCATAGCCCAAAACTAAGAATACAGTTGATAAGCCAGCTATAAAGCAGAGAGTCTTAGCTAGACCATACCAGGAAATATCTTTTCCCATAAACCGAACCGTTTTCGGCTGATCCGAATCCAGCAAAATCCCCACATAGACTGGCATAAGTGGTAAAATACAGGGCGAGAAAAAAGATAGAATCCCCGCCAGAAAAACAGAAATAAAGAACAAAAAACTTGTTGCCATTTCAAAAACCTCTCTATCAATTTCTGACTCTAGTATAAAATAAAAATCCCCCTAAAAATAGGGAGATAGATTTGAAAAAACTTGAATTTGATGTTATCTTTGCTAAATCAGGCGTTAAAAATGTTTATCACTTATTGTGGATTTATGTTAAGTTGAGAGTAAATGTAAAAGTGCTTCCTAGGCCACACTGGCTTTCAACCATTATTTCTCCACCCAGCTGATGAGCCAATTCACGCGCAATAGCAAGACCCAGACCATGCCCGCCTGTCTTCATATTACGAGATGTTTCTACACGATAAAGGCGTTTGAAAATCTTATCCAAATCCTCAGGAGCAATACCCTGTCCTTCATCTTTTACACTTATTGTCAAGATTTGCTCAGTTAATTGAGCCACGACCTCAATTTTAGTTCCAGGGTCTGAGTACTTAAAGGCATTATTTAGCAAGTTGACCAAGATACGGGAAAGTTTATCATAATGGCTCTTAATTTTCGCTGACTCAGGAGACACTTGAATGTAGATGTCTCGCTCCTCCTGCTCAATCAATAGTTGAAATTCACTCATAGCCTCAATCAATAGCTGATCTATAAAGACTATTTCGGCTTCTCCATCTGATTCTATTCGAGGCTGGGCATTAAGAGTCAAAACATCCAATTCTTCAACCAATTTATTCAAGCGCTCTGTCTGACGGCTAATCGTGGTCAAGTAATGAATCTGCTCCTCTTCTTCGATCACTCCATCTAAAATCCCCTCCACAGTCGCCTGAATAGAGGTAATGGGAGTTTTAATATCGTGAGAAAGCTGGGCAATCATCATTCCCTTTTCTCGCTCACTTTCATCAAGCGATTCAAACGTTTCTTGCAAATTATGCGACATATCGTTAAAAGCCTGACCCAACTCTTGAAATTCGATAGGGCCCTTGGCGTCAATCTCTGTACTAAAATCCTTGTCAGCTATATTCTGAGCCTGTTTTTTCAGATGCCGAAGGGAAGAAAATACTGGCGATAAAAGAAAGAGACTGACTGCCGCTCCTATAAAACTAGCAATCAAGGTCATTCCAACTAGGAAATAAATCTCGCTTTTTACAATCAACATTCGCTGGACTGCCCAGAAAACGAGTAAAATCGTTAGTAGGCTAGAAATCAGATACCCCACCAGAATGTAACTTTTTAATTTCATTTTATACCTCGTGCTCCTTCCATTTTATACCCCAGACCCCAGACAGTTTTGACGGCAGGAGTGTCTGAACTGGCATACTTGGTCAATTCCTGTCTCAGAGCATGTATATGAACATTAAGGGTATTGGTATCATCTACGAAATCTTCCTGCCACACCTTCTCGTAAAGCTCCGTCTTTGAAAAAACTCTCTCAGGATTACTAGCTAAAATCCAGAGCAGTTCAAAGGATTTCACTGTTAATTCCAAAAAATGCTCTCCGATACGAGCCTCATGAACCGCATGATTCATCACCAAATCACCGAGCTCAATTTGTTCGATCTCGCCTCCACGATGCAGTCGGCGCAAGATATTATTGACCCTTAGAACTAGCTCACGCGGACTAAAAGGTTTGGCTATAAAATCATCTGCTCCTAAGCTCAAACCGTAAATTTTGTCTTGATCGCTAGTCTTAGCCGTTGTAAAAAGAAAAGGCTGATCAGGTGCTATATACTGAACCTCACTGATAAAGTCATAACCGTCCATATTCGGCATCATGATGTCCGTTATGATCAGGTCAACAGATTTCTTTCTGAAAAGATCTAACCCCTCCACGCCATCTCGAGCCACTAAAACATGGTAGCCTTCCTGCATAAGATAGCGCTTTTGAATATCTAGAATATCCATCTCATCATCAACGAGTAAAATTGTCTTTCCCATTTGCCAATCTCCTGATAAAAACAGTGTTATACTGGCTTTAGTATAACACTATTTTTAGTAATTTTTAAATGATTTGAACCTTAATCTTTTTGTTTTTCTTTCAAACCTAGAAGGCTAAGAATTCCTGCCAAAGCTAGTCCTAAGAAACCAATGGTAGCTGTAGCTGTTTGAGCCTCACCAGTTTTTGGTAACGTAGGCTTATCATTTTTTTTCATCGTATCTGCCATCGGCTTAGAAGTTGGGTGTTCCCCCTTCACATCAGTCATGCGATGATCTACTTCCTTCGTACCCTCAGCTGTACTCATAGAATCTGTTGCAGAAGGCTTCTTATTCATCTGACCTTCTTGAGATGGTGTTGTAGAAGGTTTCATATTCATTTGACCTTCTTGAGATGGTATTGTAGCCATTTCTTTTCCACGAAGCTGAATCGTTACTTGACGAGTCGCGATAAGATTTGTCAAATCTGGTTTTCCATCTTTGGCACCATAGACCTTGACAGTAGCTGGGTAAGTGTGAGTGCCATTAGCGCGAAGTTGGTCGAGAAGGGCTTGTCCGTCTTTACCTGTCGTGTTGCCGTTCAAGTCCACTTCGTAGAAGTATTGACCTTTGGCCAAGCCTTCAAGTGGCAAGAGAGCTGGATTGTTCGCTGTTCCATTGTCTGACCAAGGTGCCTTGTCAGAAGATTTGAGTAAGAGACGCGTCAACATGCCGTCGCCACCGAAAGCTTCATACGGAATGACTTGATTAACACCAGCCAAGAATGGACCAGGAACGTTCGCTTTTTCTAAGTAGCTAGCTGGGACGTCAATATGGTCTTTGATATTTTTAGTGACTGAGTCTTTGACTGCTTCTTTTGAAACAAGGCCGTTCAAGTTAACAGCTACATTTTTTGTAGCTACGAGATTGGTTAAATCTGCTTTTCCATCTTTAGCACCATAGACCTTGACAGTAGCTTGGTAACTGCGAGTGCCATTAGCACGAAGTTGGTCGAGAAGGGCTTGCCCGTCTTTACCTGTAGTATTGCCGTTCAAATCCACTTCGTAGAAGTATTGACCTTTCGCCAAGCCTTCAAGTGGCAAGAGGGCTGGATTGTTAGCTGTTCCATTGTCTGACCAAGGAGCCTTGTCAGAAGATTTGAGCAAGAGGCGCGTCAACATGCCGTCTCCACCGAAAGCTTCATACGGAATAACTTGATTAACACCAGCCAAGAATGGACCAGGAACATTTGCTTTTTCTAAGTAGCTAGCTGGGACATCAATATGGTCTTTAATATTTTTAGTGACTGAATCTTTGACTGCTTCTTTTGAAATAAGACCATTCATGTCAACCGTCACATTTTTTGTCGCAACAAGATTGCTTAAATCTGCTTTTCCATCTTTAGCACCATAGACCTTGACAGTAGCTTGGTAACTGCGAGTGCCATTAGCACGAAGTTGGTCGAGAAGGGCTTGCCCGTCTTTACCTGTAGTATTGCCGTTCAAATCCACTTCGTAGAAATATTGGCTTTTAGCCAAGCCTTCAAGCGGTAAGAGTGCTGGGTTTTTAGCTGTGCCATTGTCAGACCATGGTGCCTTGTCAGAAGATTTGAGCAAGAGACGCGTCAACATGCCGTCACCACCAAAAGCTTCATACGGGATGACTTGGTTAACACCAGCCAAGAATGGACCAGGAACATTTGCTTTTTCTAGATAGCTTGCTGGAACGTCTACTGTATCTTTAGTATTCTCAGCAACGCCTTTTTTAACTTCCTCTGGAGTTGTTACTGATTGAGGAGTAGTCGCTTCACGGTCTTGTTTTGAAACTGCATCAGGATTTGCCACTGGCTTAGCTACTTCTTTTGGTTTGTTAACTTCCAACATAGCCTCTTCTTCTTTTGGTTTTGCAACTTCTTCCTTAGGAGCTAGGCTAGACTTGTCTGAAGGATTAGTCTCATCGACCACTTCCTTTGGAGCTGACTGATTTTCAGGAAGAGCTGAATCCACTCCTTCTTTTAAAACTGTCTCTGGCAACTCATTCTTTTCTAGTGATGATGAATCTGTTTGAAGAACTTCAGTCGGAGTCGTAGTGAGAACATCTGCATGTACAGTGTTTGGTTGACCAACTAGCAAAAAGAAACCACTGGCAACTACGACGGAAGCCACACCTACGCTTAAACGACGGATTGACCAGCGAGTATACTTTTTATTTGAATTGAATTTCATAAGATTCTCCTTTAGGTTTGTTTTTTTTGATGACTTTAGTATAATCTCCTAAGATTAAATGGGGATAAGAAAGAGTTAAAATTTTTCTTAAATCTATCTTATAAAACCCTTATATTGTCTTATTATTCATAAGAAACAACTTGAGTTTCTTCACCAAACATTTCCAGTCTTAAACTTAAATCACCTAATACAATTGACAATGAGTCAAAAAAATCCACCACACTGTGGTGAATTTTCTTCTTATGTTTCAAATTCAAATGCTTCAGTTTTTTGCTTGTTTGGCAAAAGGAGAGAGAGCAAGATGCCAACCAGAGCCGGCAGCAACCAAGGTAGAGAAGCTTGAGCAAACGGCAGAGCATTAACCAGATTGAGAATGGCAGTTAGCTGGAATTGTCGTCCCAAAATGCTAGCAAAAGCAATCAGCGTCACCACTGCGATGGTCAACTGCATCCCTGGTTTAGAAAGTGGTAAAAAGCGATTAACCATGACTATCATCACAATCGTAATGGTAATCGGATAAAGAATTTCCAGAACTGGGACCGAATACTGGATAATAGCATTTAAACCAAGATTTGCAATAGCGAAACCAACTAGAGTAAAAATGGTCGCATAAACCTTATAAGATACTTTCGGGAAGGTATTGTGGAAAAATTCGCCAGTTGAGACGATAAGTCCAGCTGTTGTTGTAAAACAAGTCACCGTTACCATAATTGCTAGGAAAACTTGAGCCATCGGCCCAAAGATGGCCTGAGTTGCGGAAGACAAAACAGAGGCTCCCACATTTGCTCCTTTCGGCAAATTCACTAAAACAAGTGGGAAGTGATTACCAAGAAAGGCCAAACCGATATAAAGAACGCTAAAGCCAAGCGCCACAAGAATACCCACGACCCAAATAGTAGAAATATATTCTTTTTTATTCTTGAAACCGAGCTGGTTGAGTGTTGTCACAGCAACCACACTAAAAGCAACTGAAGCCAAGGCATCCAGAGTATTGTAACCTTGAAGAAATCCCGCTCCGAAAGCTGAAGCAGCATATTCCGCTGTTGCTCCTTTAGGAGCAGTGGAACCATATTTGGCAGCACCTAATACAACTAAAACTACAATCAATAGGGCAAAGATTGGCGTTAAATAACGACCAATACTATCAAGGATTTTCGATGGATTAAGTGCAATCAGATAGGCAAAGGCAAAATAAACCAACGTAAACCCAAAAAGCCAAATGGCATGAGAACCTGCAGGCAACATGGGCTCAATCCCGACAGAAAATGCAGTGGTCGCCGTCCGAGGAATGGCAAAGAAGGGACCAATTGCAAGATAAAGGGCTACCAAGTAAACTACCGCAAACCAAGGGGCAATCTTTTTCGAGATTTCATCAATATAACCCTTGGGATTTAAAGTACCTATAATCAAGGTTAAAATAGCAATACCGACGCCCGATAGGACAAAGCCTCCAATAGCTGGCCAGAAATTTTGACCAGATTCCAAACCCAATTGAGGTGGAAAAATCAGGTTACCGGCTCCGAAAAACATTCCAAATAAAAGCAAACCGGTCAAGGATCCTTTTTTTATCATCGTCATCTCCAGTCTTTTTAAGATTTTTCCATTATACAGATAAACACCACTCATTGCAAGGATTTTGAAATAAAAATTGCCTTTTCTCAACCCAAGAAAACCGTAAAATATAATACGATTTATTACGAATTATTCTTACTTGTTTTCGATTTATATCATATACGTAATTCCTTTTTTATGAGATGGACTTATGCTATACTAGTTATAAGTTCAATTGCGAGGTTCTAATATGTTACTTCATCTAATCTGGCTCATTCCTGCTGCTATCTTTACTTTTTTAGTCTATCGGGAACCTAGAAGTTTATTCAATGCTTATCTCCTGACCTTCACTCTTATAATGATGGGCATTGTTTTAGCTGGGCTTACGATTGTTAGTCTTGAGCGATTTATTGGTTATACACCAGCTATGATTAGCTTTTATATCCTGCTTTTAGCAATTCCTATTAGTATTTTCGCTTCTACTGCTTATTTGATTTTTAATGGTCGCCAAATGCTACAGCTAGAGGGGCTCAGACTAGCCAATCTACTATCGCTTCTCTACGGCCTAGCGATCGTAGGACTTGGTTTACTGCATTTTTTCGCTCCTCGGTCATTTCTTGCAATTTTGATTTCCCTCGCTGATTTGCTACTATTTTACGGAACCTTTCTCTATCTTTCCTATATCATCTACGCATTCTTTTTAAATATTTTTCCAGTCAAGAAAGAGCCTCAGACTATTATTATCCTCGGTGCAGGATTGTTTGGAGACAAGGTACCTCCCCTGCTGGCTCAGCGCTTGGATAAAGGGATAGCCATCTATGAGAAATTTAATCGGAGACCAGTCATCATTGTCTCTGGCGGTCAGGGAGACGACGAGTGGATTTCCGAAGCAGAGGCTATGGCAGGTTATTTGATGGAAAAAGGAGTTCCAGCTGACAGCATTTCCCTCGAAAATAAATCTCGCACTACGCTTGAAAATCTCATATTCAGTAAACAGCTTATGCTATCACAAGGACTGGAGCAGGATCGAGTTCTCCTAGTCACAAATTCTTTCCACGCGCTACGTGCAGGGATCTATATGAGACAAGTTGGTCTCAAAGGCCGCAGTATTGGTTCTCGCACAGCCTTCTATTTCCTTCCTTCTGCATGGATCCGAGAAACTGCCGGTTTGATCCATATCTACTGGAAATGGCATGCGTTTATCATCGGAATTCTACTGCTTCCCTTCCTTTTCTCCTTATTCCACGCATATTTTTCATTGTGAAAAGCCCTTGAAAAAGGTATAATGATTGTAAGAAAAAAATGGAGGTCCGTCAAAGATGAAATTTACCATTGATAAAAGTTTAGCAGAACTTGGCATCACAAGCGTCGTCCTTGGCATTGCTAGAAACGTTGATCCTCAAGCACCTTTACCGCAATTTTTTCTCCAAAAACAGAAGGAAGCAGAAAACTGGGCCTTGAACTGCAATCTAGCAGAAATCACTGACCATCCGACTATCCAAGGCTACTGTGATCTGCTGCAGAAAGTTGGGCGCAGTGTTAAAAAGAACCCGCCAACAGTACCAGCTTTGATCCGCAATATCCAACACCGCGGCTCCATTCCAAAGATCAACAGCATCATTGATATTTATAATGTAGAATCCTTACATTCTCTTCTAGCTATCGGTGGGCATGACCTTGATAAAATCAGTGATGAGATTGAGTTTACTGTCAGTCAGAAGGACGATATTTTCCTCCCTATCTTATCCAAGGAAAAACATGTAGCTCCGACTGACTATGTCTACCGAGATGAAAAAGGCATCCTTGCTTGGCTTGACGTTCGTGACAGCGACCTTTATAAATTTGATAATAGCACCAAAAATGCCATTTTCATTATTCAAGGAAATGCCCATACATCTATCCAAATGCGACTAGAAGCCCTTGAACGCATTCAACAGGATTTAGCAGCAGCCATGCCAAATCTCGAATTTGAAACCCATGTCATTCAAGTAGAAGATCTTTAAGTACCTTTTCACTCGAGAAGTTTTTGAAGTAAAACTCCATCAAATTATAAATCAAAAAGGAAACTCAGCTGAGTTTCCTCTTTTATATGTCTAGGCTTCTTTCTTGTCTGAAAATTGGCTCATATACAAGTCATGATAGAATCCCTTGTCGGCCAGCAGCGACTCGTGATTGCCCTGCTCAATGATTTGTCCATCCTTAAGCACCAAAATCTTGTCTGCTTCTTGGATAGTGGACAAGCGGTGAGCAATGACAAAGCTCGTCCGCCCCTGCATAAGAGTTTTCATGGCCTTCTGAATCAACAGCTCCAAACGGGTATCCACAGAGGATGTCGCCTCGTCCAAAATCAGGATCTTAGGATCCGCTAAGAGAGCTCGTGCAATCGTTAGAAGCTGCTTTTGCCCCAGCGAAATATTGCTAGATTCCTGATTCATTTCCATATTGTAGCCACCCGGCAAGGTACGAATAAAGTGATCCACGTTGGCTGATTTAGCTGCTTCCACAATCTCCTCATCCGTGGCATCAAGGTTACCAAAGCGGAGATTTTCCTTGATAGTCCCTTCATAAAGCCAAGCGTCCTGCAGAACCATACCAAATTGCTTGCGATAGTCTTGGCGAGACAGCTGGCGAATATCGTGGCCGTCCACGCTAATAGAACCCTTGGTCACATCGTAGAAACGCATGAGAAGATTAATCAAGGTCGTCTTACCAGCTCCAGTCGGCCCAACAATAGCCACCATTTCACCCGGCTGGACTTCCAGATTAAAGTTGCGAATCAGCGGCTTGTCTGCCACATATTGGAAGTCTACATCTTTGAAGCTGACTTGTCCAGTCAAGTCCTTATCTAGCCGGACGGTATTATCCATGACTTCATCTGGCTCATCCAAAATCTGAAAAATCCGATCCAGCGAAGACTTAGCGCTCTGGAGCTGACCTGCCAGCTGGGTGAGGTTTTGAATAGGCTGATTGACCTGCCAGACGTACTGGACAAAGGCCTGCATATTCCCGATGGTCAGCTGACCAGAAATAACCTGTAAACCACCCAAGAGAGCAACGATAAGATAGGTCAAATCTGAAATCCCATTAAGAACAGGCATCATGAGCCCTGAGATAAAGCTAGCTTTAAAGCCGACTTCCTGCAAATTTTGAGTAATAGCTCGAAAATCCTCAGCCGAGGTCTCTTCCCGACCATAAAGTTTGAGGACATTGAAGCCTGACAGATTTTCCTGAACGAAGCCATTCATAGCGCCCAAAACATCCGCCTGCTGCTTAAAGTAAGGCTGAGATTTTTTAAGAATAAATCTAGCTCCAAAATAAGTCAGAGGAATGCTGACGATAACGATCAAGGCCAGCTGGACATTCAGGTAAAGAACCATCCCGATGACCAAAATCAGGGTCATAACGGCATTGACCACCTGCAAAAAGCTTTGTTGGAGAGCATTTGAGACGGTCTCCACATCACTGGTGAAGCGCCCAATCAAATCACCGAACTGGTGCTTGTCAAAATAGGAAACGGGAATTCGATTGATTTTACGACTGAGCTCATTGCGCATGTCGCGAACGGTGCTCTGCACAGCATTGGTCATAAAATAGTTAGAGAAATAGGCACCAATCTCATAAAAGAGGGCACGAATAAAGTAAAGCAGCATAATCCAAGCCACGTAGCTGCTATTGATGGCTGCACCGGGCACTCCCTTGGCCATATCCAGCAGATTTTGTGTCAGCTCTGTGATGGCAAGCCCTAGGACAAAAGGCTCTAGGACACTCATGACCACACTGACAATCTTGAGGAAGACTGCAAGAAGCACAGCTGCTTTATAGACTTTTAGATAGCCCCATAAACGGACAAAACTATTTTCTTTCATCTCTTCCTCCTATTCTTCTGTTAATGATTGGCTATTGAGCTGGGAGTTAGCAATTTCGCGATAGATGGCATTATTTTCCATCAGCTCCTCATGTCGGCCACGACCCACGATTTCACCCTTGTCTAGGACAATAATCTGATCCGCATCCATAATAGTTCCGACTCGCTGAGCCACGATGAGAACCGTTGCATCCTGCGTCACTTCCTTGAGTCGGCGGCGCAAAGTCGCATCTGTCTTGTAGTCTAGAGCCGAGAAGGAATCATCAAAGATATAAATATCTGGCTCCTTAACAACCGCACGCGCAATAGACAGACGTTGCTTTTGACCACCAGAAAGATTGCTTCCACCTTCAGCCAAATGCGTCTCGAAGCGCTCTTCTCTGCTCTCAATAAAGTCGCGAGCTTGAGCCACATCTGCTGCTTGATTGAGTTCCTCAGAGCTAGCATCTTCCTTACCATAGCGGATATTTTCAGCGATCGTCCCAGTAAATAGCAGAGCTTTCTGCGGAATAAAGCCAATCTTCTGACGGAGGGCCTTTAGATTATAGGCGCGGACATCCACACCATCCACCAAAATCTTGCCCAAGGTCACATCATAGAAACGCGGAATCAGCTGCACCAAGGAAGACTTCCCAGAGCCTGTTGAGCCGATAAAGGCGATCGTTTCCCCTGGCTTGGCCTTGAAAGAAATATTATGCAGGACAGGATTTTCCGTCTCACCTGGATAGGCAAAGGTTACATTGTCAAATTCCAAATAGCCATGAGTCGCAGTTTCCGTGATCCCATTCTCATTTGGATCGATGGAGATCGGCATATCCATGACTTCCTTCAGACGCTCACTAGAAACCGCCGTCCGTGGATACATGGTAAAGAGACTGGACAGGAGCAGGAAGGACAGAAGGGCATGGAAACTGTATTCGATAAAGGCCACCAAATCCCCGATTTTCAACTCGCCGCTGCCCAATGGCTTAAGAGCAAACCAAACAATAGCCACAATCATGGCAATGATAATCTGCACAAAGAGAGGCTCCGTCAAACCGGTCAGCTTAAAGAGACGGTTGGAATTCTCCGCATAGATTTCATTTTCATTAGCGAAGCGCTCTTCCTGAAATTCCTCACGGGCAAAGGCTCGAATGACCCGCAGACCGGTCAGATTTTCCCGAGCATACTGGTTGATCTTATCCAGCGTCTTCTGCTGCTTTTCAGACAGGGGACGCGTCTTGACCGCTACATACCAGACTACGATTGCCAAAAAAGGCACCGAAATCGCCACAATCCAAGCCATGGACGGACTAGTCAGGAAAATCATGAGGATAGACGACAGCATCATGATAGGCGTGATAGCTCCCATCTTGAGCGTTTGCTCAGCAAACTGCATAAGAACAAAGGCATCACTGGTAATCCGTGTCACCAGCGAAGAAACGCCAATCTGCTCATACTCATGATGGGAATACTCCTGCAGCTTGTCATAGAGGTCATTCCGCATATCCCGCACCATGCTGGTCGTTAATTTTCCAGCAGCATAGGAAAGGACAATCCGCCCTAAAATCCCAAGGATAATAACCAGCAGCATGATAAAGCCCCAGAAATATAGGCGTTCCTGATCGCCTTGGTTAATCCCTTCGTCAATCATGCGCGCCAAAACCGTTGGCAGCCCTAGATTGACCACTACAAAAAAGATGGCCGACACAAAATCTAGCACCAACCACTTGGCGTAGCGTTTCAAATAAGACCAAATGTAAAGCATAATCCCTCCAATTTCTATAATAATAAAAAAGCACTGAAGAGTACTTTTAGACAGAAAAGAGCGCGCAAATGCACGCCTTATTAAGAATATTATAGCAGAAATATGAAAAATCGTAAAGAGTTACCAGCATATCTTTTCTTTCGAGTTTGTACTATATTTTAAGAATACGTTATTTAATACAAATTGTTACAACTTAAATAATTACAAAAAACCAAGTCTTTCGACTTGGCTTTTTTAAAATTGGATATCTTATTACTTAAGAGTAACTGAAGCTCCAGCTTCTTCCAATTTAGCTTTGATTTCTTCAGCTT
>CAURCE010000028.1:0-22245 GCA_963523365.1 uncultured Streptococcus sp.
GTAAAGCATCTATGGTGCATGCAGGAGATTTCAAACGTATCAAAGCAATGCTTACAGGTCTTAAATAAGAGATTTTGTAACAATTATCTAGGAAATATTGGAGGAAATAAAACATGGCACGTGTTAAAGGTGGCGTTGTATCACGCAAACGTCGTAAACGTATTTTAAAATTAGCAAAAGGTTACTATGGAGCTAAACACATCTTGTTCCGTACTGCAAAAGAACAAGTAATGAACTCTTACTACTATGCATACCGTGACCGTCGTCAGAAAAAACGTGACTTCCGCAAATTGTGGATCACTCGTATCAATGCGGCAGCTCGTTTGAACGGACTTTCATACTCACAATTGATGCATGGTTTGAAATTGGCTGAGATCGAAGTTAACCGTAAAATGCTTGCTGACTTGGCTGTTAACGATGCAGCAGCTTTCACAGCTCTTGCAGATGCAGCTAAGGCTAAACTTGCTAAATAAGAATACAAAAAGTTGAAACATTGTTTCAACTTTTTTCTTGTCAGGATGACAATCGCCAAGTGTTTTAGTATAATATAATGAGAATGGATGGAGGACTGAATGATGATGTCAAATCGGCTAGCTTGGGATGAATACTTTGCAGCACAGGCACTTTTGATTGCCAATCGTTCGACCTGTAAGCGTGCCAAGGTCGGTGCGGTCTTAGTCAAGGATAATAAGGTCATATCGACCGGCTACAATGGCTCCGTTTCAGGAACAGAGCACTGTATTGATCATGAGTGTTTGGTTATTGATGGTCACTGCGTTCGGACCTTGCATGCAGAGGTCAATGCAATTTTGCAGGGAGCTGAGAGGGGCGTTCCTAAGGGATTTACGGCTTATGTGACTCATTTTCCCTGTTTAAACTGTACCAAGCAACTGCTTCAGGTTGGCTGCAAGCGCGTGGTCTACATCAACCAATATCGGATAGATGATTATGCTCAGTACCTTTACAAGGAAAAGGAAGTGGAACTGGTGCATTTGCCGCTAGAAGATGTGAAAGAGGCTATTGTTCAGACAGAGTTGGTATAGTTTACTTGAAATATTTAGCATTAATCATCTGCTTAGATCGAATAAATCTAAATGATAAAGTTATAGTTTTGAACTATAGCTTTTCTTTTGAAAATGATTCAGCATAATTTTGAAAATAATGATATAATGGAGAGGTTATATAGTCCCGATAAGATGGTAGGAAACTTCTATCAGTACTTTGTAACTCGCAAACAATGACGGCTCCAAAGTTACTCGTCATTCAACGGTTGCCGCTATATTGCGGTCACCTATGCGCCTTACTAGCTTCAGAAATAAAGGCATCGTTTTTATTTCTTGCGCTTCGTAACTCATGAGCGAGATGATTTTAAATTATTTTGGAGTTTGTTTACTTGTTTAATATTTTTTAAGGGGGGACATTTCTATGTCAGAACGTAAACTTTTCACGTCTGAATCTGTATCGGAGGGACATCCCGATAAGATTGCAGACCAAATTTCCGATGCTATTTTGGATGCTGTCTTGAGTCAGGATCCAGATGCCCATGTGGCTGCTGAAACAGCCGTTTATACGGGCTCGGTTCATGTTTTTGGTGAGATTTCGACCACAGCTTATGTGGATATCAATCGTGTGGTTCGTGATACCATTGCAGAGATTGGCTACACCAATACAGAGTATGGCTTTTCTGCAGAGACAGTAGGCGTCCATCCATCTTTGGTGGAGCAGTCGCCAGATATTGCTCAAGGGGTCAATGAAGCATTTGAGGTTCGTGGAAATGCTCAAAAGGATCCGCTGGATTTGATTGGGGCTGGTGACCAAGGTCTCATGTTTGGCTTTGCGGTGGATGAAACACCAGAGCTCATGCCATTGCCTATTTCTCTCAGTCACAAACTGGTGCGTCGTTTGGCAGAACTGCGCAAATCAGGTGAATTATCTTATCTGCGACCAGATGCCAAGTCTCAGGTTACGGTCGAATACGATGAAAATGATCGCCCAATTCGTGTAGATACGGTAGTTATTTCTACCCAGCATGATCCTGAAGTCAGCAATGAACAGATTCATCAGGATGTTATCCAAAAGGTGATTGCTCAGGTGATTCCAAGTGAATACTTGGATGGTCAGACCAAGGTCTTTATCAATCCTACTGGCCGCTTTGTTATCGGTGGCCCGCAAGGGGACTCTGGCTTGACAGGACGTAAGATTATTGTGGATACCTATGGTGGCTATTCTCGCCACGGCGGTGGTGCCTTCTCTGGTAAGGATGCAACTAAGGTCGATCGCTCTGCGTCTTACGCGGCTCGTTATATCGCTAAAAATATCGTAGCTGCTGGTTTGGCTAAGAAAGTAGAAGTGCAGTTGGCCTATGCCATTGGGGTAGCTCAGCCCGTTTCAGTTCGCATTGATACTTTTGGAACCGGCGTAGTTTCTGAAAGCAGACTTCAGAATGCTGTCCGCCAACTCTTTGATTTGCGTCCAGCAGGTATTATCCAAATGTTGGATTTGAAACGACCAATCTATCGCCAAACAGCTGCTTATGGTCATATGGGTCGAACAGATATCGATCTTCCTTGGGAACGCACAGACAAGGTAGCCGCGCTCCAAGCAGCTTTGCAATAAAATAATAGCTCTCGGTTTAAACTGAGGGCTTTTTTGTCTAGGAAAATGGATAAAACTATGATATAATAAAGAGTAATACCGTGAAAGAGCTAATTTTAAAACATGAAAAAAATTGTAATTAATGGTGGTCGCCCTTTAAAAGGAGAGGTGACTATTAATGGTGCCAAAAATAGTGTTGTGGCCCTTATCCCAGCTATTATTTTAGCTGATAATGTTGTTACTTTAGATGGTGTGCCGGCGATTTCGGATGTTGATAGCCTCATCGAAATTATGGAAATCATGGGAGCGACTGTCAAGCGGTCTGGCGATTGCTTGGAGGTTGATCCTAGAAATATCAAGAATATGCCGATGCCATCTGGTAAAATCAATAGTTTACGAGCGTCTTACTATTTCTACGGAAGTTTACTAGGCCGCTTTGGAGAAGCGACAGTTGGGCTTCCTGGGGGCTGTGACCTTGGTCCTCGTCCGATTGATCTCCATCTCAAAGCTTTTGAAGCAATGGGTGCTCACATGACCATGGAAGGCAATTATATGAAATTGTCAACGGGTGGCAAACGCTTGGCTGGAGCTAGTATTTACATGGATACCGTTAGTGTCGGTGCTACGATTAATACGATGTTGGCAGCAGTCAAGGCCGAAGGGCGTACGGTGATTGAAAATGCGGCACGTGAGCCAGAAATCATCGATGTAGCTACGCTGCTTAATAATATGGGAGCTCATATTCGTGGGGCTGGGACTGACATTATCACGATTGAAGGCGTGGATAGCCTTCATGGCACGCGCCATCAGGTTATTCCAGATCGGATTGAAGCTGGGACCTATATTTCTTTGGCGGCAGCAATTGGACAAGGTGTCCAGATCAATAATGTTCTTTATGAACATTTGGAAAGTTTCATTGCTAAGCTAGAGGAAATGGGTGTGCGCATGACCATTTCAGAAGACAGCATCTTTGTAGAAGGGCAGAAGGATTTAAAGGCTATTAACATCAAGACTTCGCCTTATCCTGGCTTTGCTACGGATTTGCAGCAGCCAATCACTCCGCTTTTGCTGACAGCTCATGGTCATGGAAAAATCGTTGATACCATCTATGAGAAACGGGTCAACCATGTCGCTGAATTGGCTAAGATGACTGGTAAAATCTCAACCGCTAGCAATCAAATCGTCTATGAAGGACCAAATCAGCTGCAAGGTGCTTCTGTGAAAGCTACGGATTTGCGTGCGGGTGCAGCATTGGTGATTGCTGGTCTGATGGCCCAAGGCCGAACAGAGATTACCAATATTGAATTTATTTTACGCGGTTATTCCAATATTATTGACAAATTAAGAAGTCTGGGTGCGGACATCCAGCTCATCGAAGAATAAGCGTTCATCGCTTATTTTTTATAGAGGAAGCATATGAATTTGTGGACACAGTTAGCAGCTTTTTCTTTTATTGAAACGGAGCATTCATTTTTACGCCCGATTCTTTTTGGAGATGCAGAATCCCTTTATAAAATTGCTTCCAATCCGGATAATACCGAGTTTATTTTTCCGACTGAAAGTAGCTTGCAGGAAAGTGAATATGTCATCGCCAATTATTTTATGAAAAATCCTTTGGGAATCTGGGCGATTTGTGATAAGGAAACGAATGAAATGATTGGTTCCATTAAATTTGAAAAAATGGACGAAATAAAAAAAGAAGCTGAACTAGGATATTTTTTGAGGAAAGACTACTGGGGACAGGGCTTGATGACCGAAGTTGTACGTGAATTGGTTTTTCTTTCCTTTACAAAATTCGATTTTAAGCGTCTGACCATCATCACGCATGAAGAGAATCTGGCTAGTCAGAAAGTTGCACAGAAAGCTGGTTTTAAGCTCTTCCGTCAGTTTAAGGGGAGCGATCGCTACACGAGAAAGATGAGAGATTACACCGAATATCGCTACGAAAAAGGAGATTTCAATGAGTAAACACCAGGAAATTTTAGCTTATCTTGAAAATCTTCCAATTGGCAAGCGGGTCAGCGTTCGGAGTATTTCAAATTACTTGGGGGTCAGCGACGGAACGGCCTACCGAGCGATCAAGGAAGCTGAAAATAGAGGAATTGTCGAGACCAGACCCAGAAGTGGGACTGTCCGAGTGAAGTCGAAAAAAGTTGTTTTAGAGCATCTGACTTACAAGGAAATTGCTGATATTACTGGATCAGAGGTGCTTGCCGGCGAAAAGGGACTGGAAAAAGAATTTAACAAGTTCTCCATCGGAGCTATGACCGAGCAAAATATTCTACGTTACTTAAACGAAGGCGGTCTTCTTATTGTCGGGGATCGAACGCAGATTCAGATTTTGGCTCTTGAGAATGAGAATGCCGTGCTAGTAACGGGAGGATTTGAAGTTGATCCAGAGGTTTTAAAATTGGCCAATCGTATTGAAATTCCCGTCCTAAGAACCAAGCACGATACCTATACCGTGGCGACCATGATTAACCGCGCCCTGTCCAATATCCAGATTAAAACTGATATTTTGACAGTAGAACAGGTTTATAGGGCTAGTCACGAATATGGTTTCTTGCATGATACAGATACCGTTCGTGACTATCTGGACTTGGTTCGTCGTAATCGTACCAGTCGTTTTCCAGTCGTCAATCAGCATCAAATGCTGGTTGGTGTCGTGACGATGCGGGATGCGGGAGATAAGTCTCCTTTGACTACCTTGGACAAGGTTATGACTCGCAAGATCTTCATGACTGGATTGTCGGCGAATATTGCTAATATCAGTCAGCGCATGATTGCAGAGGATTTTGAGATGATTCCGGTAGTGCGTGGCAATCAGACTCTCCTTGGAGTGATTACACGTCGGGATATTATGGAAAAAATGAGCCGTTCACAGATTTCCAGTCTACCGACCTTCAGTGAGCAGGTGGGCCAGAAGCTTCATCGCCAAGAGGATATTTTTTCTTTCACTGTCGAGCCTTTCATGCTGGAGCAAAATAGAGTCTTGGCTAATGGCGTCTTGACGGAAATTATCACTCGGATCACGCAGCAGTTGATGACAAGGAGTGGCCGCAGCTTGATCGTCGATCAGATGATGATCCATTTCTTTCAAGCAGTTCAGATTGATGATGTCCTGCAGATTCGGCCTCGCATTATTCATCAAACGCGGCGAACAGCAGTGATTGACTATGATATCTACTTAGATTCGTTTTTCGTTGCCAAAGCGACGATTACTGTAAAAATTAATTAGTAAAGAGGTTATAATGATTACTATAAAATCACAACGTGAAATTGATTTAATGGACAAGAGCGGAGATTTTCTGGCTTCTGTTCATATCGGTCTGCGAGACTTGATCAAGCCAGGTATTGACATGTGGGACATTGAAGAATATGTCCGCAAGCGCTGTAAAGAAGACAATGCTTTGCCCCTTCAGATTGGCGTAGAGGGCAGCGTTATGGATTATCCTTATGCGACTTGTTGTTCTCTCAATGATGAGGTAGCCCATGCCTTTCCTCGCCATCAAAAGTTAGTCGAGGGTGATATCATTAGTGTTGATATGGTTGTCGGTTTAGTAGATAAGGCTGAGCTAGATGTGTCCAAGCTGGACTTTAACAACGTAGAGCAGATGAAGCAATACACAGAAAGCTTCCGCGGTGGTGTTGCAGATTCTTGCTGGGCTTATGCAGTTGGTCAGATTAGTCCAGAAGCGCAACAGCTCATGGATGTGACTAAGGAATGCCTCTACCGAGGAATTGCAGCTGCAAAAGTTGGTAATCGTATTGGAGACATTGGTGCAGCCATTCAAGAATATGCTGAAAGCCATGGATATGGAGTGGTGCGTGATTTGGTTGGTCACGGAGTTGGCCCAACCATGCATGAGGAGCCAATGGTGCCGCATTACGGCCGTGCAGGACGCGGTTTGCGCCTGCGGGAGGGAATGGTTCTGACTGTCGAGCCAATGATCAATACAGGTACCTGGGAAATTGACACCGACTTTGAGACCGGTTGGGCACATAAAACCCTAGATGGCGGTCTTTCTTGCCAATATGAGCACCAATTTGTCATTACCAAAGATGGTCCTGTGATTCTAACCAGCCAGGGCGAAGAAGGGACTTATTAAGCATAGAGGGCTGGGCTCGTCCCAGCCTTTTTGAATAGGAGAGAGATGTGACAGGATTCATCAAAAAGATAAGAGAAAATGAATTTCTCAGAGCTTTTTTCCATTTTTATCAGGCGTCGGAGGCAGATATTACCAGCATTGCTGTGGCCTATTATTTTCTGATTTCGATTTTTCCCTTGTTATTGATTGCGGCAAATATTCTGCCTTATTTTCAGATTCGGTCAGATGAGCTATTGGTTGCGCTGAGAGACATACTGCCAGAGTCATTGTATCTGACGATCGCCAAGGTTGTCCGTGATGTGCTGACCAAGCCATCGACAGGTTTGCTGAGTATTTCTATCCTATCTGCCCTTTGGACTTTTTCTCAGAGTATGACTTTTCTGCAAAAGGCTTTTAATAAATGCTATGGTACGAAGCAGGGGCGGGGCCTTATCTGGGAGCGGATCTTTGCTTTTATCATGAGTCTAGGCTTGCAAGTCCTACTAGGCTTGTCGCTCGTTTTGACCCTATTCGGTCGAATGCTGGTTGGGATTCTTTATAATTTCTGGCAGTTTGATCGTGGCCTCTACCAGCAGTTGCTGACCATGACAGAGCCTACGATTTATCTGATGCTCTTTCTTTCGCTGATTCTGCTTTATTTTTCTTTACCAAATGTGAAAATTCCTAAAATCCGCTATGTATTACCGGGTGCGACCTTGGTTCTTACTATCATTTATAGCCTCATGAATCTTTTTACTGTTTATATTGAAGCTTATCTAGATCGTTTTTTAGATGTGCGTTTTGTCGGCTCAGTGGTGGTTGTGATTATCATGTTTTGGTTTATCTTGATTGCCAAGGTGCTAATCGTCGGTGCTGTCCTCAATGCAAGCATCCAAAGTCGTTTCGTATCGCACTTTGAAAGCCGTAGTGGTGAGCTTATTCTGAGATTTGATGACGAAGGACAAGCAGACAAGGATACAGATGTCTAATAGGTAAAACATGAAACAAACAATTCTTAACGCCTAGTTAGAGGAAAGTATGAACTTAGTGACAGATTAGTATATCAAAACTTCATTTGAAGATTTCAATGAAAAAGGTTATGAGGGAAAGCTTTTAGGATTTGTTACAATGCAGTTTATCCTATTTCTAATCTTTCTTTTGAGTATTTGGATTGATTCTCAAAATTTGCAGTTTTTATTTATGAAAGTAACCCTCATAGCCTCTTTTTTGATGGTGCAGATAAGGGAAAGGCAGAAATAGTTCTGTGCCGATGTTTAGTTCTATATCGAATTTTTCTAAGATAAGTATTTCTAAATAATTTTTATTGCATTTGCAATAAAAATCTGTTATACTATCTTCAGAAGGAGGAGGTATGTCAATTTTACGTGAGATTGGAATCATTGCTCGGGCTTTGGATTCCATCGCTAATATTGAGTTTCGTGACATAGATTTGGCGCGGGGGCAGTATCTCTATCTGGTGCGGATTGCGGAGAATCCTGGGATTATTCAGGAGGAGCTGTCAGATTTGCTCAAGGTAGATCGCTCGACGGTGGCTCGATCAGTCAAGAAGCTAGAAAGTAAAGGCTTAGTGGAACAGCGGCCAGCGGCCAATAACCGCAAGAACAAGGAATGGTTCGTCACTGAGAAGGGGGCAACACTTTATCCTTTTATCATAGCGGAAAACGAATATTCGGAGCAGGTTTCGTTGGAAAATTTTTCAGAAAATGAGCGAAAAGAGTTAGAGAGCTTGCTGGTTCGCGTCCGAGAGAATATTACCAAGGACTGGGAGCTGGTCAAAAAAGGCCAGAAAAGAAATTATTGAGGTAGAAGATGAAAATTGCAGTTGAAAATGAATTTTGGGCTTTGTTTCCAGAAGCTCAGATTAGTGTTTTAGTGGTCAAGGGGTTGGATAATAGAGTGGATGAAAGTAAGGATCCTTACTTCAAATCCCTGCTGGACAAGGGAGCGAAGCGAGCAGCAGACTTTATTCCAGATGAGAACTTCACTCAGAATGATGTTATTCAGGAGTGGCGGCAGGCTTTCAGCCAATTCAAGACCAAAAAAGGAGCGCGTTCCTCTATCGAAGCCCTACTCAAGCGGGTCAGTCAAGGACGGGAATTCAATCCAATCAATCCTTTGGTCGATATCTACAACAGTGTTTCGCTGTCTTATGCGGTTCCATGTGGCGGTGAAGATTTGGACAAAATTGTCGGTGGTCTTTATCTGGGTAAGGCCAAGGGTGGCGAAGCCTTTTTCCCACTGGGATCTGAGACTGATGCACCAGCTTTACCGGAAGAAATCATCTACTATGATGATGAGGGAGCGGTCTGCCGTTGCCTTAACTGGCGAGAAGCGCAGCGGACCATGCTGACGGAAGAAACCAAGGAGGCCATCTTGGTTATCGAAGCCATCAATGGAGAGCAGGCGGCGCGTGCCAAATCAGCTATGACTGAACTCCAGACTCTGATTGAGGACTATTTTGGTGTCAAGGGTGATATTACTCATCTGACAGCTGAGCATCCAAGTTTGGAAATATAAAATAGAATTGGACCAGAATTATCTGGTCCAGATTTGTTTTTATAGGAGAAATAAGCCGAGCCATCTTATTTTGCCTTGTTTTTAAAGACAAAAATCTTGCTGAAGACATAATTGAGAACGATAATCAGCACTTGAGCTATCAAAGTTTCAATGGTGTTGACCATCTTAATATCGTTGTAGACGAATTGACCAATAATCTGCGGGAAGCTAGTAACAAAGATAAAGGTTAACAGCAAGTTCAAGGCCATAGTTGCCAGTCGGGCTGTGAAAAATTTGACCAATCGTACTGGCCAGCCTTTTCTTTTCTGCTTGAAAACGATGGTATCGTTGGTCACAAAGGCAAAGAGAATCCCCAGAATATCGCCAATTATCGTAGCCAGTAGTTCGTTTCCTGTCAGTTCATAGCAGATCATCCGACTGACAACGGATACGACAGTTGTTGCCACACCAAAGAAAAGGTAGGATAGAACCTCATTGTCAAAAAATTTTTTAATCAAAGTTTTCATAAGCATAGTCTATCACATTTCTAGGATTTATGCTATACTAGTGAAGTTGTCGATTTTTGGGAGATGATTTTTCCGTCTGACGCAACCCTTGGCGCTTTGCTTCTTTCGCCAAGCATATTACACGCGCTCATGCGCTAAAGGAGAAAAAATGAAACAAGAAAACTTATCAGTCCGTGATTTGGTTCAGATTGCCATTGTTGCTGCTATTTATGTAGCCCTTACGCTTACGCCCCCTTTAAATGCTATAAGCTATGGTGCTTACCAGTTCAGAATTTCTGAAATGATGAACTTTATGGCCTTTTATAATCGGAAATATATCATGGGTGTGACCATTGGCTGTATGATTGCCAATCTCTATAGTTTTGGAATCGTTGATGTCTTTGTCGGCGGTGGGTCCACCTTAGTCTTCCTGTCACTGGGTGTCTACCTTTTCAGTCGCTATAAGAATCAATATCTGATTAAAGGCTTGATTCGTTTGGATCATTTCTATTTTGCAGTTTTATTCTCTATTTCGATGGTGACCATTGCTGCAGAATTACATTTCTTGCAAGGCCTGCCATTCTTCCTGACTTGGTTTACAACGGCCATTGGTGAGTTTGCTTCCTTGATTGCTGGAGCTATCCTTATTAACCAGATTGCAAAAAGTATTGATTTGACAAAATAAGACAGCAGAGAGCGGAATTTCCGCTCTTTTTATATCCTCTTGTTTTTTAGGAAGAATTCGGAACAAATAGAGGAAGATTTTGTGTATTTGTGATAAAATAGAAGTATGAAAGAAAGAATGTCAGAATTAGTAGAACTGCTCAACCGATATGCCCATGAATATTATACGGCAGACAGGCCAAGTGTATCGGACAGCGAGTATGACAGACTCTATCGTGAGTTAGCGGAGTTAGAAGAAAAGTACCCAACCGATATCCTGCCTGACAGTCCGACGCATCGGGTGGGCGGGAAGATTTTAGAAGGATTTGAAAAATATCCACACCAGTATCCTCTCTTTAGTTTGCAGGATGCTTTTTCACGTGAAGAATTACTAGCCTTTGACCAGCGGGTTCGCAAGGAATTTCCACAAGTTTCTTATCTTTGTGAACTCAAGATTGATGGGCTCTCTATTTCTCTGACCTATGAAAAGGGAATCTTGGTAGCAGGAGCGACTCGGGGGGATGGCTCTGTTGGTGAAAACATCACTGAAAATCTCAAGCGGGTCAAGGATATTCCCCTGACCTTGAAAGAACCGCTAGACATTACGGTTCGCGGAGAGTGCTACATGCCTAAGGCTTCCTTTGATGCGGTCAATCAGCTGCGGCAGGAGAACGGTGAGCCTGAGTTTGCCAATCCCCGCAATGCGGCAGCAGGAACCTTGCGGCAGTTGGACACAGCAGTTGTGGCCAAGCGCAATCTAGCAACCTTCCTCTACCAAGAGGCCAGTCCGACTCAGGTTGGTAGCCAAGAAGCCGTCTTAAACAAGCTGGCAGCTTTGGGCTTTTCAGTCAATCCTACACATATTCTGGCGGATTCTATCGAAGCAGTTTGGGAATTTATCGAAAAGATTGCGCAGGAGCGAGACAGTCTGGCTTATGAGATTGACGGTATTGTCATCAAGGTTAATGACTTGGCGGTGCAAGAGGAGCTTGGCTTTACTGTCAAAGCACCCAAGTGGGCCATCGCTTATAAGTTTCCAGCTGAGGAAAAGGAAGCCCAGCTTCTGTCTGTTGACTGGACAGTGGGGCGGACGGGAGTGGTGACTCCGACAGCCAATCTGACGCCAGTGCAGCTAGCGGGAACGACAGTTAGTCGAGCAACCTTGCACAATGTGGACTATATTGCAGAGAAGGATATTCGTCAGAAAGATACCGTTATCGTCTATAAGGCGGGAGATATTATTCCTGCTGTCTTGCGAGTGGTGGAGTCCAAACGAGTCTCAGAGGAGCCTCTGGAAATACCAAGTCACTGTCCGAGCTGTGAGAGTGAGCTAGTGCATTTCGAGGACGAAGTAGCTCTGCGCTGCATCAATCCCCTCTGCCCAGCCCAGATCAAGGAAGGATTGATTCACTTTGCCAGTCGGGATGCCATGAACATTACTGGCCTTGGTCCAGCAGTGGTCGAAAAGGTCTTTGATAAGAACTTGGTTAAGGATGTGGCTGGAATTTATCGACTTTCTGTAGAAGATTTGCTGACTTTGGACGGCTTTAAGGAAAAATCAGCGAATAAATTGTATAATGCCATTCAAGCTTCCAAGGAAAACTCAGCAGAGAAATTGCTCTTTGGTCTGGGAATCCGCCATGTGGGAAGCAAGGCTAGTCGGATTTTGATGGAGAAATTCCATGATATTCCTAAGCTGTCACAGGCCAGTCAAGAAGAGATTTCTTCTATTGACAGTTTGGGGACAGTTATCGCTCAGAGTCTGCATTCTTACTTTGAGCAGGAAGGCAGTCAGCTTCTGCTGCAAGAATTACAAGAAGCTGGCGTCAACCTAGACTATCTAGGGGAGAAAGTGGCAGCTGATGCCGCTCTCGCTGGCAAAACAGTCGTATTGACCGGAAAATTACAAAAATTAACACGGAATCAAGCTAAAGAAAAATTGCTGAGCTTGGGTGCAAATGTCGCTGGAAGTGTGTCTAAAAAGACAGATTTGGTAGTGGCGGGTACCGATGCAGGCAGCAAATTAACCAAAGCACAAGAACTTGGGATCGAGATTCGAGACGAGGACTGGCTAGATAGCTTGTGAGGCTGAGTATGGAAAATAAAATAAAAAAAGCAAGATTAATTTATAACCCAACTTCTGGGCAGGAAATTATCAAAAAAAATATTGCCGAAGTCTTGGATGTCTTGGAAGATGTTGGCTATGAGACCAGTGCCTACCAGACGACTCCAGAGCCTTTCTCTGCTCAGCGAGAAGCTGAAAGAGCAGCAAGAGCAGGTTTTGATTTGGTCATAGCAGCCGGTGGAGATGGGACTATTAATGAAGTGGTGAACGGGGTTGCGGGCCTAGATGTGCGCCCCAAGCTGGCTTTCATCCCAACTGGTACAACAAATGATTATGCGCGTGCCTTGAAAATTCCGATGGGAGATCCAGTAGCGGCAGCCCGTATTATAGAAAAGAATCAGACGATTCAGATGGATATCGGTCGGGCTTATGGCAACAAATACTTTATCAACATTGCTGCGGCGGGCACTCTGACTGAGCTGACTTACAGTGTCCCTAGTGAAGTCAAGACCCGTCTAGGCTATCTGGCTTATGTAGCCGAAGGAGCCAAAATGCTGCCACGCTCCAAATCCCGTAAGGTACGGATTGAGCATGACCATGGTGTTTTTGAGGGCAAGATTTCGCTTGTCTTTGCAGCCTTGACCAATTCTATCGGAGGTTTTGAAAAACTAGCGCCAGATACAAAACTGGACGATGGAAATTTCACCTTGATTCTTGTAAAAACGGCCAAGTTGTTTGATATGCTTAGTCTCATCATACAGGCAATTAATGGTGGCCAACATGTGACGGATGCCAATGTTGAATATCTGAAAACTAGCAAATTGAAGCTAGAAGTATTGGATAAAAAAGCCCCCTTTATGTTGAATCTGGACGGTGAGTACGGAGGAGATACACCAGTAGAATTGGAAGTTTTGCACAATCATCTGGAGTTTTTCGCCAATATAGATGAAATCGATGAGAGCGCTCTTTCCTTAGAAAAATTAGAATGAAGAGATAAATGAAAATGCTAGACTATAAGGTCATTGTCCATTACCACAATCCTAAGGGGGATTACTTTTCTTATGATTTGTGGCAGTGGCAGACGGATCAGTGGGGAAAAGAAGCACCTTTTTCTAAACTAGATTATTTTGGTATCCAGGGAGAACTATCTTTTAAAAGTTGGGAGCCCCTTAGTCAGGCTCATGTGATTGTCAAGCGTTCAGACTGGTCCAGCCAATCTTGTGATTATCACATTGATTTATTGCCAGTTCATTTGCCCACAGAGGTTTGGTTGATTGAAGGAGATCATCAGGTCTACTATTCCTTGCAAGCGGCGACGACGAGCCACCAATATTCGCGGCGACGTCCTCATAATTTCGATGTGGCCATGCGGTCGGATTATTTTGATGAATGCTGGGGCTACCAAGGTTGGCTTGGGCATCGTCTGCAGGGGCAAGTAAATGAGTTTAAAGTTTGGGCTCCGACAGCCAAAAAGGTTGAATTGGTAGTTTATAAAACTTCCGATAATCAAGCAGCTGTTTATAAAGAATTCCCTATGGAAAAGGGAGAGATTTACTCGCACGATCATGCTAAAAATACAATCGGAGTTTGGTCGGTGGAAGTGCCAGAAGATTTAGCTGGCAAGACCTACCAGTATCATGTTCATTTTGAAAATCAGCATTTTTTGACGCGCGATCCTTATACAATCGCCACCAGTCCTGATGGCAAGCGCTCAGCTATTGTTGCTGAACAGGACAAGACTGTTGCTGGTTTTAAGGTATGTCAAGGCAAGGAGGCAACTTGGCGTTTAGATAATCCGAATCAGGCGGTCATCTATGAGATGCATATCCGAGATATTAGCAAATCGCCTAGTTCAGGTGTCGCAGAGCATTTGCGAGGGACTTTTTTAGGTGCTTGTCAACGTGGCACTAGAAATAGTCAGGAAGATCAGACTACTTTTGATTACATTCGCAATCTAGGTATCAATGTCGTGCAGCTCCAGCCGGTTTCTGACCGACACAAGGACTATGACGAAAATGGCCAAGTTACTTATAACTGGGGCTATGATCCGCAGAACTACAATGCACCAGAAACCAGTTTTTCTTCTAATCCAGATGATCCGGGTCAGGCTATCCGAGATTTGAAAACCATGATTCAGGCTTACCACGATGCAGGAATTTCTGTGACCTTAGATGTGGTTTACAATCATATTTATTCGACCTTTGACTCAGCCTTTCAGTCAACGGTTCCCGATTATTACTACCGGATGAATCCCAACGGTTCTTTCCAAAACGGTACCGGAGTCGGCAGCGAGACGGCTAGTGAGCATGAAATGTTCCGCAAATTCATGATTGATTCACTTCGCTATTGGGTAGAAGAATTCAATGTGGATGGCTTCCGTTTTGATCTGATGGGAATCCATGATGTCACCACCATGAATATCATCCGAGAAGAAATGGACAAAATTGATCCACGGATTTTGCTTTATGGTGAAGGTTGGGATATGGGAACAGGCCTGATGCCAGAGGACAAGGCTAAGAAAGACAATGCTTATCAACTGCCGCGAATTGGCTTTTTCAATGATACCCAGCGCGATGCGATAAAGGGTGCTGAAGTCTACGGTGGTCTGAAAGCTGGTTATGTGAGCGGACAAGCGACTGAAGATATCATAGCCAAAGCCATTCTGGGCAGCAGTGAGTTAGGCTCCTATTTGACACCAACTCAGGTTCTGAATTATGTGGAGGCGCATGATAATTTCAACCTGCATGATTTGCTGGTTGACTTGCACCCAGATGATGATGAGGTCACTCGGACCAAAAGAATTGAGCTGGCAACAGCTATGAACTTGCTCATGCAGGGAATGGCATTTATGGAATTGGGCCAAGAATTTTCCCGCACGAAACTAGTAGGAACAGGCGAAGAGGGCCAAGTCCTGCCTAGCGATCGTGACAGAGCAATGAACAGCTACAATGCTCCCGATGCTGTCAACCAAGTGAATTGGGAATTGATTAGTCAACATCAGGAGAGTATTGACTATATCAAGCAGATTATTCACTTAAAGACAAGTCAGAAGGAATTTTCTTATCAAACCTATGAAGAGATTTACAAACATGTCTTTGTAAGAGAAGCCTTTGCTGGCAGTGGTATCGTCATTTTTGAGATTAAAGATGAAAAACATTATGAAATCATTTTTAACGCAAGTGGCCTGCCATATTACCTTGAGAATGCGGATCACCTACGTTTATTGGTCGGCAATAGCCGCCATAAGAGACCCTTCTATGTTGAAAATCTGACCGCTTCCGTTTTTGAAGTGATTAAATAAAATTGAATAAAGATAATAAAAGATTGAAGACAGGCTTTGTGGCTCACGTTTTCAATCTTTTTTTGTGCTTCAAAAATAAAAACTCTCCCCAAAACATTTTTTCAATGCTTTAGGAAGAGTTGAGTAGCCTCATAGATTAGGGACTGGCACTTGAACTGGAGGAGCTAGAAGAGCTGGAGGCCTCTCCGCTAGTTCCCTCTTCGCTGCTAGTGCTAGAGTGAAATTGTTCTGGGTGAAGTACTCGATAACTTGGTGAATTAAAGAGATCCACAGAAGACACACCGCCACGTTTTGAATAAAGGCTAGTCGATTGGTCACCTTTTTCTTTCTCAATGGCCTTGAGGGCTTTCAAAGAGTTGATATAGTTGTAATCATCAGGATTGACTTTTCCTAGATTATTGCCCGTATAAAAGCGGAATAGGTCCCCTGTCTGAATAGCATCGCTCATTTTCAGTTGTGTATTTGCGGCTGTTCGGATAGCCTCTAGTTCAGCTGTTGTTGACTCGTCTGGCAGAGTGATCTCCTCACCAGTTTGTGTGTTGTAAATGCGGCCGCTATAACTTGTGTATTTTGGTGTTACAAAGTTATTGGTTGAGCGGAAGGCCACGATTTGCTGGTGCTGAGGTGAGAGGAGGTCTTGCCCGACTTGAAGGTAATTTTTGGAGTCAATTCCCAATAAATGCTCCAAAGTTGGCAGCATATCGATTTGTCCTCCAAAGGTATCGATAATTTTTCCTTTTTCCATTCCAGGTATCACGACCATGTATGGCACTCTCTGCAACATGGCGTTGTCATAGCTAGACCATGTCTCAGAATTTTTATTGATCAAAGGTGCCAGAGCTGGATTACGGGAATTGGAAATTCCATAGTGGTCACCGTAAAGGACGATAATTGAATTTTCATAGAGTTCAGCTTCTTTCAGGTAGTCAAAGAAGGCTTTGACAGCGGAGTCGAGGTAGTTTGCTGTTGCAAAGTAGCCATTGATGGTTTCGTCTTTGGTATCTGCCAGTGGGAAACCAATCTCATCGCCAATCAAGCTGGTCGTATAAGGATAGTGATTAGAGACGGTGATGTATTTGGCATAGAAAGGCTGCTGTAAATGTTCCAGATATTTGATGGAATCTTTGAACATAATTTTATCGTTCAAGCCATACTGGAAGGAGTTGGTCTCGTCTTGCTTGGTAAAGTAAGACGCATCGAAGAAATAATTATAACCCCATTGCTTGTAGGCGGTATTGCGGTTCCAGAAGCTACCTGTATTTCCATGGAAAACAGCAGATGTGTAGTCTCCATTTTTTGATAAGATAAAAGGTGCTGCCTGTTGGGTATTGGTACCGCCGTAGTTGACCATGAAGGAGCCTTGGTTGAGACCAAAGAGACCTGTTTCAATCATGGTTTCCGCATCAGAAGTCTTTCCAGCCTTAACCTGATTAAAGATATTTGAAAAAGCCAAAGTTGAGTTGGAGTGGTAAAGGGAGTTAAGGAATGGCGTAACTTCATATTCCTTGCCCTCCATCTGTAGTTTATAATCAATCAGAAACTGCTGGAAGCTCTCTAGATGGACATAGATAACATTGCGACCTTTGGCAATGCCGTAGTATTCAGAGTTTGGCTCGGCATAGTGAGTTTGGATATATTGTTGAACGGGTTCTAGATCCTTGGCAGAGGCTTTGGAACGCTCTTTATTAGCAGCATAGGTTTGATTAGCACTGTAGCCGAGAAAGGCAGGAAGACCAAGAGCGCGAACGACATAGTAATTTGAAAATCCGCGTGTCAGGAGCTCAGGACGATCAATTTCTGCTAAGAAAAGATTGGCCGAAAAGAGCATCGCTGATAGGGATGTCACGGCAAAGCTGGCGCGGAAATTAAACCTACGATGATCCAAGCGGATATACTTTTTATAAAAAAGCCAGCCCAGAATCGGGAAATCAATGATATAGATAGCATCCCAAGGGCGGAAGAGCTCCATGGCTGCGGCTCCGAGACCTGCAGACACCTTGCTAGAGGCCAACATGGTATTGACTGTCACAAAGTCGGTAAACTCACGGTAGTAGATGGAGTTTGAGACCAACCAGACAAAGAGCATGATGTAGATAGCCGTGCTGACACAATAAAAAAGCTTAGTCGGCTTGATATAAAGGGCGAGTCCAATCAGTAAAAGTCCAATTGGGAAAGGGTTAATCAGAGCCAGAAAAATTTGATAGGCTCCTTGAATATCTAAATTAAAATCAACGGTATAAGCCCACATGGTTTTTAACCAATAAATCGTGAGCAAGCTCAAGACGAAACCGAGCCTTGTACTCATAAAATTGAGTAAATTCTTGGTTATTTTTTTCACAGAAAGATACTTCCTTGTCTTATTTCCTAAAAATTCTCTTCTTCTAAGTATATCACAATTTTTTAAGTTGAGGAAAAATTGAGGTGATTTAGTGCTTAGTTTATTTTATTTGTAAAGTAATTTAAATAAGGGCAATTATTCCCTAGCTTAAAGATTGTTCGAAAACATACCTAAGGTTAAACTGGCTTTGCTTCATGATAGATAGTGGAAAGTAGTAGTAGGGAAGCTTGCTTGAAAGTCCGCCTGTTAAAATAAATACTTAATATATAAAATGTTGAAAATTTCTTCTACTAAAACAAGTATTATGTGAAAATAATAAATATGCTTTGAGAATTTTCACAATATTTGGTATAATAATGCTTATGAAGAAACTTACTGTTAATAAACAGACAGAGGAAAAGTTGAGAAAAGGGATTTTAGTTCTAGATAAGAATGATTTTCCAACTCTTTCATTCACCGACCAATGTGTGGAATTGCATAGTCAGCAGGGGAAGTTCTTGGGAACGGCTTATCTCTCCTTACAAAATAAGGGACTTGGCTGGCTGATTTCCTATGCTAAGGTAGAGCTGAACTCAGCTTTCTTTCAGCATTTGTTTGAAAAAGCTAAAGACAAGCGTTTCTATTACCGTCATGCGGAGGATACAACAGCTTATCGCCTGTTTAACCAAGAAGGTGACGGTTTTGGCGGTTTTACGGTTGATATCTATGAGAAATATGCCGTTTTCTCTTGGTACAATTCCTTTGTTTTTTCAATCAAGGATCAGATAGTGGCTGCTTTCCAGCAGGTCTTTCCTGAGGTCACTGGAGCTTACGAGAAGATTCGCTTCAAGGGCTTGGACTATGAGTCTGCCCATCTCTACGGAGCAGAAGCGCCAGCCTATTTTACGGTTTTGGAAAATGGCGTGCGCTATCAAGTCTTCATGAATGATGGCCTGATGACTGGGATTTTTCTGGACCAGCATGAGGTGCGGGGCAGTCTAGTTGACGGCTTAGCTAGCGGAAAAAGTCTGCTCAATATGTTTTCTTATACAGCAGCATTCTCGGTGGCAGCTGCCATGGGCGGCGCCAGTCAAACAACTTCGGTGGATTTGGCCAAGCGCAGTCGCGAGCTTTCCCAGGCACATTTTGAAGCCAATGGTTTGGATTTAGAGCCGCATCGTTTCGTGGTCATGGATATCTTTGATTACTTCAAATACGCCAAGCGTCACGAGTTGAAGTATGATGTGATTGTCCTAGATCCGCCGAGCTTTGCTCGCAATAAGAAACAGACTTTCTCTGTTGCGAAAGATTATCATCGTTTGGTGGCTCAGGCCTTGGAAATCTTGAGTCCGAATGGAATATTGATTCTTTCGACCAACGCAGCTAATGTTTCTAAAAGTAAGTTTAAAAAAGAAATTGAAAAAGGATTTGCAGGAGTTCCTCATCGCTATCTAGCGGAATATGGCCTACCAGCAGACTTTGTATACAATAAGAAAGATGAGAATAGTAACTACCTCAAGGTATTTACAATTAAGGTGGACAAATGAAATTAGTCGTTTCAATCATGCCCAGAAGTTTAGAAGAGGCTAAAGCAATTGATGTGAGTCGTTATGATGATGCTGACATTATCGAATGGCGCGCGGACTTTTTGCCGAAAGAGAGCATTCTCAACGTTGCTCCTGCTATTTTCGAGAAATTTGCTGGTCGTGAATTACTCTTCACGCTGCGAAGTCGCGGAGAAGGTGGCGAAATTGATCTGTCAGATGATGAATATGTTGCTCTTATCAAAGAAGTAGCTAATTTTTATTCGCCAGACTATGTTGATTTTGAATACTATTCGCATAAAGATAAATTCGAAGAAATGCTCGAGTTTCCAAATTTAGTTCTCAGTTATCATAATTTTGAGGAAACGCCTGAAAATATGATGGAAATTTTGTCAGAATTGACAAGTTTGGCACCAAAAGTGGTCAAAGTTTCTGTTATGGCGCATAATGAGCAGGATGTCTTGGATCTGATGAACTATACTCGTGGATTTAAGATTTTGAACCCTGAACAAGAGTATGTGACGATTTCTATGGGAAAAGTCGGAAAGATTTCTCGCTTAGCCGCGGATTTGACGGGTTCGAGCTGGTCTTTTGCCAGTGTTGAACAGCCGAGTGCACCAGGTCAGGTTTCCCTAGCAAACATGAAGGTTGTGCGGGAGATTTTAAATGAAAATTGATGGCCATACTCGTCTAGCAGCAGTGGTTGCTAAGCCGATTAAGCATAGCATTTCACCATTTATTCATAATACAGCCTTTGAGAAGACTGCTGTCAATGGTGTCTACCTTGCTTTGGAAATTGGAGCAGAGGATTTAGAGGCGACCGTTGCTAATATCCGAAGGTATAATATGTTTGGGATAAATTTGTCAATGCCCTACAAGCAGGAAGTCATCCAATATCTTGATGAATTGGCTCCCAGCGCTCGTCTTATCGGGGCTGTGAATACAGTGGTGAATAAAAATGGTACATTGATAGGATATAATACGGATGGCAAGGGATTTTTTAAGAGCTTGCCGTCTTTTGCTATTCAGGGCAAAAAAATGACCATTTTAGGTGCTGGAGGAGCTGCGACAGCTATTATCGCTCAAGCTGCTTTGGATCAGGCAGAAGAAATCTTTGTCTTTACTCGGCAGGCATCCTATGATAAGACCGTCAGCAAGATGGCAGTTATCAGCCGCCAGACTAAGAGTAGGATTCATGTTTTTAACTTAGAAGACTTAGCTACCTTGCAGGAGAAAATTAACCAATCAGACCTTCTGGTCAATGGAACAAGTGTGGGTATGGATGGCGAGACTTTACCATTAGCAGAAGGTATTCAGTTACCTAGCCAGATTTTAGTCGCGGATGTGATTTATAAACCTTTTGAAACACCTTTTTTAAAGTGGGCTCGAAGTCGGAAGGTAGTGGCAGTGAATGGTCTGGGTATGTTGCTTTATCAGGCCGCAGAAGCTTTTGAGCTTTGGACAGGACAACCCATGCCTTGTCAGGAAATTTGGCAGCAGCTAGAAGCTCTGTATAAATAGTCAATCTTACTCAGCTCATTTATGGTTGGAGTAGGAAAAACAAGGAGGCGCTTATGAAATTGAATGTAAATCTCCCCCATCATCCCTATGATATTACCATCGAAAAAGGAGCCTTATCTCAGGCTGGAAACTGGCTGAGTCAGCTTTGGCAGCCTCAGAAAGTGGTCATCATCACGGACAATCGAGTGGCTCGACTCTATGCGGAAAAGGTCAAGCTGAGCTTGGCAGCGGCTGGGTTTGAGACTTTTGTATTTGACTTTTTGGAGGGCGAAGCCAGCAAGAACTTAAAGACTGTCAACAAGGCCTATGAATTCTTGGTCAAAGTTGGTTTGACCCGTAGTGATGGCATTGTAGCCTTGGGTGGTGGTGTTGTCGGTGATTTGGCAGGATTTGTTGCTTCGACCTATATGCGGGGCATTCATTTCGTTCAGATTCCGACCAGTCTGACAGCCCAAGTGGACTCCTCTATCGGTGGTAAGACAGGTGTCAATACGCCTTGGGCCAAGAATATGGTCGGGACTTTTACCCAGCCTGACGGAGTTCTGATTGACCCAGAAGTCTTGCAGACCTTGGGCCAGCGGGAACTGATCGAAGGCATGGGCGAGGTCGTCAAGTACGGCTTGATTGAGGATAAGGAACTCTGGGATGAGCTGTCAGAAATGGATGGCAGTCCAGAGTCGATTTTGGAGCATGCGGAGAGCATCATCTACCATTCCTGCGATGTCAAGCGTAAGATTGTGGTCGAGGACGAGCTGGATAATGGCGTCCGCCTCTATCTGAATTTCGGTCATACTATTGGGCATGCTATTGAAGCGACGGCGGGCTATGGGAAGGTTATGCATGGTGAAGCTGTGGCGATTGGCATGGTACAGGTTTCCCGTGTCGCTGAGAAGAAAGGCCTTATGCCAGCCGGAATCACAGAAGACATCATCCGTATGTGTCAGAAGTTTGGCTTGCTGGTAGATTACCAGCCTTGGGATGAGAATGCACTCTATCAGGCCCTGACCCATGATAAGAAGGCTCGAGGGAATTCTATTAAACTAGTACTGGTGCCTGAGCTGGGTTCGGCTAGCATTCACCAGATTCCGCTGGAAGAGATGAAAGAATTTCTGAAGAAATAAGTGCCAG